>JAFUNV010000023.1 GCA_017472865.1 Ruminiclostridium sp. | reverse complement strand
CACCGCCGGAATCAAAGGCGGTAGGAATAAAGTCGGGGGAAATAAGAGGTGAGCAGGCAAAAATGAATACCAGCGCATAGAAAATTATGAACAGCACCGATATTTTTACCTGGAGAAAAATTCTGAGAAAGGCGAGAGCCAAGAACAATCCTACGCCTATGCCCACTGACCATATCATAACCTGCGTCTCAACAATAGGCGTCTGGTCGGCAAGCACCTTTAAATCAGGCTCAGCTACCGTTACAAGCACTCCGATAAGGAAACAGACAGGCAAAATAAACCATATTTTCCGCATTTTTACCAGCTTTGCACCGATTTCCTCACCAATGATAATCATTGACGTATCAGCACCCAGCGTAAACAGACCTATACCCACAACCAGCATGACCGTTCCGACCAGGAACATGAAGAACAGCTCGCCGCTTGCGGGAACTATGGATATCATCAACAGGAAAACAACTGCCGCTACGGGAAGTACCGAACCCAGCGATTCCTTTATTTTTTCCATGAGGTTTTTCTTCAAAGTTTTCACCCTTTAACAAAGATATATTATAATTATATCATATTTCTGCCTTTTTCACAACCTTTTGCGCGGTAAAAATTCAATAAAAAACATGGTATTCCCCTTTTTTCTGAAGGGTGCAGACATAAAATTATACAACATTACAAAAAAATATTTGTATAAATCCGAGAAATATATATATAAATATTGAAAAAACATGAAATTTATGCTAAATTATTAATATATATGTTTAATCTCAGGTCGTGAAAGGAATTGCAGTTATGAATCCCAATAAAAAAACTCTCGGACTTACGAAGGCGATTATCCTATCAGTTATAATCACCACTTCAATAGCCCTGCTCATGCTTACAGTTATCGGCTTTGCTGTTTCATATTCAAAGGTAAAGGACGGAGTTTTCTCCACCACCGAGCAGTCTCTTGCCGTTTACTCCGAAGAGGTAAACCAGTGGCTCACAAGACAGGCGGAATTTACCGCAGCTCAGGCTAATGCAGCAGGAAAGCTCGCTGAGATTTCAGAGGGTCATCAGAATAACGATGACTTTATCGACAGCGTTATGACGCTTAACGGCGCGCTTCTGGACTGCTACACCGCTTATGAGGACGTAAGCCTTTACATGGCCGTAACCGATACCTCCACTCTTCCCGCCGGCTTTGACGCTACCACACGAAGCTGGTATCAGGACGCTAAAAATACTAAATCGACCATTTTTACTGCTCCCTACATAGACACTGCAACAGGAAGAATGATTATAACCGTTGCTTCCCCTCTTTACGAAAACGGTACATTCGCAGGTGTTTTCGCCTGTGATATCACTCTTGACAGCGTTATGCAGCTTGTGGGTGAAATGAAGATTACCGAAAACGGTTATCCCGTGCTTATTGACAACGCAGGCAATTTCATGATTCACGGCAACGCCGCTTACAATCCTGCTGTTGCTGACGGTGCGGCAGTTATCACCTCCTGCAATGAAGCCGAAGGCGATTACGGCAAGGTAATCTCTTCCCTCTCAGATGAAATTTATTTTGATTCCAACAAGGACTGGGACGGTAAAACAAAGTATTTTGCTTTCACAAAGCTTTCTGCCGCTGACTGGGCTATCGGATATGTAATGCCCGAGGGTGATATAAACAGCTCACTCGTTGGTCTTGCTATAACCTATATTATTCTTTTCGTTGTATTCTTTGCGGCAGCAAATGCTGTTGTTATAAGCGTTATGAAGGCTCAGATGAAGCCGCTGAAGAAAATCAGCGCTGTTGCTGAAAGAATTGCCGCAGGTGAGCTTTCCGCCACCTTTGATTATAATTCAAGCGATGAAATCGGTCAGCTCTGCACCAATTTTGCAAGCTGCACCGACACCACAAGAAGATATATTTGCGATATTTCACAAAAGCTGGACAGACTTGCACATGGCGATTTTACTGTTCAGATAAACGAGGAATATATAGGCGACTACAAGCCTATCAAGGAATCCCTTGTAAACATCATAAACTCCATGAGAAACACTCTCAATAATATTGAAACCGCCTCTGTACAGGTAAATATGGGCGCGGCAAGCATGGCGGAAACTTCTGCGGTCCTCGCTCAGGGTGTTTCGGGACAGACAGAAACCTTGCGAAAGCTCACCGATGACATGACCGCAATTATCGAGCGTGTTCATGAGACAGACCGCCGTACACTTGCGGCACGTGAGCTTGCCGGAAGCGCCAAGACCAAGATTGAAAAGAGCAGTCTTGAAATGGATAAGCTGCTTAACGCAATGACCGAAATTTCACGTATGTCCTCTGAAATCGCAAAGATTATCAAGACTATCGACGATATCGCTTTCCAGACTAATATTCTTGCTCTAAACGCTTCCGTAGAAGCAGCACGTGCAGGCGAAGCAGGTAAGGGCTTCACCGTTGTTGCGGACGAAGTAAGAATGCTTGCAAGTAAATCCGCAGAGGCGGCAAACCGCACCTCTGAGCTGCTTCAGCAGACAGCCAACGCAATTAACGATGGTGTTGAACTTGCGGACACTACCGCAAAATCACTCTCGGAAGCGGTTGCAGATACTATAAGTGTAGACCAGAACATCATCAAGATTTCTGAAACCACACGCAATGAAGCACAATACATGGACGATATCTTCAACAGTATCAACGCTATTTCAGGTATCGTTGACAGCACCTCTGAATCTGCTCAGTCGGGCGCAGCCTCAAGTGAGGAGCTCAGCGGTCAGGCTACAATACTTTCGGGGCTTATTTCCGAATTCAAGCTGTAAATAATTCAGGCGGACGCAGTTAATTCTGTGTCCGCCTTTTGTTTTATTATCCGAAAACAGGCTTGCTTCTTAGCCGATAGGTATTGCCGCTTACAGGGTCGTAGATACTGGCTTCATCATCGCCCAGAATATATCCCTGCGGTTCTTCTTCGGAAAGCCTGTCACGATTTGTTGCAAGGATTATTTCATTCGGTCGGCTGTCCTGCTTCACCTGGACAAAGCTTATGGGGCCGCTTCTTCCGCCCTTACCGTCATAAATCTCAAGCACATCATAGAATATATAGATATAGCTGTCGTCATTATCGGAATAGTAATAACCGAAGGCAGGCTCCTTATCCATATCGTAAGCCTGATAAACACCTGCCTTGGTAGGATTTTCAGCCTTGTACACAAGTGAACCGTTCATTATGGTGTTTTCATCTGTATAGCTCAGAAACTGTGCCTGCCCTTCAAAATCGTCAAGGAAGATTACCGCTATACTTGGCAGTGTGTAAGGGTGACGGCTGTTCCAGTATGCCGAACTGCGTTCAAAATATTCATTCTGTAATTCAATCTCACTTTCAGTAAGATTATCATATATATCAGGCTCACGCTCGAGAAAATCCGCTTTGAAATCATAGCCGAAAATCTGAAGAGTATTATCAGGATAAACCTCTATGTACTGTTCCTTTGTGCCGCCCTCAAGATAATATTTCTGCGGCTCAAGCCACAGCAGCTCATTAACATCGCTGTTGTCAATATGAATAGGTACCCACATGGAAAGGTCTGCATTCAGGCTTGTATGCGCACTTACGAAAACCGTAAATGAACAAAGAGACAGCATAACCGCAATAATAACACTCACGATACCTGTTTTTCTGCTTTTCATCACTGATTTAATACGCTTTTTTATTGCTCCTGCGCTGAAGCCTCTGGCACAGATATCCATAGAGCGTCTTTCCTCAAGCCCGATAAGGAGTGCGGAATATTCCTCCCTGCCTGTGCCGCTTTTGTTCATTGCGCTTATATCACAGGCAATTTCAACATCCCTGTCCGAAAACATAAACATGAGCCAGACGAAGGGATTGTACCAATAAAGGCAGGTTACCGCAGTTATTATCCATTTGTAAAGCACATCAAAACAGCGTATATGCTCAATTTCGTGAGCAAGTACCGTTTCTCTTCCCTGAAAATTCTCTTCTGTACAGGTTTTCGGCAGTACAATAACAGGATTCATTATGCCATAGGTTATAGGGGCGGAAATACGGTCGCTGTATTTGAGACTTATCTTTCTGCGCAAACCGCAGTCAAGAACACCGCTGCCATAAGGAAGCGCATCCATATATCTTTTCCTGTATCTGAGATGATTTACCGTAAACAATGTCAGAAGCAATACTGTAACGATAAGACTTATGAATATAAATAAATCCCCGAAGCTTCTTATCTGCTCGCCCTTCTCAGCTGTCATACCGAATTCGTACCTGAAAACGCCCTCGTCATCGAAAAAGCCTATGGGCGGGTTTGCTCCTGTAATATTGTTAACTGCCGGGATAAGATAATCGGGCGGAATAAGGCTTATCTGCCATGGTATGGAAAACGGCACTACCAGTCTCAGAATAACCACAGACCATATCCATGCGAAAAACCTCTTGGGCAGTCTGTTTTTAAACAATGCGCGTATAATTATTATTGATATTATCAGCAGTGACGCCGAAATATTAAGCTCCAGAAGTCCCGTCATTTCAAATCCTCCACCAGTTTTTTTAGCCCTTCTATTTCTTTTGCGGTAAGCCGTCTGCTGCCCAGTAATGATGCAACAAGCTTATCCGCCGAGCCATCATACATACGGGTGATGAGTTCATCTGTTTCATACTCCTGCACCTGCTCACGTGTAATATTTGCACAACATATAAACCCAGGGTCTTTACGGCTTACCGCACCCTTATCCACGCATTTTTTTTATTACCGTATAGGTAGTAGTCTTGCTCCAACCCGTTTGTTGCGCGAGAATTTCGGCAAGCTCCTTCGCTGAAAGCTCGCCCTTTTTCCATAAAAGCTCCATAACTCTGAGCTCTGAATCAAAAAGCTTCATAAAAGCACCTCTTTGATTCTACTTCGATAGAATTACTTCGCATTTCCATTCTATCACGATAGAATGGAATTGTCAATAGCTTTATAGAATTTGTGAAGATAATAAATCCTGACTATATCGTCAATCAATTCAAAAAAATAACAGCCGCATAGGTATGCAGCTGTTTCCTTTGGTGGAAGCGGGTGACGATTCTTGTCCGAATCCACCTCTCTGCCATAACAACAAAACAAAAGCAACCACATCAAGCGCGTGGTTGCTTTTGTTTTGTTGGTGGAAGCGGGTGGATTCGGACCACCGAAGCGAAACGCAACAGATTTACAGTCTGCCCCCTTTGGCCACTCGGGAACGCTTCCTCATATTAAGTTCCCGTTACCGGGAACGTGCCTGCCGAACAAATCAGCAGTACGCAATATATTAATTGTCTGCAGACAAAAAAATGGAGCTGGTGGACGGACTCGAACCCCCGACCTGCTGATTACAAATCAGCTGCTCTACCAACTGAGCTACACCAGCGTTCATTGCTTGATTATTATATCATAACTTTACATGCTTGTCAAGCATTTTTTGAAAATTTTTTAAAATATTTTTTAATTCACTTAAACTATTGAAATAATCCAATATCTGTGTTATAATAATAGATATATTACTGAAAGGACAACTATCATGGCTGAAAATATATTCCCTAATCTTGAAAATGAAGCTCTCGTGGCCGCTATGAACGCTATAAGAGAAAGCGAAACTCCCGAAACACAGTCTGCTTTCGTTCAGGAGGCTGTAAAGGCTAAGTATTTCGCTCCCGTTGACGTACTTGACGAAAACGGCACACCACTTGAGGGTACAGGCAAAATGGAAATCCCCAAGAACGCCAAGTTCAATTTTAAGCTCGTTACCAACAATAAGGGTGAGCAGTATTTCCCTCTCTTTACTGATATAAATGAATTCCAGAAGTGGAACAAATCTGAACAAATCAAGGCTATCGTTGTTGTCTTCCCCCAGATGGCAAGCCTTGTAAGCAAGAAAGCTGACGTAACAAACGGCTTTGTTATCAACCCCATGACCCAGAACCTCATCTTTACAAAGGAGCTTCTCGACAATATTCTGAAACACGCACAGCAGGCTGCTGCAAAGGCACAGGCTGTCCAGAACAGCGAGGGCGGAGAACCCCAGAAGCTTACTTATATGTTCGGTAAGCCCGTTAATATCCCCGATTCCGTTATGAACTCCATCAAAAAGAATGTCGCAAAGAATCCCGAAGTCAACAGCGCGTATTTCATTATGATGAAGCAGGGTGAACAGGAACATTACATGTTCGTTCTCGACATTGACGCTGATGAGGAAAAGTGCAAGAAAATTGCCGATTCTCTCTGTCAGACAGCAAAGCTCTTTTTAACCAAGTTCCCTGTTGTTGTAGCTTCACTTAAATCTACACTCGGAGCAAGTGCCCCCAAGGTAACTGAACCTTTCTATACAAAGGAATAAACAACAACCCCACTGTTAAGTACAGTGGGGTTTTCTTTAATCTTCCGAACCTAAAGGCAAAACAGGGGCAGTGCCGACAATATAACCTTCCTCGCATACGCCCGCGTTTGCTCCGTCCCATATAAATGTATCTACCGACCAGCCTCTGTCACCGAATTCCGGCATTGTCACATCAGTGTTGGTTTCCGCCGTGTAATACAACGCGTCACAGTCGCCGCCCGTGAGATGACATTTGATGTAGCCTGTTTCAAGTTCAGGATACATACCCGCAAGGATAACCGCAAGCTCTTCTTCCGCACCGAAAGAATTTACAAGCTGCTTACCTGCGTAACCCGAACCCGAACCTCTCCATTTATTTCTCTTGTCATGGAAATAAAGTTCCGTATTCGTCGCTGTCACATTCCATACCGAGTCGATAATTTTAATTTCAATTTCCGCAACCGCCTCATCAATTACGAACATTCCATATTCCTCGATGTCCGCTTTAAGCAGGTAATTGTCTATGGCTCTCTCGATGCTTCCCGCAGTATTGTTGGCGGAAGTAACCTTCGCATTCATGGTATAATTAAGCATAGTCGGCACAAGAATTGCCGCAAGGATACCGATAATCGCAATTACAACGATTAATTCCACCAGTGTAAATCCTTTTTTACTAATCTTTTTCATTTTTCCCCCAAAAAACACACATATTTTACTGAAACAGCCTGTGCGATGCACAGGCTGAACTATTTTTTAATAAATATAGGTAAACATTTTTCTGGCTGAAACACCCGAAACCGTTGAAAATTCAGGCGGGAAAGCACAGCATACATAACCGCTTATCAAATCATTATCATCGAATGTGAGCGTCATGTTGCCGCCTGAAACCATCTCGCTGATAGTAGCCTCAGACCAATAAGCCGCCTGTACGATGAAATCAGCGTCCACAACCGCATAGAATGTACCTGCGTGTTCTGTCGCAGTGATATTATTTTCCATAGCCTGTGCAAAATCAGCAACAATTGCCTTTACATTAGCGTCAGCAGGGAGACCCTGAAGGACATCAGAACTGTTCATTGTACCGTTAAATGTCGTACCGAAAGGAACAAGTCCGCTTTCAACCACATTACCCGAAGCGTCAGTGGTCGTGTACAAGAATAATTCAAGCACAACACCCGGCGCAGGTCTTAACATAGGGTGGTCGGGGTCCTCAGCAATACGCTTACGACTCATGAAATCCTGCACGGTGTAATAATAAGATTTCGCATAACCCTTTGCCTTGGAATCAAGGTCAGAGGTAAAGAGCGCAGGAAGAATCATAGCAAGAAGAACACCGATAATAGCAAGCACAACAATAAGTTCCACCATTGTGAACGCTTTTTTTGAAGCTGAACGTTTGAAAAACGTATTCATGGGCGTATACCTCACTCATTTCTAGTTTTAAGCACTTATATCAGACCGCACCCGTGCGGTTTCATATAAATGCTTATAATTACTTAATTCCCCGACGGTTTCCCGTCGGGGAAAAAGTATTACTTTTTAATTACGCACTGTTAAGTACTTAATTATGCGCCAGTAGATTCGCCAGAACCGATAGGAAGCAGGGGAGCTGTACCTACGATGAAGCCTTCTTCGTCAACGCCTGCAGTTGTGTTATCCCAAGCGTAAGTAGGTGTAGCCCAACCGCCGTTTTCATCAGCGTTGAACATACCATCAAGACCAGTGTACTCAGAAGTTTCAGCAGTGTAGTATACTGCCATTGTCTTGCCGCCTACTAACTGTGCGCCGATAGCAGCAGTTTCAACTTCAGGGAAAAGGTCAGCAAGTTCGATAGCGAGAAGAGCTTCAGCAGAATCTGCACCGGACTTTTCAGCACCTGTTGTACCTGTACCGGAACCGCCCCATGCATACGCGCCGCCATCCTTAAATACATCCTGAGTTCCGCTTTCTACTGTCCATTCACCGTTAGTAACAGTAATTGTGAGAACAACCTTGTTAGCGTTACCTCTCTTCATACCGTAACCAGCTGTATCAGCGTTGGTAAGGAATGTGTCAATGTTGTTCTTGATAGACGCAGCAGTAGAGTTAGCAGATGTAACTCTGGAGTTTGTTACGTAGTTCAACATTGTAGGAACGAGGATTGCAGCTAATACACCGATAATCGCGATAACTACGATTAACTCAACGAGTGTAAAGCCCTTCTTAGCCTTGAGCTTCTGGAAAAACTTTATCATTGTTTTTTCCTCCTTAAAAAAATTTTTATGTATAACCCCTCGGGGCTATATCCATATTCAGCTTCGGGTTTCCCCTTGCTGTAATTACAGTATAGCTTATTTCATTTGATTTTGCAATAGTTTTTTTCAAAATTTTTACAGCAAAGCCGCAATTTTATAGAAATTTTACAAAAGAACGTCCTTTTTTTGTATAAAATGAAATTTAATTGTTACAGAATTTCACAAAAAAATTACATTTTGGTATTTTTGGTATCATAAACTAAAGAAATGAAACCATACTGTAACCTTCTTGCATTTTATTCAGATATTTCGGAGAAAATATTGCCGTTAAATGTATCGTGGTGGTCCTTTGCGGGCGGGTCCTGAGTGAAGTCAACCTCCATCTCGATAAGAGTACCCGACTTGCCTGTCTTCATAGAAGTAACAACGATAGTGTAGGTGTGGATATCGGTGCCCGAAACCTCCCAGGAAATCTTCTTGGTAAGGCTCAGCTCCTTGATTTCGGTCTTTTCTTCCTGGAGTGTGCCATCTATGTAGTATTTAAGCTGGAATTCTCCGCTCATGCCTTCCTTTACGGAAAGGCTGATATTGGTGGTCGCGCTGCTTGACGAGCCTTCGCCCGCAATTTTTACTATAACGCGCGAGTCGGGCTCAACCTCAGTGTCGGGGTCAATACCCTGTTCGAGGACAGTTCCCGCTTCAACGCCGTCAGCTTCTTCATATTCAATTGTGAGCTTTATGCCGTTTTCTTCCGCAAGCTCGGAGGCTTCTTCGATAGATTTACCTACCATATCAGGAACAACTGCCTTCACCGCCGCCTTTCCGAGGCTTACATAGCAGGTTACGAGAGTGCCCGCTTCTGCCTTTTCTCTTGCGGCAGGAACGGTTTTGATTACACAGTTCTTTGTGATTTTATCGTCCTCGCTGTAAATGATATCACATTCAAAGCCCTGTTTTAAGAGGAGCTGTTCAACGTCGTCGATATTACGGTTGGTGTAATCGTCGATTTCGATAAGCTTAGAGCCGCCGCTTACGATAACCTCTATGGGGTCGTCTTCGTCGTACTTATCTCCTGCGGGGATTTTCTGTTCGATAACCTTATCCTTCTCAACTTCGTCGCTGTACTCGTATGTAGTTTCAAGCACCAGTGCGGGATAGCGCATACCTATCTGCTCAAGGGAAAGACCCACAAGGTTAGGCATTTCAGGGCGGGTATCTGCGGGAGCAGTAGTGGTTGTTTCAGGCTGATTTCCCGTGTCACAGGCGGAAACAGAAGCCAGCATCACTGCCGCAATTATGACTGAAATAAACTTTTTCATTATATTTTCCTTTCTATACCATTATTATATAATACACATTGCGGTTATACCGCATTTTTATCTATACAAATATAATAATATCACAGCTAGTTTAAAATGTCAATTAAAACACAATAATAATATTTACAAACAAGAAAAATTATTGTATAATGTAGGCATATATGACAGGCAAAGGCCAAGGAGAGCAGAAATGACGGATATCAATAAGGGCCTTTCGGAAAAGGAAGTCGCCGAGCGCATAGCCTCAGGCAGAGTCAACGGCAATCCCAACCCGAAAACCAAATCAATAAAGCATATTCTTGCGCATAATATATTCACTTTCTTTAATTTTATCAACGTGGTGCTGGCGGTGCTGATTTTTCTGGTCGGCTCACCGAAAAACGCCATGTTCGCCATGATTATTCTGTGGAACACGGGTATCGGTATCTTTCAGGAGATACGCGCAAAACGCACTATTGACAAGCTTACGCTGATTTCTGCACCGAAGGTGACAGTAATACGTGACGGAGTAGAAAAGGAAATTGCCACCGAGGAAATTGCCGCTGACGAGCTTATAATTTTCCGCACAGGCGCTCAGGCGGCGGCGGACTGTGAGGTCGTATCAGGAGAATGCGAGGTAAATGAAAGCCTTATCACAGGCGAAAGCGACCCTGTTTTCAAGGCAGCGGGCGAAAAGATACTTTCGGGCAGCTTCATCGTAAGCGGCGAAGCAAGGGCTGTTGTTACAGCTTTGGGCGCTGACAGCTTTTCCAGTAAAATCACAAGCGGCGCAAAATACGTAAAAAAGCCTCATTCAAAAATGATGGACGCGCTGAATAAGATTTTAAAAGGTATCGCAATAGCAATTGTGCCGATTATGGCGGTACTTTTCTATAATGCAATCTTCGTTTCGGGACAGGGGCTTAACCGCGCGGTAACAAGCACTGTTGCGGCAGTTATCGGCATGATACCCGAGGGGCTTGTGCTGCTTTCAAGCGTTGTGCTTGCGGTAAGCGCAATCCGTCTGGCGAAAATAAATACACTCGTGCAGGATTTATTCTGCATCGAAACACTGGCGAGGGTGGATGTACTCTGCCTTGACAAGACGGGCACCATCACCGAGGGCGATATGACCGTTGAGGAGGTTCTGCCGCTGTCGGACGAGCCGATTGACGAGGCAGTTACGGCACTGATGAATGTTCTTCCCGACCGAAACCCCACCTTTAAGGCAATGAAGTGCCGCTGGGACGGCAAAAGCACATGGGAAGCGGAAAAAGTGCTCCCCTTCTCCTCCGCCAAAAAGTGGAGCGGTGCACAGTTCAAGGGCAAAGGCAGTTATATGATGGGTGCGGCTGAGTTTATCCTCGGTGAGAAATTCAGTGAAATCAGAGAGCGCGTTGAGAATTTTTCAGGTGACGGCAGGAGAATTATACTTATTGCACGCTCGGAAAATCCGTTCGATGATAAGAACCTGCCCACAGATATAAAGCCGTTGGCGCTGGCGGCAATTACCGACAAAATCCGCAAGGAAGCCCCTGCCGCCCTTGACTTTTTCGAGGAACAGGGTGTTGCGGTGAAGATAATATCGGGCGACAACCCCCGAACTGCCGCCGCTGCCGCAAAAAAAGCAGGTGTAAACAATGCCGACAGATACATTGACGCTTCAGCAGTTGATAATATCAGTGATGTTATTGAAGATTACACAGTTTTCGGCAGAGTTACGCCTGATAAAAAACTGGAAATCATAAAAGCGCTTAAAGCCAAGGGGCATACAGTAGGCATGACGGGCGACGGCGTAAACGATGTACTGGCGCTTAAAGAGGCCGACTGCTCCATAGCCATGCAAAGCGGAAGCGAAGCGGCAAGAAATGTTTCAAATCTTGTGCTTCTGGACAGCAATTTCGCCTCAATGCCCAAGGTAGTAGCCGAGGGGCGGCGCTCCATAAACAATATTGAGCGTTCAGCCTCCTTATTCCTCTCCAAAACAGTGTACAGCTCCCTGCTGGCTCTGCTGTTCCTGTTTATAAGGCTGCCGTTCCTGTTCGAGCCGATACAGATGACCCTTATAAATGCGCTCTGTATCGGTATCCCGAGCTTTCTTCTGGCAATGCAGGGAAACAAGGATATAATCCGCGGCAGCTTTATCGGAAATGTTCTGCGTGTAGCTCTTCCCAACGGCGTTACAGCAGTTCTCGCCATGATTGCCGTGCTTGTATGCTCGGGGATTTTCGGTTTCTCCACTCCGCAGATGAGCAGTGTGGCGACAATCGTTCTGGCGGCTATCTCCTTTATGATTACCGCACGCTGCTGTCACCCCGTAAAGCCATGGAAAATAGCAATGCTTACAATCCTTATCGGCAGCTTTATCTTCGGCACGGGTATGTTCCCGACATTTTTCGGAATGACCGCCTTCAATCTTAAAATGATAATCTGCGCGGCAGTAATTTCCGCCTCTGCTCTGCCCGTCCTTACGGGACTTTCCGCGGTAGTAAGCAACATAGCAGCAAAGCTCAGAAAAAGAAAGGAAATGACAAATGGATAAAACGGTATATATTTTCTCCGACGGTGCCTGCTCGGGTAATCCCGGTCCGGGAGGCTACGGGGTAATTCTCCGCTGTGATGGCAGAGAAAAGGAGCTTTCAGGGGGAGAGCCTCACACAACCAACAACCGTATGGAGCTTATGGGGGTAATCACAGGGCTCGAAGCGCTGAAATACCCATGCAAGGTTATACTCCAGACCGACTCAAAGTATGTTGTGGACAGCGTTACTAAAGGCTGGGCGAAATCCTGGAAGAAAAACAACTGGATAAAGAGCGACAAAAAGCCCGCCCTCAACAGTGATTTGTGGGACAGGCTGTTAAAGCTTCTTGAAATTCACGACGTTACCTTCAACTGGATAAAAGGCCACGCAGGACATGAGGAGAATGAGCGCTGTGACAGACTGGCGGTTATGATGCGTGATGAGTTTGCACGAATATAATAGCATAAAAACGGGCGACCACAGTTCGCCCCCACTTTTTTATAAAAACATATTTACAAATCCATTATTAAATGGTATAATATAAGTTAATTCATAAAGCGTAACGCTGTTAAAGAAAGGAAATAAGACAATGGATATCAAAATTGTAAAAACCACAACCCCCAAGGCAAAGCCCGCAGACGAAAGCAAGCTCGGCTTCGGCAAAGTTTTCTCCGACCACATGTTCGTTATGGAATATGACACAGGCATGGGCTGGCATGACGCAAGAGTCGTACCCTTCGGCAATATTGAGCTTTCTCCCGCCGCTATGGTTCTTCACTACGGTCAGGAAATCTTTGAAGGTATGAAGGCTTACAGAACTCCCGACGGCGAGATTCAGTTCTTCCGCCCCGAAGAAAACTTCAAGCGTTTAAACACCTCTGCTGAACGTCTCATTATTCCTCAGATTCCCGTTGAAGACGCTTTACAGGCTCTCCACACCCTCGTTGACGTTGATAAGGACTGGGTTCCCCACACTGACGGTGCTTCCCTCTATATCAGACCCTTCGTATTTGCCGCTGACCCCTTCCTCGGCGTTCGCCCCGGCGACAAGTATTACTTCATCATTATCTGCTCTCCCTCCGGTGCATACTATGCGAGCGGTCTTAACCCTGTTGACATCTACGTTGAACAGAACTACGTACGTGCTGTAAAGGGCGGTATGGGTTACACAAAGACAGGCGGTAACTACGCTGCTTCTCTTGCAGGTCAGGATGAGGCTCACAAGCAGAACTACGCTCAGGTT
>JAFUNV010000022.1 GCA_017472865.1 Ruminiclostridium sp. | reverse complement strand
CCGTAACCGAAGGATACACCGCCTGCGTTTGTTATTTCGTCAATAAGAGCAGTATTTTCAGAGCTGTAAAAGCCGAGATAAATATTGTGTTCGGTGCTTTCGAGAGAGATTATAAAGGGGATTGTTTCAAAGCCCAGCGCAAAGGGTCCCCAGTCGCCATCTGGCGTCTCGGTCAGGGTTATTCCTTTTTCGGCGAAGGCTGAAATATACTGCTCTGCATATTCCATGCCCATATTATCTGCATTGTAATCGGGTGGAATTGCAATATCGCCTGCAAGGCTGAATTCCTCAACCACAGCGCAGGTTTCGTCAGGTGCGAGGGTTATTCCGCCTGCTATTTCCAATTCTTCCTCTTCGTCGGGGACAAAAACAACGTCGCCTGCCAGTTCGACAGCCGTCTCATCGGGTTCGTCAATCTCGTCAAAATTGCGGTAGTCATTTACGATTGCTTCGACGATTTCTTCAATTCTGCCGTCGGTGCTTTCGTTTATGTCTATAAGTGCAACGCAATAGCCATAGCGGTTGAAGATATATCCGTAATCGGTTGCTTTTCCGGACTGGTATACAAAATCATCGCTGATATCTTCGGTGTAAAAGCCTACAAATAAGTACCTTGAATCAAAGGCAACCTTAGCAAGACTGTTGCCGAAATCACAGGCACTGCATTGTTCCGACTCATCATAATCAGACAGAAAAAGATTATAGCCGTGCTTTGCAAAGGCGTTAAGGTACTCGTCCTTTTTCTTAATTTCGTTTTCGTAGGAAACCCAGAAATTATTTATCTTATGCTGTTCATCATCAGAAATATGTACGGTGCCCTCTGTCTGGACTTCTACCGTTCCTTCGGGCATAACTTCAGAGGCTGTGGTGTAGTCGGGCGGAATATCCATTGCGCCGTCCACAACAGCCACATCGCCCGCAAGCTCGGTGGTACAGCCCGAAAGCATACCTGCGGCTGCTGCGGCAGCTACGGCATACAAGGGCTTCTTATAATTTTTTACAGGTTTTATTTTCATAACGTTATCCTTTCCCGTTAAAAAATAGCTTTCTGTATATATAAGACGAGAAAAACACCCGTAAGGTGACAGGTTATTAAAAATATTTTAGCATAATTTACGGAAAAAAGCAAGGGCGGCTCGCTTTAGCCGCCCGAAACAACTGAAATAGTATTTGATTTACCTGTCAGCCTGCTCATTTCTGGGTTGACTGATAAATTTAATGAGCAGAAGTGTGCCGATTGTAAGAGCTGCTCCTATAATAAGGCAGATAACAGGGTTCTTTATAAGGCTTGCCACAATATACATAAAGAAGGAAATTCCCGCTACGGTTATTGCATAGGGCAGCTGGGTGGAAACGTGCTTTACGTGGTTGCACCGCGCACCTGCGGAAGCCATAATGGTTGTATCGGAGATAGGCGAGCAGTGGTCGCCGCATACCGCACCTGCCATGCAGGCGGAGATAGCAATAATCATCATGGTATGGTCAACGCTCTGGAAAACGTCAACTACGATAGGAATAAGTATACCGAAGGTACCCCATGAGGTTCCTGTCGCAAAGGCAATAAGCGCGGCAATTACAAATATAATTGCAGGAAGGAGGAACTGAAGGTCAATGACATATTCCTTAACCACCGCTTCAACAAATACGCCTGCGCCGAGGCTGTCGGTCATAGCCTTTAAGGTCCATGCAAAGGTAAGAATAAGTATAGCGGGCACCATAGCCTTGAAGCCCTCGGGGATAGCCTCCATGCAATCCTTGAAGGAAACGACGCGTCTTATAAGATAAACGATAATCGTTATGATAAGTGCGAGGAGAGAACCTATTACAAGACCCTTTGAGGCGTTGCAATCAGAAAAGGCATCAATGAAGTTTGTGCCTGTGAAGAAGCCGCCTGTGTAAATCATGCCGAAAACGCAGCTGATAATGAGAGTTATAATAGGAAATACAAGGTCAAAAACCCTGGCTTTTGGGTTAATTGTTTCCTCAGAGCCTGCCGAGTTTTTTTCTTCGTCGCCGGGGTCGATACCTGCGGCGGCAAACTTTTCATACTGGCGCATGGGACCGAAATCAATTTTAAGAAGAATTACTCCTATCATAAATATGATAGTAAGAAGTGCGTAGTAGTTATAGGGAATAGCACTTATGAAAAGAGTAAAGGGGTCCTCGCCCTCTACAAAGCCTGCAACTGCCGCCGCCCATGAGGAGATAGGCGCAATAATGCATACAGGCGCCGCTGTGGCGTCAATGAGGTACGCCAGCTTGCAGGAGGAGATATTGTGCTTTTTTGCCACAGGCTTCATAACGCTGCCCACGGTAAGACAGTTGAAATAGTCGTCGATAAAGATAAGTACGCCGAGTATGACCATGGCTATCTGCGCACCCACGCGGCTTTTTATATGTTTCTTTGCCCATTCGCCGAAGGCTGCTGAGCCGCCTGCTTTATTCATAAGGCAGACCATAGTGCCGAGAATTACGAGGAATATTAGTATTCCCACATTCCATTTGTCTGACAGAACAGCCAGAAAGCCGTCGTCAATCATGTGGTTCATTGCGGTTTCAGGATTGAAGCCTGCAAAGAACAATGCGCCGATAAGGATACCGACAAAGAGTGAGCTGTATACCTCTTTGGTGAGCAGGGCAAGAATAATTGCCACAAGGGGCGGTACAAGCGCCCAGAAGGTTGCATACATAGCATTAATTTCCTTTCAGTTTGTCGAAAAATGTAATAATTACAGTTTAACAAATAGAAATGATTTTGTCAAGTATGTACAAAAATATTCAGACCATACAGCAATGTACAGTCTGAATATTTTGATTATTCGTATTCTCTGAGCCTTTCCACAACGGGTTTTTTACCGATTACACAGTAAGTAATCAGCGGAACGGCAATACCCATTATGATAAACACGGGTGTCGCAGCAAGGGTGGGCAGGGGTGTGAACTTATACTCGCAGAACCAGAACATTTTTTCAAGCACCGAGGCCATAGGTATAGTCAGCAGGTTTATGACTATTGCGGAAACAGCGGCGGTGGCAGTGTAGAACAGGCCTTCGGAAATAAGCATAGCTTTAAGCTGTTTTCCTGTCATGCCTATGGACTGGAGCACGGCAAATTCTCTGCCGCGGGAGAATATTCCTGTAAGAATCGTATTTGTAAAGTTGAATACACCTATCATTCCCACTATAAGGCTGAGCGCTGTACCGAGGATTACAAACATTTCCTTGAAGGATTCAAATTCTTCGGCGGTCCGGGCTTTGCTTTCGTAGTCAAGTGTAGAGTTTTCGGTGTATTTGCTGAGAAACTCTTCGATTACAGGTTCAGCTTCATCAGTGGTATCGAAGGCAAGGCAGAGGGGTGCAGCATTTTTGTTTTCGGCAAGGTATTCTTCTGCACCCAGCAGGAATAAATCAGCGCCCAGGTAGTATCTGTATCCGATGGCGTGGGGAATATCCAGAACAGCGCAGATTTCGTACTCGGCATAATGGGTTTCAAAGCTTATATCAATGTCCATCCATTCCATATCTTCGATATCGTCGGGGCTTTCGTGGATTTCGCCTGTCTGTGTATTTTTGTAGGTTATGCTGTCGGTGTATTTTATGGTGAGCTTATCGCCCAGCCTGAAATACTCGCTTTTTTCTACGGCGATATAGCCCTTCTCGCCCAGCTTTGAAATATCGCCTTCAATAACGTCGATTTTTTCAAAAGCGCTTTCTTCGACGCCCAGTATCTGCATATTTTCCTCTACCAGACCGTCCCGTTTTTCGGAGCGTGATATAACATTGTCAATAACAACTTCATCATTTCCATGGTAGGCAAGGCGTTCACGTACATACTCCTCGGTGTAGAAGGTAGCGGGTGAGGTTTCGGTTGCAATGCCGTAGCTTACAAAGCTGTTTGTAACACCGTCCATGCTTCTCAGTGCTTCAATATCTTCTTCGGGAATAGCTGTGTCGGGGCTCCAATCGGCAAGGACGTTCAGATAACTGCTGTCCGAAACAATGAAATCAGCGGTTATATCTGAAAGATATTTTTCCATACTGAAGCTGTTTGCAAAGGTGTGGGTGAGACTGAACAGCACCAGTGACAGAGCAAGGGAGATAACAGTAAGTGCGGTTTTGCCCTTGCTGCGCCCGAGGTTTGCCATTGCCATAGAAAACGGAGAAATTTTTCCGCTGGATTTACGGCGGAGTGCCTTACCTGAAGCCTCTGTGTAGCGGAGCGCTTCGATAGGCGAAACCTTAGCGGCAATGGAAGCTGGCTTCATGCATGAGATAAACACTGTGACAAGTGCAAACAGAGCGGAAAAGATGAATATAACGGGATTTACCGCCGCTGTTGTACCTTGGTATACGTTAATTTCATTTATAATAACAGGTGTAAGCACTGCTCCGATAACCCAGCCTGCCGCAAGGCCCACGGGAATACCTGCGGCGGAAAGCACTCCTGCCTGAATATAAATCATGCGGCGTATCTGTCTGCCTGTTGTGCCTATTGTCTTTAACATTCCGTAACGGCGGATATCGTTGGAAACGGAAATTCTGAAAATATTGTAGATTATAAGATATCCCACAAGGATGATAAGCAGAATAATAAGGGCGATGGAAGCAACTGTGCTGAAATCGAAATTTTCCAGCAGACTTTCGCTCATATAGCCCCAGTTTATGCCAAGTGCGATGTAATTATCATCAGCGGGGTTAGAGGAAAAGCCGTTTCTTTCCAGTATTTCTGAAAGCTTTGTTTCAATATCCGTGTAGCTTTTCAGCATAACGTCAAGACTGTATCTGCCTGTCATTCCGTCATAGCACTGAGTATCAAGCTCGTTCAGAATTTCGTCAAGTCGGCTTTCGGGTATAAGAATGTGGCAGGCAGGAGCAGCAGGGTCGTATTCCCACCAGCCGCAGAGGGTGAAGGTTTCCTCTGTAACTGCTCCGTCAACATCCATGGACACGGTAAATTCAGCGCCGATTTCGGGATTTATGCCCATAAGGCTCAGAGTCATGGTATCGGCGGCAGCTTCGTTGGTGTTTTCCTTGGGTAATCTACCCTTTTCGGGAGTTACAAATGACCATTCGGCACAGTTCTTGTTCATGTAGCTGACTTCGGCATACTTCTTTGCAAACTTCTCGCCCACGGTAGCGCCCGCCACTCTGCGAAGTCCGTATTCTGCTATATCCTTGTCATTTTTAAGGATATTGTACTGCTCCTCGGAAAGGCGCTTGAACTCGCCGTGTGCGCAGGTTCCTACCATTCTGAAGTTGGATTGCTCCATACCGTCTGCAATTGAGCCGATTATTGTGAAGAGCGCGGTAAAAAGCACAGAGGTCAGAGCAATTGCAACGGCAGCAATTATATTGCGCGCTTTTGAATATTTCATGGTTTTAAGGCTGAGCTTTCGTATACAGCCTTTGTTATTCACGTTCATGGCTGCTCCTCCTTATGCCTTTTCGATAATTCTGCCGTCCTCGATTCTGATTATGCGGTCGGCAAGCTGTGCGATTTCCTCGTTATGGGTAATCATCACTATTGTCTGCGCAAACTTACGGCTTGTAATTCTCATAAGCCCCAGAACGTCCTGAGAGGTCTTGTTGTCAAGATTGCCCGTAGGCTCGTCAGCAAGGATTATTGCAGGCTTTGCGGCAAGGGCACGGGCTATGGCAACACGCTGCTGCTGACCGCCTGAGAGATTATTGGAAAGGTTGCTCAGCTTTTCTGAAAGTCCGAGGGTTTCGATAATAGAATCAATATATTCCTTGTCGGGAGCTTTACCGTCAAGCTGTACGGGCAGCACTATGTTTTCGTATACGTTAAGTGCAGGAACAAGGTTGTAATTCTGGAACACGAAGCCTATCTTCCTGCGGCGGAAGATTGTAAGCTCCTCGTTGCTGAGGGAGAATATATCCTTGCCGTCGACGATTACCTTGCCAGAATCGGGACGGTCAAGTCCGCCCAGCATGTGGAGCAGGGTTGACTTACCGCTGCCTGAAGTGCCTACGACCGAAACAAATTCGCCCTTTTCAACAGATATGCTTACACCGTCAAGGGCGCGGGTTTCAATATCGCCGCTTGTGTATACCTTTTTTAAATTTTCAGTGGATAATATTGTCATAAAAACCTCCGTAAAAAATCCGTATTGTTTTTTCTCTACAATACGGATTATCGCATATAAATCTTTCCCTGTTATTTCAGAAAGGAAAGAAATTCTTACAGTTTTGAAAGAAATACCGAAAAAACCGACCCTTTTCCGATTTCCGAGCTTACCTTTATATATCCGTTCTGGGAAGAAATAATCTGACGGGCAAGGTAAAGACCTATTCCTACGCCTTCCGCTTCAGAAGTTTCCTTTGCGCGATAGAAGCGCGAGAAAATCTGCGCCTGCTCATTTTCGGGGATACCTCTGCCTGTGTCCGAAATTTCCACGCAAAGAAACATTTCGTAGTCCTTAACTCTGATTTTTACGCTTCCTCGGTCGGTATATTTAATGGCGTTATCAACGATATTATACACAGCCTCCGCCGTCCATTTCGGGTCAAAGTCAGCCCGTTCTTCACCGTACTCGGCTGAAATTTCAATCCCCTTTGCTTCTGCCGCAGGCTTTGCCTGAGAAAGCACGCTTTCCAGCAGGGGAGCGATGGGGCTGTCACAGGGCTTAGGAGTGATTATGCCTGTTTCAAGGCGGGAAAGCTTAACCAGCGAGGTAATAAGAAATGTAAGCTTTTCCGATTGGTTATTTATTCTTTCGGCATATTCCTGAGCTTCGGGCGAAAGATTTTCCTCAGTGAGAAGCTCGGTGTAAAGGCGGATATTTGAAACAGGAGTTTTGGTCTGGTGGGATATATCGGCAATAAGGGTTTTGATTTTATCCTTTTCCTCTGCGGTTTTGCGTGCGGAAATTTCCGAGGAGGACAGGTATTTCCACAGCCTGCTTTCCAGATATGAAAGCTGTGTTTCGTCAAAGCTGCTTTCGGTGAAGCTTCCGTCAATGGCCTTATCAAGCATTTCGTCCAGCCGTTTAACCTGCTGTCTCATTTTTACACGGCAGTAAAATCCGTAAATAACGGCTGAAACAGTGAAAACTACCGCCAGTATAAGCAGTATATCGAATTTTATTGTAATAGTATCACCTGACATCATTCTTTACCCATGTATATCCTATTCCGTACACTGTTTTAATGCAGTCCTTTGCGTTCAGCTTGTCGCGCAGGCGTTTCACGGTTACAGAAAGTGCATTTTCGTCAACGTATTCGGCACCGTCTGTCCATATTCTGTCAACAAGTCTGTCACGTGAGAGGGTTATGCCTTCGTTTTCCGTAAGTATTCTGAGCAGCTTCTGTTCGGTCTTGCTCAGCTCTATAAGTGTGCCGTCAACGGTGAATTCCATAAGCTCAAAGTCGAAGCTGTACCTTCCGCTTATGTATCTGCAGACGGATTTCGGGGCAGAGCGGCGCAGCTGGGAATTTACCCTCGCGCGGAGCACGGCTAGACTGAAGGGCTTTGTGATATAATCGTCGGCGCCTGCTTCAAGACCGGCAACGATATCGGATTCAAGGTCGTTGGCGGTAAGCATTATAACAGGTATTCCACGGCTTTGTTTTATTTCGGGGAGAAAGTCGAAGCCGTTTCCGTCGGGAAGATTTACGTCAAGTATTACAAGGGAGAATTTTTCGCTTGTAAGCTTCTGACGCGCGGAAAGGATTGTATCAGCTATTTCCGCTGTTACAGCTTCAGAAGACAGCGCGCGGCACAGCCCTGAGCCAAGCGCTGAATCGTCCTCGACAATAAGAATTCTATCCATCACTATCTTGTCCTTTATGTAAATATTATGTATTTGTGCAATAATTTCAACTTATTATAACATTTTTTGTCTTATTAGTCAAATAAAAGATTGACTTAATCGTTTACATGTGTTATAATTATTACAATCAGAATGGTCAGGTGCTTGTAAAAGCCGTATATTACCGCACAGCTGTGGTTTTTGTACATAAGTCTGTTACAGGCGTTTTGCCTTCTGTGTCACGTTAATTGCATTTTCAGTCCCGTAAGTATATACCGGTGTACATGAGAATGTTATAATTTTATTAATCTGAAAGAAAAATTACGAAAGGATACGAAAACATGAAAAAGCAAAAGAGAATTTTAGCAGGTCTGCTTGCTACCTCTATGCTCTTAGGCTCTGCTTCCTGCAGCGGCTCAAGAGATACCGCAGGCGGCACTGACCCTGCACAGACCACGCCTGCCGCTACAAATGCGGCAACAACCGACCCCAATGCGGCTCTCGATACTCAGATTGACTACGATTCAATGGCTGATATCGAAGAGGTTGACTCTTCAAACGAGGAGGGTACAGGACCCAGCTATGTTCCCGGTCAGAAGGCAGGTCTTGTAAAGGCACTTTGCTATTATGATATCACAGGCGACCAGCCTGAAATTTCCGAAATCTTTGCTGAAAGATACGGCGGAACAGTTGAAACCCAGATATGCGGAAGCATGGAGTATTTTGAAAAGCTCGGTATGCTTATTGCCGCAGGTACTTCTCCCGACCTTGTACGTTATGACTGGGCAGCATACCCCGACGGCGTTTCCAAGAACAGATATCTCGCCCTTGATGACTGGCTTGATATGGATTCTCCGCTCTGGTCCGATATCAAGAGCGTTATTGAATCTTTTGAATATCTGGGCAAGCATTATTACTATCCCCAGAACGTAATGCCCAACTTCGCAATGATTTACAACCGCGCAAATATTGAGGAAGCTAACCTTCAGGACCCTATGGATCTTTACTTTGCAGGTGAATGGACATGGGATAAGTGGGAAGAAATGCTTTACGCCTGGGCAGCTATGGACGAGGAAAACCTCCCCTTCACAGGCGGTTCATGGTCCTCTATGATGTTCATTAACACAACAGGTACACAGATTATCGAAGTTACCGACAACGATATCAAGAATAACCTCCGTGACAAGAACGTAAGCCGTACAATGGAATGGCTTGAAAAGCTCAAGAGAGAAGGTCTCGTAGGTGAAGGCTACATTCACCCCGAAGAAGCTTTCGTAGACGGTAAGCTTTTATTCCTCGCAATGGGCTTTACATGGGGCTTTGAAAGTGCTCAGAAGTGTCTCTTTACAAAGAATCTTGAAGGTGAAATTGCCGCTGTTCCTTTCCCCAGAGACCCTCAGGCCGACAAGTACTACCTTGCCGCTGATACACTCGGCTTTATGGTTCCCGCAGGCGCACAGAACGTACAGGGCGCTGTACAGTGGATTTTAAGCAGCCGTATTTATGAAACCGACCCCGTTGTTATTGAAGAAACTCTTGCAGAAATGACATACGACGGTCCTACATACTATGCTAAGTGTCCCGAATGTAAGTTCGACTGTGACGCTGCTGGCTTCAAGGAGTCCGCAAACTGTCCCGAATGTAACGCAGAAAGAAGAACAAAGTTCAAGCCCATCTACTCAGAAGATCAGATTCAGGTTTATAACGATATGCTTGACCCTTCAAAGTTCGGTCTTGTATTTGACTGTACAGTAGGCTTCAACACCGACTTCCAGAATATCTTCGTAAACAGCCCCGAAACTCTTCTTGACGGACCGCTTTACGGTGAAATGAGCTTTACTACCGAGCTTGAAACACAGTACAATGTAATTGAGGCATATCTCAATGAGTACCGTGCGCTTCTCAAGACTGAATAAAAACCAAAAACAGGCCGCCGTGGCAGCACGGCGGCTTATTTTATATACCTGTTTTATTTCTGAAAGCAGCTCTGAGCTTTTCGGATATCTCCCTCATTACTCCTTCATCGACCTTTACAACCTGTCTGTCGTAAGTAACGAGACCGTTTGTTTCATCTTCTACGTCGCTGACCTGAGTCAGCACCGCAGCGCAGAGACCATCGTCTGTTGCGGGAATTATTTCTTCTTCATAAAGTTTTTTCAGCCCGTCCGTGAGCGCTTCGGGGGAAGAAAAGCTCTTATAACCATAATTTTTGTCAAGGTTGAAGCTGTGATTATCAATCTTGCAGGAGTAACCGCCGAATTCTGACAATACAAGGGGGCGGTTCTGCTTTGCTTTGAGTCTGACAGGCTTGAAATAAATATGCTCGCTCTGCACATCGCTTTCCTTTTCGGAGAACCAGCCTGAGGTTGCGTCCCAGATTCTTGACGGGTCAAGCGCTTTCATCTCACGGTAAATCCTGTCGGCGTCGTATTGTCCCCAGCCTTCATTGAAAATCGTGTAATAGCACACGCAGGGGTGGTTGTAAAGCTGACGGACAGTTTTTTCAGCGCATTTTTCAAAGAGGTATCTACGGCGCCTTGAAGCATGGTGCTTAATACCACGGCGAAGTCCGATTGTGGGCAGGGCGGTATCAATAAGGAAATTATATTTTCCGCTGTTTACCATGTCCTGAAAGACAATCATGCCATATTTATCGCAGTAGTAGTAAAACAAGTCAGGCTCGATTTTGATGTGCTTCCTCAGCATATTGAAGCCGAGGCTTTTCATTTTTTTGATGTCCCATAAATATCCCTCAGGTGATGCGGGGGTATAGATACCGTCACTGTAATATCCCTGGTCCAGAAGTCCGTGGAAAAAGTAAGGACTGCCGTTAAGACAGATGTATGCTTTACCGTTTTTATCCTGTATATCAATGGTACGCAGGGCAAAGTATGATTCTGTTTCATCACAGCCGTCGGTAAGCGTAAAATAATAAAGGTATGGGTTTTCAGGCGACCACAGCTTCGGGTCGGGGATTTTTATTGTAGCGGTATCGCCGCTCCAGCTATGAACGATATCGCCGTTTTCAGTGTGGATTACAACAGTTTTTTCTTCCTTTCCGCCGACAGCTTCGATAGTTATGCTGTCAAGAGAGGGAGTGAGCTTCAGTGAAACGATATAATCATCAGCCATGCTCTCCAGCCATACCGCCTGCCATATTCCGCTTATGGGAGTGTACCACATTCCGCCGCGCTTACGGCTTTGCTTTCCGTAGGGATAATCGGTATCAAGCTTGTCTGTTATTTTCACCTCTATCAGATTTTCACCGTAGTTTATCTGCTCTGTTACTTCAAAGGAAAAGGGTAGATATCCGCCGTTATGTCCGCCTGCTGGTGTGCCGTTTACAAAAACCTCCGCAAACTGGTCCACAGCTCCGAAATGGAGAAGTACATGACCCTTGTTGAAATTTTCGGGCAGCATGAATTTTCTGCGGTATATATATTGTTCGCCTTTTTCAGGTGGTCTTTTTATGCCCGAAATACGTGATTCCGGCGGAAAGGGCACGGTGATTTCACCGAGGGGTGTTTCCTTATTGTCTTTCAGTACGGATAATTCCCACTGACCGCAGAGAGAAATATATGATTTTCGTCTGAACTGAGGACGGGGGTATTCGTCCCAGCCTGTGCTGATTTTTTCAAAGGGAGTTTCAAGCTCGCAGGTACGTATCTTCTTTGACATTTCATTCACCTCTGATTAAAGTATATCATATTCTGTAATTTTATTCAACAATTCCGTATGCGCTATGTAAAATTTGACAATATTTCTTTAATCTGATATAATTAAAATATTAATGTTAAGGAGAAAGTAAATGTTTGAAGCAATCGAAAATGCTGTTTCGGCAGTCAGCGACGCCCTTTACAGCTACATACTTATTATTATTCTTGTGGCAGGCGGTATTTATTTCACAATCCGCACGAAATTTGCGCCGTTCCGCCTGTTCGGTGAGCAGTTACGTGCAGTAACGGAAAAGCCTGAGGGAGAAAAAAGCGTATCTTCATTTCAGGCGCTTATGGTTTCCACCGCTTCAAGAGTAGGAACGGGCAATATTGTCGGCGTTTCCACAGCTCTTTGTCTCGGCGGCTTCGGCTCGGTTTTATGGATGTGGGTTATTGCCATTATCGGAAGTGCGTCCGCCTTCATTGAAAGCACACTGGCACAGATTTATAAGAAAAGAGGTCCCGATGGCAGCTACGGCGG
>JAFUNV010000021.1 GCA_017472865.1 Ruminiclostridium sp. | reverse complement strand
TGGGGCGGCTTCATGAGAGAACCCAACCTTACCTGGATGACCTATATGCGTAAGCTTATCAAGGATAATAAGCTCAATCATACCTTCTGGTGCTTCAACGCAAACTCAGGCGATACAGGCGGACTTGTTCTTGACGACTTCACCACATGGGACGAAGAAAAGTACACCTTTGTAAAGGAAGTGTTATGGCAGGAGGACGGCAGATTCGTAGGTCTTGACCATGCGATTCCGCTGGGCGATAACGGTATCACGCTTGAAAATGCAGACGGGATATAATTCCTGACATACGTAAGATTCAACGATAATCAAAGGCGGCATTGACATAATTTGTCAAAAATGGTATAATATTAATATATATAATTTTAATGTTAATAAAATATCAATGTGATTGTTATATAAATCATACAGGAGAAATAAATGAAGCCTTTAAATAAAATAATCAGCAGATATCTGTATCGGATTACTTTTATTCTTATCGGAATAATTATTGTTTTTTTGACTCTTATACAGCTTCTTACCGAACAGTTCCGCAATGTTGACGATTCGCACCGCACACTTCAGCAGATAGAGCAGGTGCTTCTGGAAAATCATAAAGAGCTTGAAGAAATTCAGGAAACCTATACCCAGACCTGCCTTAAAAATGCCGAAACGGTTTCTCGTATTATCGAGAGAGACCCGGCGGTTATGAATGACCTTGAAGGACTTAAAAAAATAGCCGAAATGGTTGAAATTGATGAAATACATCTTTTTGATAAAACAGGCAGAATTTTTGCGGGAACACACCCTGAATACTATAATCTTACATTTGATTCGGGCGAACAGATGCTATTCTTCAAGCCTATGCTTACAGACAAGTCCTTGAAGCTGGTGCAGGCGATAACTCCCAACACAGCCGAAGAAAAGCCCATGCAGTATTCTGCGGTGTGGAGCGAAAAAGGCGATGTTATTGTACAAATAGGAATGGAGCCTGTCAACGTTCTTAAGGTAACGGAGAAAAACGAGCTTTCTTATATATTCTCTCTGTTCCGTGTAAATCCTGATATGAGTTATTACAGTATCGACAGCGAAACATACGAAATATTAGGCTCGACAAATACAGATGATTCAGGCCGTAATGCTGCAGAACTGGGCTTTGATATGAACAGGATAAGAACCGACCCCGATGGTTTCCACGACATTATAAACGGCACTCTTACATTCTGCGTTTTCACAGAGCTTGACGGTAACTACATCGGCTGCGTAATATCCGCGCAACATCTTTACCGCCGTGTTCCCACAACTGTATTATGGATTTCACTGAGCCTTCTGACGATTGCCCTTATTCTCATAAAAGGCGTTACAAAGCATACCGACAGGTATGTTGTCAGCGAGCTTCATGAGGTCAATGAAAAGCTGCTTAACATCTCCGAAGGAAATCTTAATACACAGGTTGATGTAAAGAGCAGTAAAGAGCTTGCTGAACTGAGCGAATACATCAATATGATGGTAAAGAGCCTCCTTGAAAACAGCAAGCGTATTTCCTATATTTTAAGCAAGACAAACCTCTATATTGGTACATACGAATACGGCGGAAAAATAAACGGTGTTCAATATACAGGTTATGTGCCGTTCCTTCTGAATGCTGAAAGTGAGGAAGAAAAAGAAGCGCTTAAAAACATTGATAATTTCAAATCCTGCATTGACATCATAAGAAGCAATTCCATTTCCGATGAAGAAAAAATATATCTTGCAGACAGCAGATATATCCGCATAGAAGAAAGCGAAAATGAGGGTGTTGTATTCGGCGTTATCGTTGACGTTACCGACGAGATGAACAAGCGTAAGGAGCTTGAGCGTGAAAGAGATATTGACGCTCTGACAGGTCTTTACAACCGCAGAGGTATCAATGCACGTCTCGAAGAGCTTATGGCGAACCCTGATGAGCTTGGACACAGCACACTCATAATGATAGACGCCGACGGACTTAAAGAAATCAACGATACATACGGCCATGAAAAGGGCGATATTTATCTTAAAAAGATTGCAAACCTTATAAACAATTTCGGTATAAAGAGCAGTGTTTCCGCAAGACAGGACGGCGATGAATACATACTCTTCCTTTACGATTATGACAGCGAGGAAGAGCTTTCAAGAACCATTGAAACCCTGCGTTATATTCAGTCCACCAGCACAGCTTCACTCGGTAAGGGCATAACCGTTCCCCTGAGATTCTCCATGGGCTGCTGCGTAGTTGAAAATGAATACGATATTCAGAAGCTTTTCAAGATTGCTGATGAACGTATGTATAAGGACAAGGTTGAACGAAAAAAACAGTTTGCTAAAACTGCAACTGAATAAAGTCAAAAGAGCCGACTTTAAATGGAGCCCCTTTAGGCAGTTCCCGCCTTTTATAAGAAATGATTAATCCCGCAGTTGCAAAACGGCGGGATTAAAAATTTCTGTATGGCAGATACACTGAAAAACGGCTTTTTTCTGCCTTACACTGAAATTACAGGCTGGAGCTGTTTGTATTCCAGCGCATATTCCAGCGCTTCGGGGATACGCCCGAACTCTCCCATGAGCGAGGTGGGTTTAGCCCTGTAATCGTCCTGCTTCATGGGCACGAAGTAATAGTTCTTGTAGTTCATAAGCGAGAAGATGTTTTTCGCCGACCCCGCCAGCGCGTCGTTGGTGGCGATATTAAGCAGTACAGGTCTGCTGTTGCGGATGTGGCTTTTTACCGCCATGGTTACGGGGGTGACAGTTATTGTATAACGGAAAAAACTGAGGATAGATAATCTGTGCTTGTGATTGGTACTGATTCTTTGTTAAAGTGTAGACAAAAAATCTGCACACAATCCATATACAGGAGATTGTGTGCAGATTTTTTGTACACTTTATGACGGACAATCAGTACTAATCATCTATCCAGGAGAAAAACGCTGATGTTTTCTCCGTCCCATTCGACCTTGCTTACGCATCTGCGTATGAAGTCACGCTTGTTTTCAACGCTCGTATCGTGGAAGTTATCCTTAAAGGATTTCAGCATTTCCTCTGTGCGGTGCATAGCCTCGGCAAGGGTATTACCGTTATTTTTAAGACGTTCAAGCCTTTTGATTTCACTTTCGGCATTTTCTATCTCGCTGTTAAGCTGTGCGATTTCTTTATGTATATATTCAGCGGTTAGCCTATTGTCGTCCCCCACCATTCGCAAAAGTCCTGAAATGTTCTTTTTGTTTTTTGCAATCGTAGCGGCCTGTGTTCTTATAAGGCTTTCGATATTGTCGTTCTTCTTGCCTATATCGGAAAGCTGCTTTACATATCCTGCAAAAACACTATTGTCGCTTTCATAATCAAGGAGTGCGTCGCAAACCATTTTGTCAACAACTCTGCCATTAACATTATGACAATCGCACTGCTGACGCTTGCTTGTTTCTTTAAGCTCGCACATATAGGAAAAAGGCTTTTCACCGTCCTTGTTCGCCTTGTGATATTTAGGACGCATATAACTGCCGCATCTGCAACGGAGTACGCCTGAAAGGAGAGCGACAGGGTTGTGGGATTGACGGAAACCAACTTTCTTTTCTGAGTTGCCCTCAATAATATTCTGAACCTCAATCCAGTCGGCACTGGGGATAATTCCCTTGTGCTTTCCGAGAGCGATTGTCCAGTTCGACATATCGGTTGCCTCACGCTTATCATCGCTTTGGGTTAAAGTCTTTTTATACCCCATAAACCCACGCTCACCATTACATTTTTCATCTATATCTGCAATGTCGCAATCCTTACTTCTGAAGAATTCAAGGCTCTCTTTATCTGCTGTACAGTAGGTGGGGTTTGTGAGTATGTAACGTAAGGTGGAAACGTGGAAGTCAGCATTTTTACGGGTTTTGTAACTGCTGTTCAGCATAAAGGTTTCAACCTTGGTTATGGAGTGTGTTTCAAGATATTTGGCATATATAAGACGAACGATTTCAATTTCATCTTCGTTTTCAGTGAGCTTATGACACTTGCGCTCTGTTCCTGCTTCATCTAAAAATTCAACCTTTTCGGAGCTGAAACCGAGAGGCGGAGTACCGCCGAGCCAACGACCTGTTTTAGCAAGTCTGTAAACATTGTCTTTTACACGCTCAGCAATTATCTGACGTTCAAACTGGGCGAAAGCGGCAGAAATCGTCATCATCATCTGACCTGAAAGTGTGGATGTGTCAAATCTCTCGTTTGTGGAATAAAAGGAAGTATCTTTCTTTGTAAGCTTATCCATAAGCACTGCAAAGTCGGCCATATTACGGCTGATGCGGTCAAGACGGTAAACAACGATTAAATCAAAGGGTTCCCTTTCCTCCTCTGCCATCATCTGCTGAAACTGTGGGCGGTTTGTATTCTTGCCTGAATAACCCTCGTCTTCATAAATGAAGATTTCGCTTTCCTTTGTATCGGGATACTGAGACATTATGTATCTTCGGCACTCGTCAATCTGATTGTCGATAGATTCACCCTTGCCTGTGAATTTTGATTTTCGTGAATATATGGCAAAACGCAACAGCCATTCCTCCTTTTCTTTGTTCTCTTGAAAGGCTCAACATAGCTCTTTTAAGGTTTAGTATAGCCCTTTTACCATTAAATGTCGACCCCGTTTGTTATTGTTCAGCAAATAGCATATTATAAAGCAATGCAAATACAGCAGAATTTATGTTCTGTTTAGATGTCATTTTCTGAAAACCCTGATTAAAGCACTTGAAAACAGTGATAATAAATAACACAGCATTGCTAATTCGCCTTTTCATAACTATAATTAAAGTATGACTTGAAAAGGAAGTGAGAGTATGGCTAATACTGATATGGCGAAAAGGCTCAGACAGCTGAGATTGGATAAGGGCGTATCACAGGAAGAATTGGCTAAGTGGCTTTCTGTCAGCCGTACTTCCTACACTAAATACGAAACGGGTGCTTACGAGCCGTCAATAGAAACTTTAATAAAGCTTGCAGGGTACTATGGAGTATCTGTTGATTATATTATAGGGTATTCCGACTCGTGTATCACTTATGAGCATTGTACAGACGATGAGCAGAATATTATTGCTCTGTACCGCAGATACAGAAATAAGGAAGTTATAAGAGATATGCTGGCAGAGCCTGATACACTGTCTAATCTTGCAGAGGACGAACAGGAGCTTGTTGTAAATTACAGAAAGTCGGTCAAGAGCAGTAAACAGTCCTTGCTTGACTATTCGGGTACCTGGTTGAGCTTAAGAACAGGAAATAACATTCTGAAGGGAGTATGTCTGCATACTCCCGTTTTGTTATGTGTTGATGTGCTGTTTTGTTTACAATAATGCTGATGTATCTATTCATCAGATTTGTGATTTTAATGACAAAATTTGCCGAAATCCTTGACTAACAGGGGCTTGAGTGGTATAATGAATATGTTTATATAGCCGTTTGTTTCAACCAAGGGATAGGTGCGTCTTGCGATGTTACTTTTCAGCACATTTTGTTAAAATGCTGTCCTGTGGGGGCTACGAGGCAGAATCAAAGAAAGAGGTACATTGGATATGAAAAATTGCAAAAAATGCGGTAACGAAATGAATGATAAGGATATCTTCTGTCAGAAATGCGGTGAGATTGCAGGTGACAGCGAATTCGGAACAAAATGTCCGAAATGCGGTTGTATCTGCGATGATGAAGAAGAATTCTGTGGCGAATGCGGTCACATTCTTAAAGTTGCAGCACCAAAGACTGCTGATAAGGCAAACACGGAAAGCAGTGCAATGGATGAAGTGTCGCCTTTTGACAATACCGATACCAATTATGTAAACGCCAAGAATTTCAAGCACGCAAGAACGAATGATAAAAGCACATCCCTGTTTGTAGAGAACGATGAATACACTATATCTACTCTTGGCAGCGGTGTATTTCAAAATGTATTTTCGGGTGCAGGTGCCGCCTCGGTCAATGGTGTTTTAACACAGAAAAGACTTTATTTAAGCGGAAAGAGCCTTGAAAAGGCAGGTAAATCCTGGCGAGGAGTAACAATTTCAAAAATTATTGAGGCGGAAGATATTACAGGTACAGGCTTTGTATATGTGGGCAATGTAACCGCTAAAGTATTTGCCTGGATTTTCGTTGTTATAGCCGCAGCAAGTGCAATGTTCTGCATTGTTGATAAATCAGCGCTGACATATATGCTTATTGCGATTGCTCTCGCCGTTGTTTCCTTTGTAACATACATAAAAAGCCGACTTACAATTTTTTTCGTTGAATATGCAGGCGGAGAAATAGGCTTTGATGTCAAGTGGCTCAATTCCGCCAATACTGCTGATTTTCAGAGACAGATACATCTTATTAAGGGCAAGAGAAGAAAGGAAAGCAAGTAATGCTTAAAAAGATATTCGGTAAGCTACAACCGCCAAGGGCTGATATAAGGCTTTCTGAGGATGGCGGCATTGTAATAGAAGGAAAGTATTATTTTTACAGAAATAATAAGCGTGCAAAAGGTGAAACGCCTGTAAAAATAGACAGCGAAGATATTTTGCGTATAGGTAAGCGCACCATAGCCTCCACAAACCTTATGATAGTGGGTGTTATAATAGTAATCATTGCGTTGTTCTGTTTTTCAAAAACAGCTGAATTGTCTTCTGCTATGGCGGTAGGCGGTGCTGCAACAATTACAGAAGGCGTTAACGAACAAGGGTTAGGTGCTGTTGTTGGTGCGGGTGAAAGTGTCGGTTCCGCTGTGGGTATTGAGAGCCTTGACGATGATTACAGCCAGTCCCTTATGGATTCAGGAGCAGAGAAAATTTCCGAAGGTGAAGAGCAAATCGGAGATTCAATAGCATTGTTTATCTTTATGGTGCTGATTACAACAGTTGTTATTTTGTCAGGCGGTTTTGTACTTGTATGTTATTTCTTTACCATAAGAAAATACATAGAGGTGTTTACCGAATACGGAAGTTTTTGCGTTCCTGAGGCTTATGTTGAAAAGGGTACACTTGACGCACTCATACGCAAAAGAAATATGAGGAGATGAGGGTATGGAGAAATTAAAGAATTCATTTGAAAAAGCGTCACCGATTGCACCGTTGATATGTGCGGTATTGTTGTCGCTTATTTCATTTTTAGATTTAGGAATTATACTTACAAGTACAGGTCTTTTTGTGCTGTGTAAATTCAGCGAAAATCTCAATCTTCCTAAACAGTATAAAACTTATGCTATGTGGACTGTAATTGCGGTTGTGGGATTGCTTATACTGCCCTGCCTGCTGGATATTATTGCAGGCATAGCGGAATTGTTCGGTGATGGCTTTGACGGTCTTAACAGCTTGCTGCAGAAAATCAATGTATACGGAGCATATTCGGCATACGCCCATACAGGTATTGCTGTATCAAGGGCGCTTATGATGTTCACATCATTTGCAAAGCTTTTTCCTTGGTGCGGTGTAGTGTATGCACTTGTTATAATTTTTTTAAACAGCACTGAAAAATACAGAAAGGATAAGCTTCTTATAAAAATAAGAGTAGTGGTTCTGTGTTTTATCGGGGGACTTATACACCTGATTAACCCCTTAGCATTCTATAACGGCTCTTCTGCCTCGGTATATACTCCAAACAATATGATGTTTATGAACATTGCAGGCGGTGCTTCACTTAAAACAAGTGGCAACAGTGCATTTTTGCCGTCGATATGGCGTACTTTCGGTGGTGCTGATGACTTTGGATTTTATCTTTTGCAGATTGTAGGTCTTTTCGGATTGTTAATATTGTTGCTGAAGGTAGCAATAGGATTTAACAAGATGTGGAAAGAAAACATACAGCTTTGCCCTTACTGTTTCAATGAAATCAAGGGCGGTAAGAAGTTCTGCACAAAATGCGGAAACAAGATATAAGACGGAGGAAGTATATGCAAAAGGAAATCAAAGTAAACAAAAAGCATATTATTGCCGCTGTTATTGCACTGGCTATAATCTGTTTTGCAGTAGGCTTTGCAATAATAGCTGCGTTGTGTTCTAACGAAGTTGAACTGGAATTCTATGAAAAGAAAGACTACACCGTAACAATCGATAACGACTATGCTGTTTTCAAGGATTTGTCATATATTGAACTTGAAAACAGTGCAAGCCGTGAAATTTACTCTATGGGAAGCAAGGGTATATTATCACACGATAAGGGTGTTCTAACCTACATAACAAAGGATTCGGAACACATACTTACAGAAACGTGTGAAACTTTTGCGATATCAAAAGATGAAAGTGCGGTGTATTTTTCAGAAGCAGAGGACGGCACTCATAATCTGTTTTATTATAATCCTGAAAAGGATGAATTAAAGCAAGCAGGCAAGGCATCAGACGGTAATGAATTTAAAGTGTATGTGAGTCCAGGTGGAAAAGTAGGCTGTTGGTACAATAAAGAAAAAATATATATTTCCGAGGAGGGTGAAGAAGTTTCTGCCGTATCGGGATATAGCGTTTCCTTAGTGGGCGCTTCAGAAAAAGACCGATATGTCTACTATTTCGGATATGAAAATGATTCATATTCAAAACGTGCGTTGTTCAAGGCGGATGCGTCCGATGGCAGTGTAAAAGGTATAACCTACGGAAACTACTTATACTGGTATCCTTCCTTTGACGGTGATTTTCTGTTGGAGGACGAAGAATACGGAAGGCTCTATTATTATTCGGAAGATACAGGAGTTTACGAATTTGAAAATCATCCTAACACCAAAGGATATAATGTCAAGGCAGGTAGCAGCAGCTTTTCTCCGACGTATTTACTTTACGCTTCAGAAACCGAGTATGTCTATTTGCTTGCAGATGAAAAACAACAGATAAGTTATCTCTGTACAGCGGATTCGGGTACTCCTGCCACAGTAAAAGGCAGCAGCATTGTATATGTCAGAGATAACAACATTTACACAAGAAAACTTATGAGCTATACTCCTTACGCCGAGGCGGAAGGTTTTTCAAAGTTCCTGCGTTTCTTCTATGATTACGAAACTGCGAATTACAATAAGAATGACGAAATTCTTATATATGAGGGCGACACAGAGATAAAGAAGCTTATTGTCACAGAAGATAAAAGAAAGGTATATTTTATCAACGGGGACAACGAGCTGTGGGAAACTGATTTCAAGGGCAAGGCAAAACAACTTGCAGATAATGCTGTCGAAATGGAATACAGCGATAAGACAAGCACCCTATATTACAGGACAGCGAAATATGAAAATGGCGCAGGTACTCTTTTCAGCTGTAAGAACGGTAAATCCAAGGAAGTATCTGAGCCTGACAGTGCAATGGGCTTATACAAGTATTATGATAATGTTTATTATATTGACGTAAGCGAATCATCAATGCAGTACAATTTCGACACAAAGCTTATAGGCTCAAAATACTGCTTTGAGAACAGCAAGGGTAAGTTTGAAACGGTTATAACTGTCGGTAATGACGCTGACAGCGTAACAGAAAGTATTACAACCACGGTGCAGGCGGCAATACCTATGGAGACTACAACAACGGCTGCGGCAACAACGATTGACGATAGCACAACGACCGCTCGCGAAACGACAGAAGAGGCGATTACTACCGTTACAACGACAGCAACCGAAACGACTACAACAGAGGTTGCAACTACGACAGAGCGTGCAACCACAACAAAGAACACAGCTGAGACTACAACTACAACCGCATTTACAACTACTGCACAGATAGACTTGTCACTTGCACAAGAATACCGTGAAAAGGCAGATGAGCAGGTAAAAGAACTTGCTAAATTCTATGAATATGTAATTAAACCTGCAGAAGATATAGAAGGAGATGCTGTAAAATCGATAGACAATGTTGAAATACGCAGT
>JAFUNV010000020.1 GCA_017472865.1 Ruminiclostridium sp. | reverse complement strand
TCATGATTATATATAACATCAAGCCCTTTGCTTCTGACAAAATCAACACCTGCACCCAGTGATACAACCCCCGCAGTATTGATAGTGCCGCTTTCAAAGCGATCAGGCAGAAATTCAGGTTGTGCAAGCTCCTTTGAGGCGCTTCCCGTTCCACCCTCCACCAAGGTTGAAAGACGGTATTTTCCGTCTGTTATCATAAGACCTGTGCCCATAGGTCCGTAAAGTCCTTTATGACCTGCCGCACAGATTATATTTATACCGTCTGAAAGCTTTACAGGCAGAACACCGGCTCCCTGTGCGGCATCTACAATAAAGCAGATATTCCGGCGCTTACATATCTCCGCTATTTTCTTCACAGGCAGGATTTTCCCTGTTACATTTCCCGCTAAGGTGCAGACAACCGCTCTTGTCCTGCGTGTTATATTCTTTTCAAAGGCTTCGGCTGTCAAATCATCATCATCAAAGGTTGGAGCAAAGGAATAGGTAACTCCTTTTTCCTTTGAACAGGCGTATATAGGTCTGAGAACTGCATTGTGCTCAATATCGCTACACAATATATGGTCACCGTTTTTTAATATTCCTTTTATTGCTGTATTAAGGGCATGAGTGCAATTAAGGGTAAATATGGTATTCTCCGTTTTCGCACCAAAAAAATCAGCACATTTTTCTCTTGCTGAAAATACCGCCTCCGCCGTTTGCATGGACAGCTTATGTCCTGCTCTGCCAGGGTTTGCACCATACTCTATGAGGGCTCTCGCCATGGCGGATATTACCGAATGGGGCTTTGGATAAGTTGTGGCGGCATTGTCAAAATAAATCATTTCAGCTCTTTATCTTTCCGCAGCGGATATTTATTGCCGATAAAAGACGGCATATCCGTTCAGGCTTTTCATAAACCCTTATTCCATAACCGCATCCGCCCCCCGATACGGTTTTTTCCACCTCAGCGTTGATTTTAATAGACGTAAGATACCGTGCGGCACGCTTTGCCTCGGTATAAGATGTTATATTTATAAAATAAGATTTCATATAATCATTCCTTTCATTAAAAGCTCTTTACATTTTATGCCCGTATTTTATTTTGGTGCGGTATATTTGATTACGGTCGTACAATAATTATTAGTGATAAAAAAGAAAGGATTGATAATATGAAAGCTGTTATTTTAGCAGGCGGCGAAGGCACCCGCCTCCGCCCCGTAACCTGCAATTTGCCTAAGCCTCTTGTTCCCGTAGCAGGAAAGCCTGTGCTGGAATATATTCTTGAGCTTTTAGCCGAAAACGGCTGTGATGAAGCTGTTATTGCCGTACATTACCGTTATGAAAAAATTGAAAGGCATTTCTCGTCAGGTCATTTCAAGGGCATTAAGATACGATTTTCCCGAGAAACCGAACCTTTGGGAACCGCAGGCTGCGTTAAAAAGGCAGCTTCACATTTCGACAATGATTTTATCGTAATAAGCGGTGACGCTATATGCGATTTCGAGCTTTCAAAAGCCTTTGACTTTCACAAGAAAAACAATGCGGAAGCAACTATTATAACCAGACAGGTTGACGATCCCAGAGAATATGGTCTTATCATTGAAAAAGACAACAGGATTACCGATTTTTGTGAAAAGCCTTCCTATGTAAACTGCCGAAGTGATCTGGCAAATACAGGCGTTTATATTCTGTCTCCTGCTGTTCTTGGGCTTATTCCCGAAAACGAGTCATGTGATTTCGCCAAAAACGTTTTTCCTGAAATGCTGGACAAAAACATGAAGCTTATGAGCTACGAAGAAAACGGCTACTGGTGTGATATGGGGGATATTCCTGCATACAAGCGCTGTACTACCGACATACTTGACGGCAGATTAAGAGGCTACAGCAAGAAAGACCATATAATCGGAAAAGGCTGTCTTATTGATTCTACCGCACTTATTGCAGGAAAAACCGTAATAGGCGACAATGTCTCTGTCAGTAGAAATGCGAAGCTACGTAATGCGGTAATTATGAACGGCGCTTTTATCGGCGAAAACACTACTCTCAACGACTGTATAATCTGTTCTGACGCAAGAATAGAAAACGGCGCTGCCGTTTATGAAAATGCTGTTGTGGGCGAAAGCTCCGAAATCGGTGAAAATGCCGTAATATGCGGAAATATAAAGGTCTGGCAGAATAAAACCATTGAAAACGGCGCTTTTGTGAACACAGACAGAAAATATGGTGTACGTAACCCTGTGGAAATGAACGACGATGGCATATGCGGCGAAACAAATACTGTAATCACCCCAGGCTTTGCAGGCAGACTGGGATGTGCGGTGTCTAAGATATCCGAAAACTGTATTGCTGTGGCAAGCAGCGAGGACACAGCAGCGGAAACCCTGAAAAATGCACTGCTCAGCGGCATTTCCAGCACAGGAAAGCAATGCTTTGATTGCGGAAATGTACCGCTTCCCCCTCTTCTTCATACCGCAGGATTGCTTAACTGTGATTTGATTGTTCATATATCCGCTAAAACAAGAACGGATATCCGCATTTACAACAGAGGTATGCTTCCACTTACAAGAGTACAGGAAAGAATGCTGGAAAATGCCCTTAACCGTGGTGAATACCTGACCGCAAGCTGGGATAATTTCAGCAGTATAAATAAATTTACAGGTACAGCTTCCCTTTACAATGCAATGTTGGACAGCATTACCGATTTTGAAATACCATACAGTATCAATATTGAATGTCCCAACAGTTTTTCGGGATTTTACACTCCTTTTCTCGCAAAAATCGGCACAGGCCGCAGTCCGCTTGTTATCACCCTGAATGAAAGACTTACTGAGGCGGAAATAAGTGATGATGACGGAAATACCATTGATTACAGCTCTATGGTTATGTTAGCTTCGGAGTATGAACTTATAAAAGGCAATGAAATATCTCTTCCTTTCGCTTTTCCGAGAGCGGCAGATATTATGGCGGAACGCTATGGAAAGAAAATACAGCGTTTCTATACAAGCTCCATGGACAACAGAGACCTTTATGCACGAAGCATTGCCGCTAAGGAAAAATTTCTTTACGATGGTTTTGTGCTTGCTGTATCAGTGCTTAAATTCATGGCGGAAAACGCTATGTCTGTCCCCGAAGCTCTGGCAAGGCTTC
>JAFUNV010000019.1 GCA_017472865.1 Ruminiclostridium sp. | reverse complement strand
TTCAACAGTCGTAATTTCACCGCCTATGGTGCTGTTGTATATGATAAAATCGGCATTTTTCGCCTGTGAATAAAACTGCTCCATTTCCATTGTTACAGAAGATGTCGCCTTATCGTCACCGAGATTTTCAAACACATTCTCTCCGCCTGCAAGCTCAATCATTTTCGTAACATAATCGCCTGATTTTCGGGTTACAGCCTGTCCCGAGGTGCTTATGTAAAAGAATGCGGCGGTTTTTCCTGTACTCTGCTCCGATATGCTGTCAAGCTGTTCTGCCTGCGCGCTGAAAAGCTGTCGGGCAAGCTCAGAGGTATCTGTCATTTCTCCGTAAACCTTAATCCATTCGCTCCTGCCGAGGGGGTGGGTTTCATAGCTTGAGTAATCCACAAACACGGGTATGCCAAGCTCGTTCAGTTTGTCCTTGACCTCAGGAGAATGGTCAATCATAGTGGACTGAATGGACAACATACACTCATTTTCAAGAAGCATTTCATAGTCAGGCTCCCGGTATTTCCCTGCATAGAGCATTGTACCGTTTTCCATAGCCTGACGGGCATAATCAATGTACCAGTCGTCAGCCTTTGTTCCCGAAAATTTAACCGCCTCACCCTGTTCAAGCTCTGCAAAAAGCCCCATCGCCGAGGTTGCGGCAAGATAGATATTCTTTGTCGGCTTTTCAATAACGGTTATGCTTTCGGACAATCCGTCAGGCGTTTTTTCACCCTCGGGAACAAGCAGAAAGCTCTCGCCGTTCATCGTGTGAATTACCGAATATTCGTTTTCGTATCGGTCGATAGCAAATTGCTCCGCGTAGATAAGCTCAACACGCTCCGAAAAAACAAGCCCATCAATTTCAATATAATTTTCGGGAATTTTTTCTGTTTTTGAGCAACCCGAAAGCATAATTATAAACGCTGAAACAACAGTAAAAATCAGTTTTTTAATCAGTTTCATTTTTCTTCTTTCTTTTAACGGCAAAAACAACAATCACGCCCGCAAACAGAATTGCTCCGCTTATAACCAGTGCATAAATCGGGAGTGTATCGGCTTCTTTTATGGTTGCGGAATCAAATTTCAATGTGTATTCTATGAGGTGCGGCTCACTCATAGCCAGTGTTTCAGCAAGTACTGGAATGTCCGCATCAAGAGCAGGTATTTCAACGAGAAAGGTTGAATATTCTTCGCCGCTTACGGGATAATATTCCTCTCCTTCAACTTCCATATAATCGTAGCTGTTACTGCTCCATACTATTTCAGCAGTCATAATACCGTTTTCTACTTCAAGTTCAGCAGGCGACCGAACGCTTGAACGCCCTGTTCCGCCTGTCAGGCTCACCTCAATTGTATATTTTCCGTCCGTCATAATTCTCCTTTTCGGGCAATAAAAAAGCGCCCTTACCACATAGTAAGAGCGCACAATTTACAGATACAAAAGGGCACAATGCCACACAGAAACAAGCCTTACAGGTATAGCAAGACTTAATGTATATGTAAAACGTACTGCCAATTTTACTCGTGGCATTGAAGCAAAAGCTTCCGTACAAACGGCAGGCAGGTCTCCCGGCTTATGTATCAACGCTCAGAAAGGTCTTCCCATGCACAGCACAGTGACTTGTACTTTAAAAAGTACGGTCTTTCTTCGCTCCTCAATTACGGTGACGAGTTCGTGCGGGATTTTCACCCGACTTCCCTTTTCATCGAATCCAACTCAAAAATGAGTATCCGACACCTGTCATTTCTTATTAAATTTTCAATGTGTTCAACAATAAACAATCATATCACAGCGAGAGTGTTTTGTCAAGGAAAATTTTGACAGTTTTTCATATACCCTCGTTCAATATTTTATAAACAAGCTCCATATCAATGTTTTTTCTTACCTCGTCAGCAAGCAAATCGTACTGCTTTTCCTTGTAAGCACGGCGGTCGATTTTGTTACCGCTGTAAGCAAGACCTTTGCGTTCATAGAGAGTTTTCACTATACGTTCAGATACATCGGAGCTATCGAAAATGCCGTGAATGTAACAACCGTAAACATTCCCCTTCTGCGCGCCGCCGCAGTCAAGCAAGGGTTTATCGTCTGACATTGTTTCACCCATGTGAATTTCATATCCCTTAAATTCTGCACCCGAAAGGCATGAAAAAAAACCATTAACATCTGCGAATCTTCCACTTGTACGGCTACGGTTCTTTTCCTGCGAAAATACAGTAGTGCATCTGAGCAGCCCCATTCCATCAACAGAACCGCCGCCCTCGCTGTTATCGGGGTCGGAAATCTTTTCACCCAGAATCTGATAACCGCCGCATATTCCGAAAATCGGAACACCTTTATCAGCAAGTCGTCTTACTGCAATTTCAATGCCGCTTTCATAAAGCCAGTTTCTGTCATGAATTGTGCTTTTTGTACCCGGAATTATGATTAAATCAGGGGTTTCAAGCTGTGATGGCTTTGTTACATACCGAACAGATACACCCTCGTACTGCCTGAAAACATCGAAATCGGTAAAATTTGAAATTCTTGGCAGACGTATAACTGCTATATCGACAATGCCGTCTGACGACTTATTTTCCAGCTTTTCGGAAAGGCTGTCTTCATCTTCAATATCACAATTTATATATGGCACAACCCCCACAACAGGCTTGCCGCCGCGTTGTTCAAGAATATCAACACCGCTTTGGAAAATCGACTTATCTCCTCGGAACTTATTTACCACAAGCCCCTTTATCATGTCCTGCTCTTCTTTTTCGATAAGCATAAGCGTACCTAAAAGCTGAGCGAAAACACCGCCTCGGTCAATATCTCCCACAAGCAGAACAGGTGCTTTTGCAAGACGTGCCATACCCATATTCACAATATCATCCGATTTGAGATTCAGCTCTGCAGCACTGCCTGCACCCTCGATGACAATAATGTCGTGCTGTGCGGCAAGAGTGGTGTAGGCTTTCATAATGTCGGGAATAAGCTCTTTTTTGTGCTTGAAATACTCCATTGCCCGCATATTCCCACGCACCTCGCCGTTTACAATAACCTGTGAGCCAACATCAGTAGTTGGCTTCAGAAGTATGGGGTTCATAAGCACCGACGGCTCAATTCCCGCCGCCTCCGCCTGCATAACCTGCGCTCGTCCCATTTCAAGTCCGTCTGCGGTTATGTATGAATTAAGCGCCATATTCTGCGATTTAAACGGAGCAACGCTGTAACCGTCCTGCCTGAAAATACGGCATAATGCCGCCGCAAAAAGACTTTTGCCTGCATTTGACATTGTTCCCTGTATCATAATAGGCGAGCCGCCTACGGCAGTTCCGCCGTGCCGTATGCTGTGCTTATCGAAGCTCCGTTTGCACGGCGGCTTGTTATCTTTTCTGTTCATAGGCACCTCCCGATTGCTGTAATCAACATAGCATTTTCTTCATGATTTCGCACTGCAATACGAAAATAACCGTCAGAAAGTCCCTCGTAGTTACCGCAATTCCGTATTGCAATTTTTTCTCTTAAAAGCAGTTCATCAAGGGGCATATCACAACGGAAAAGAATGAAATTCGCTTCGGATTTAAACACTCTGAAACCGAATTTTTGCAGCTCCGCAGTTAAAAAATCACGTTCTTTATTTATAAGATGCACTGTCTTTTCAATATAATTCTTTTCATTCAATGCTGCAATTCCCGCAATTTGTGCAGGAGTTGAAACGCTCCAGTACTGTCCCGTTTTTTGTACAGATTTCGTCAACTCAGCACTTCCGAAAAGCGCATAGCCAAGCCGCAGCCCTGCCATTGAATAAATCTTGGTGAATGCGTTAAGAATGACGGCATTTTTGTTTATGCAATGCCGTATACTCTTGCTTTTTCCGTCTGTCACAAAGGTCAGAAAGCACTCGTCGCATACAAGTATTATATCATTTTCAAGACACTTTTCCGCAACTGCTTTCAGAATATCTTTCGGTACAAGCTGCCCCGTAGGGTTGTTGGGATTACAAAGAAAAATCATATCGGCACTGCTGTCGAGAACGTTCAGAATACCCTTATCAATGGCAAAATCATGCTTTTCAGAAAGATAATAGTGCAATATCTCTGTGCCGTTTTCCGAAAGAGCCTTTTCATATTCACTGAATGTGGGTGCGGTAACAATGACTTTTTTAGAATTCACAGCTTTTATAATCCTGTAAATCAAATCCGCCGCGCCATTTCCGCATACAATATTTCCAATTGGAAAGTTTTCGTATTCAGATAACGCTTTGCACAATTTTCTGCACAAAGGGTCAGGATAATTTTCCCACTCTGATACTGAATTTTTAAGCGCAGTTTTGACACCTTCAGGCATACCTGAGGGATTAAGATTTGCCGAAAAATCAAGACTTATTTCACGACTGTAAATATCGCCGCCATGCTCTGAAATCACCATATAATTCCTCCGAAAATAATTGCTCTGAACAGCACCGAAAACAGCATTGTAATAACCGCCGAGCAGTACATAAGCCTGTTGGCACGACGGATATCCTCGTTTTCTATGGGGCGGTTATCATCG
>JAFUNV010000018.1 GCA_017472865.1 Ruminiclostridium sp. | reverse complement strand
TTGCAAAACTTTGCCATAACAAGCAGAGCAGGGATTATATAACCTATTATAGCTGTAACGAGCCAGATTATGATAACAGGGTCGTTTGCAATCGTTGCGTCAACTATACCGTCGCTTGTCATTATGAACACAGGGAAAAGCACTCCGCAGCCGATTCCCCATATTGCGGTTAAAATCAACATAAAAATTTTCAAAATTATTTTAATAATTTTCATATATTATCTCTTTTCTGAATATAATTTACTATCTGTAAATATAATAGCACAATTTTGCTTAAAAGGCAATATAAATCTTTAAAAACTTCCACTCATATAAACGACCGCTGTGCAGATTATATAAACAGAAACGTGAAAAGGAAAGGAAACAGGAATATGAAAATCAAACCATTATATATAACGGCGGCGGTTATTGCTGCGGTATCTGCGGTCATATCCGTAAATACCGACGGAAATGCCGACGCTGCTCAGTGTCTGAGCCTGCCTCGGGAAACGTTTTATGAGGAACGGAGAACATTGATACCCTGCGGAACACCTTTTGGAATAAAAATGCTGACAGACGGAGTTATTGTGACGGATTTCGGAACTGTAAACGGAAATTATGACTGCGTTTCACCTGCGGAAAAGGCGGGAATAAAAAAGGGCGATATAATCACCTCGATAAATGAAATTCCTGTAAATGACAGTATTTCACTCAGCAATGCCGTTCAGGCGGCAGGAGGAGAATGTACGATTGAAATAGTCAGAGATGAAGAAATATTCAGTCTGGCTGCTAATCCTGTAAAGTCAGAATCAGACGGGTTGTACAAGCTGGGGCTGTGGACAAGGGATAGCTGTGCGGGAATAGGAACAATGACCTTTTACGACCCTGAAAATGAGATTTTCGGTGGACTGGGGCATTCTGTAAGTGATATATCGACAGGACTGACGCTGCCTCTGCTTGAAGGTGAGATAACAGCGGTGACCATAACTGATATAATGAAAGGTTCGGCAGGAATGCCGGGGGAGCTATGCGGTGCGTTCATATCCGATACAGAAACAGGAACGGTTGAAATCAACAGTGATTATGGCGTTTTCGGTTATTCCGACTGCACCCCTGTGCTGAATGAGCCTATGGAAATTGCACACGATGAGGAAATAAAGAAGGGAAAAGCTACAATTTACACAACGGTTTCGGGAATGATGCCTGCGGAATATGAAATAGAGATAGAAAAAATCGACTACGGCAGCAAATCCCCCTCGCGCAATATGACTATAAGGATTACAGACAGCGACCTGCTCAGCCTTACGGGAGGAATAGTGCAGGGTATGAGCGGCAGTCCCATTATTCAGGACGGCAGGATTATCGGTGCGGTAACTCATGTGCTGGTTAACGATTCCGCCAGAGGATACGGGATTTTTATAGAGAATATGTGCGGCGTATCCGAGCAGCTGGAAATAAACTGAAAAATCCGTTCACGGTGATTTGTCCGTGAACGGTTTTCATCTGTGGTATTACTTTTTCTTTTTCAGGTATGCACTTACTGAAAAATAGACAATTGTATAAATTATAAAAGGTATAAAAACAATTTTAAAGAAGGCAAAACCCCATTCATCGTTTACTACTGCTTCCCAGCCGTAATAACGCTCACCTATGGCCTCGCCCGTTATCCACGCGGTTTCCTGATAACCGTTTATGAAATTATCAGCTAAAAAGGTGATAAACAGCAGACTGAGACTTGCCAGAGCATAAAGGAAAAAACGCGCAATACTCCGTCCGAGGCTTACAGCTTCTTTTCTTCGTAAAAATACTATGTACACCAGCTCATATATTCCCGTAAGTATTGCCAGTGCCACACATGTATAGTCACCCAGATAATATATCCAGTTGAACAATATGATAGCTGTGTAAATGAAGAAGCTTAAAAAATAGATTATGCTGAATTTTTTACTTTTTATTTTATCAATCATGTTTCATTCCTCTTAAAAAGTCCTGTTACCAGTTTTCTTAATCCTGTATTTTTCTCGTCTGTAAGATGGGGGTCGACGCTTAAAATTTCTTCACTGAGAAGCCGTGTCTCCTGTAAAATATCAATATCTGAGGACATATCTGCAATTTTAAGCTCAGGAAGACCATGCTGCTTAGAGCCGAAAAAGTCGCCGGGGCCTCTCAGCCGCAAATCCTCGTTGGCAATTTCAAAGCCGTCTGAGGTACGCACCATTGTGTCGATTCGTGCCTTTGTGTATTCGCTTCTGTTGTCAGTTATAAGGATACAGTGGGATTGTTCCGTACCTCTGCCTACTCGTCCTCTCAGCTGATGAAGCTGGGAAAGCCCGAACTGCTCGGCATTTTCAATCACCATAACCACCGCATTTGGTACATCCACGCCGACCTCGATAACGGTAGTGGAAATCATGATTTTCAGCTCATTATCCTTGAATTTGGCCATCACGCTGTCTTTTTCTGCCTGCTTCATTTTTCCGTGGAGAAGTCCCATGGGAATATCGGGGAAGTAATCCTTTTTCTGGGTTTCAAAATACTTTACGGCACTGGTCTTTTCGCTGACGCCTTCCTCAATCAGAGGACAGACCACATAGGCCTGAAAACCGTTTTCGACATATTTTCTGATAAAGGCGTATATTCTTTCGCGGTAGCCTGTGTTGACGCCGTAGGTTTTTATGGGGATACGCCCCTTTGGCATTTCGTCCAGTACCGATATATCAAGGTCGCCGTAAATAATCATTGCCAGGGTGCGCGGAATAGGTGTAGCCGACATTACCATAGTGTGAGGTATCATGCCCTTCTGAGATAGCAGTGCGCGCTGTTCAACGCCGAAGCGGTGCTGTTCGTCGGTGATAACCAGACCTAAATCCCTGAATTTTACATTTTTCTGTATAAGCGCCTGAGTTCCCACCGCCACATCTGCCGTACCTTCTTCAAGCTCCTTGTAGACGGGTGCTTTTTTTGTGCTTCCTGTGAGCAGAACAACGTTTATTCCAAGCGGTTCCAGGAAGCCTTTCAGAGTATTGAAATGCTGTTTTGCGAGTATTTCCGTGGGAGCCATCAGCGCGGACTGATAACCGTTTTTTGCTGCAAAATAGCATATTGCAGCGGCAACCAGTGTTTTACCGCTGCCTACGTCACCCTGCAAAAGCCTGTTCATGGGTATTTCACGCTGCATATCCTCGGTACATTCTTTTATTGAACGCAGCTGTGCATTCGTGGGAGAGAAGGGGAGTTGACTAAAGAAATCTGAAATATCAGTATTTTCCATAATGACCGAGGTGCTTCTTCTGTTTCTGCCTTTCAGCAATTTAAGTCCAAGCTGAAGAGTAAGCAGCTCCTCAAAAGCAAGCCGTCTGCGGGCGTCAATAAGCTCATCGGTGCTTTCGGGGAAGTGAATACCATACAATGCTTTTTTATACTCCGAAAGGCAGTATCTGTCACGTATATATCCGGGAAGCAGGTCTTCGGCTTCACATTTTTCAAGAGCATTTTTCACGCAGTTGGAAATAATACCTGCTGAAATTCCGCTTGTGAGATTGTATTTCGGGGTAAGAAGATTTTTTTCTTCCGCTTCTATGAACACAGGCGACGGACACTCACGCGCCAAGACAGTGCCTTTGATTTTTCCGTAGAAGATATATTCCTTGCCTGAAGCCAGCTTCTCAAAGGTGAACTGACTGTTGAAGAAGGTAAGGAGAATATTATCCGTGTTATCGGAAATAATAACCTTGAAAATCGAATATTTTCTTCCAATGTACGGCTTCAGCTTCTTTGCTACAAAGCCGCAGAATACTGCGTTTTCGTCAGGTTCAAGCTCAGCAATGGGTATCGGCGAAGTGAAGTCGATATAATCCCGCGGATAATGGGTCAGCAGGTCACCCACGGTGAAGATATCCAGCTTTCTGAAAAGCTGTGCGCGCTTTTCGCCGACGCCTTTAAGATAGGTAATTTCATCACTGAATTTCACAGATATTCTCCTTTCCTAGATATTGAAAACCGCTGTGCTTATGCACAGCGGAATTATGATTATTCAACAGAAACAAGATAGTAGTAAACAGGCTGACCGCCGTTTACAAGCACGATTTCAATATCACTGCTGAGCTTGGATTTGAGATAAGCAAGTGCGTTTTCTGCCGCTTCATCGCTTACGTCCATACCGTACATAACGGTAATATAGCTTGTTTCATTGTTTACAAGGTGCTTTGTAACCTTATAGAGAACCTTTGTGAGGTCACGGTCAACAACTGTAAGCTTTCCGTTTTCCATACCAAGGATATCGCCCTGTTTGATTTTCTTGTCATCGACCTCGCTGTCACGGACTGCAAAAGTAACCTGACCTGAACCAACTCTGTCGAAGGCTTCTGTCATAGCAATACTGTTGGCGTCAGCGTCAGCGGACGGGTCAAAGCCCAGCATAGCTGTAATACCCTGGGGGATTGAACGTGTCTGAAGAACGATTACCTTTCTGTCAGCAAGCTTTACGGTCTGTTCCGCAGCCATTATGATATTTTTATTATTGGGGAGTACAAAAACAGTGTGTGCGGGAGTAGCGTGTATAGCTTCAAGAATATCCTCGGTGGAAGGGTTGGAGGTCTGACCGCCTCTTACGATACTGTCAACGCCCAAATCACGGAATAAAGCCTCAAGACCTGCGCCGTTGGCAACAGCAACAAAGCCGAAATCCTTTTCGGGTTTAACGGGAGGCAGCTTGCTCTTCTTTTCGAATTCAACCTTTTCAGCCTGACTCTTGTGCTGTTCCTTCATGTTTTCAATCTTGAGATTTGTGAGAGTACCGAAGGTTATACCCTTTTCAATAGCGTTACCGGGGTGTTCGGTGTGAACATGAACCTTGATAATGTTGTCATCATCAACTACAACAACACTGTCGCCGATGCTTTCGAGATAAGCGCGGAGCTTCATGGGGTCGCCGCAGTTTTCCTTCTTGTTGACAATATATTCGGTACAGTAGGTAAATTCAATGTCAGTTTCAAAAGCACCTGCAGCGTTTGTGGTTACAATGGTCTTTTCGGCAGCAGCTTCTGCTGTCTGGATAATTCCGTTTCCGCGTATAACGTTCTGCATACCTCTGAGAATTACAAGGAATCCCATACCGCCTGCGTCAACAACGCCGGCTTTTTTAAGAGCAGGGAGCAGTTCGGGGGTCTTATTGAGAGATATTTCACCTGCTTCAATAATAGTGTTGAGGATTTCAAGGAAATCGTCAGTTTCCTCTGCCTTTGCCACTGCCGCTTCTGCAGCTTCGCGTGATACTGTAAGAACAGTACCCTCGGTAGGCTTCATAACGGATTTGTACGCCGCCTTTACGCCAAGTGTGAGAGCTTCTGCGAGATCCTTACCGTTTGCCGTTGTCTTGCCCTTGAAGCCCTTTGATATACCTCTGAAGAGAAGGGAGAGAATAACTCCTGAGTTTCCTCTTGCGCCTCTGAGCATTGCTGTTGCAACAGCGTCGGCAACTGCACCTATGGTAACATCATCGCTCATCTTCTTAAGCTCGGGAACCGCATTTTTAATAGTCATGGACATATTCGTACCTGTGTCACCGTCAGGAACAGGGAACACGTTGAGTTCGTCCACCGCATTCTTGTTATTGGCAATGT
>JAFUNV010000017.1 GCA_017472865.1 Ruminiclostridium sp. | reverse complement strand
ACAAATCTGAACAGAAGCACCTTTGTGTAGAAACTGTCCGAAATACATTCCGATTTCGGCAGGTCAAGCAATACAGAGTAAAACGGCAGACGTGCGTTATCCACGCCGAAAAGCTCATAACAGCGTACAGCAAATCTCCACAGCATAAACCCGTATGCGGCAATTCCCGTTACCCAGACACAGACTTTAAGTGCAAGCCGTACTCCCGTAACGCTTCTGCCCTGCGTGGTCTGCTCATAATAAAGCAGAATAAGTCCGTAGGCAATAATCAGAAGCGGTATTCCATAAACAGCATAAAGCTGAGGATAATAGCTTTGTGTAGCCATAATTCCCTTTAAGCCGACCCTCTCAGATGCAAACAGCTGTATTTCAACAACAGTGTTTCCTGCTGCATACAATCCGCCCGAAAGCAGCAGCAGCCAGGCAGTACGTTTGCTGTGCATTGTCTGCTTATCAACCCGATTAAGAAAAACCAACAGTGAAATCACCATCACCACAGAGGCCGTATTAAGCAGGATATCCTGTATAACGGGATTGCTGTCGGGTTGAATTGCATTAAGATAGCTTTCCTCGTCAATGAAAGAATTGTCACGTGTTATATCAATAAAGAATGTGCCGCAGTAGTTGTGCCCATAAAAACCTGAGCCGTCATTCTGTACCGTGCCGCTGTCCATATCCTGCACCATAAAACGCAGTGCAAACATCTGCACCGCCCAGAATGCCAGAAATCCGATTATCAGCATTCTGACGGTAAAATTTATGAGATGAAATTTTTTCTGCAGACTGTCTGTACCCATAATAAAGTCCCCCGAGAAGTATTACCAGCCCATTTCCATAAGCCAGTTATTCAGTGCACGTTCACGCTCTCTCATCTGTGAAGCACTTTCGCACTTATCTAAATTATACTCCCCTTTTATGTTTCCGTCAACTATGTAGAGCACTCTTGTGCATCTTGCGGCAACCTTTACATCGTGAGTAACAAGCATAATTGTTGTTCCGTCATTGTTAAGCTTTGCAAGCTCCTCCATAACCTCGTCGGAAGAGGTTCTGTTGAGTGCACCTGTCGGCTCATCGGCAAAAATCATCTTCGGGTTGTTTATCATACTGCGGCAGATACATGCACGCTGCAGCTGACCGCCCGAAACCTCGTTGATATCATTGTCAGCAATGTCGATGATACCGAGCTTACGCATAAGCTCATGACCACGCTGAACCGTCTCCATGCGTGATTCGGTATTCTTCTTTGACTGGCAGGCAGGGAGAATGATATTGTCAAGCACTGTGAGATTTTTCAGCATATACATCTGCTGGAAGATGAAACCCATCTCGTCAAGACGAAGGTCGGCAAGCTCCTTTGCACCCATCTTTGCAATGTTCTTTCCGCAGAACAAAGCCTCGCCTGCGGTTACACTGTCCATACCTGAAACAGTGTAAAGCAGAGTGGATTTACCCGAGCCTGACGGACCCATAATTGCAACCATTTCCCCTTCGGAAACGGAAAAATTCACATTCTTGAGAACGTTGTTCTGACGCTTGTCAATGATATATGTCTTGCAGAGGTCTTTTACTTCTAAAATATTCATAACAGTTTCCTTTCTTACTCAATGTTGGCAGTATCTGATGATTTGATTTTTCTTGTGTAGAGCGATGTTAAAAATGCACTTGCAGTTGTTGTTGCGAGGATTATAATCGGGAAGATAAGATACAGTTCAACAGGATTTGTAATGTAATCAACCGCAAGCTCCATACCCATCATTTTAAAAATCGGGTCAATGCACAGGTGCGTAAGAGGCATAGCGAAAATCTCACCGATTACTACTGTAATAATTCCCACAAAGGCAAATCTCAGTGCATGATAAGCGTAGATTTTGCTGTTGCGTGTGCCGATAGCCTTCATAAGTGCAATTTCGCCTGTTTCCTTTGCAATGAATGAACGCTCCATAAGAACGGTTATGAGTGCAGATAAAACTATTGTGAGAACTGCTACAAGGGATTTTACCACAGCAAGAGTTTCGGTAACGCCTAACATATCTGATGTTTGTTCAGCACAACTTTTTATATTTTCATAATCCGAGAAAATTCTCTTGATTTCTTCAATTCTGCGTTCAGCCTCTTTATCATCGGGATTGTCGGTAAACATAATCTGTGTGCCTATAGCACCGTTTGCCTGAACATAATTTATATACTCGTCGCTATGAAGTCTTATGCCGTTTCCTTGCTGGTTCATCGACTGAAAGAATGCAGAGATGATATATTCCTTATCGCCGTCAATGGTTTTTATTATAATTGTATCGCCTATATCTGCTTTAAGGTTTTCTGCCGAAAGTCTTGTTATTGCGATTTCGTTTGTGTTCTGTGGCATTGTTCCACCTGTATATTCATACATATCCATTGTCGTACCTGTGCCTTGATATATAGGAACACTGATTTCAGTTTCTCCGTGAACAACAGGCAGGGCAAATACCATTTCACGATAACATTTTGAGGGTATATTATTTTCTGCAAGAGTTTTTTCCATATCATCAAGATGCTTTTCGAGTTTTTCACGGCCACCTTCCGATATACACTCCTGAACTATTTCACTGTCAGAACTATATACATCGCAGTCAGCCCAGCCGAAAGTTGTTGAAAGGCTCCCGCTGTTCATTGTGGCAACAGTGTTTGAAAGTATAAATATAAGGGAAAGACAAAGCACAAATGTAAGAGTAATAATGCTGTATCTTTTAGGTGCGCTTACAATATCGTTAAGTGCAAGGAAAGATGTTGCAGAGAGTTTTGATTTTCCAAGGCTCATAATGCTCTTTTTACGGAAGCGTTCACCCGTCTGACCGTTTCTTATTGCATCAATGGGAGTGAGTTTCTTGACCTTACCTGTGCATCCATAGCAGAAAAGAAGAATTACCGCTATTACAAACACAGCACAGAGAATATTGAGTATAACAGGATTCTGATTGCTTATAATAATTGATTGTGAAGAAACACTCATAAGCATTTTTCCGAACGGGAAACTAAGGAAAAGTCCGATAACAGAACCGATTACAGAAAGTCCTGCATATTTTACAAGATAAAGCCCACGGATTTTGAAGTTGCTGATACCTATTGCTTTCATAACACCGATTTCACGGAATTCTTCTGAAAGTGTAAAGGTAATTGTAAAATGAAGAACTACGAAAGCGATTGCGATAAGTATTAAACTTACTACAAGAAGCAGACCGACAACAATCATATCAAATATATATGTAAATTCCATAAAGGCTCTGTCCATTGTAAGAATACTGTTGTTGATAAGAGGTTTCGATTCTTCAATCACTGTATCAACATCCGAAGAATATATGTAGACAATAGAACCACCGTAATATTCTTCTGTATTTTCTTCAGAAAGAAAATAATTAAAATCTTCCTCGCTTATAATGTATCTTGCAAAATTTACCTGATTCGCGCCGAAAAGTGCGTCCTTTATCTTGCCTGCAAGAGTAAATTCACGGCTTACTCCGTTTACTTCAATGGTAAGTTTATCGCCGATATCAGCACCGATAGCGTCAGCCTTGCTTTCTGTCATATAGAATTCGCCCTGATTTACTGTTTCAAGGATACTTCCATCGGGCAGAAAATAATTCAGACAAATATCACTGTGAACCATATTCGTTCCTATATCAACGGCTATGTCGTCATTAAGGGTAAAATTATCTTTCGTCAGAAACAGCATTTTTTCTTCTGAATAGCGTTCAACTGCATCTGCCGAATTCATCGTTTCATCAATATCAACCGAGAGATTTTTATTAAATGTAATCACGAGATAATCAGGCGCATCCGCCATTTCAAAATAATTGTCAAGCGCCGTTGTAACGCTTAAAATGTTGTTTACGCTTGATGATACGAACATT
>JAFUNV010000016.1 GCA_017472865.1 Ruminiclostridium sp. | reverse complement strand
TTTGAAATGGCGAGAGCCTATCAGAAGTCAAAAGGAAAATATCTCAGAGAATTTCAATGGCAGGATATGTCTATGGCTGTCCGCATTGAATTCGGTAAATAACAATAAGTCCCGTATCCGACGGTTATGTTGGATACGGGACTTTTGTGTGTATTGCATTGGCATTTCTAGCGGTTTAGAATTAAACTTACCACCATTTGCTTTCCTAAAATCAATAGAGATAACGCTATTTTTATATTCCGAATCTAAATGCTTACAAATAGATTTACCACTATTAAAAAGCAATAGACGTAGCTGATATTCTTTATTTTAGTTTTTGTTTATAAAAATAGAAAGTATTTCAAAAAACTATATTTTACGCCGAATATTTTAAACAATAACGTCTAATATAGCATATCTTAACGGATCATCCAAGCTCAATGAATTTGCGTATTCTTTCATTCTATGAACGTTTGGAATATCACCGTTAAACAGTTCAGACTTTAGTGTTAATTCGTCAATTGCAAAACTATCTATTAAACCTAACTTGTTTAAATTGATTTTTTTATCGTTGTTCGAAACAGAATAAATCAGATAATCTTCGACAGATTTAATTTGACGATTTTTGCTTTTTAATAGTCTGTAATACAAATCTTGCAAATATTTCTTTACTCTGAATTCAATTATATTTTGGGTTTCATATATATATGAATAAATCAGTAAATTAATGTCGCTATTCTAATTACTATAACACTATTACTGTTCTGTCACAAACAGCTTCTATACGAGCTTCCAGTTTTCTATTTTGCATTTCGAAGTCTTAGCTTGCTTTATTTATTTTTCTATGGCTTTTTTCAAAAGCACTAGGAAAAATATTGCGACAACATTTAAAAGTTTAAAACATTTCTTTTTCGATTATAGTTTCTGTTTTTTGCAATCATACAACCATGAAAAGACAAGTTCAAGAGAATAATTCTCATCAAATTTTTCTCTATTCACCTCACACCTAATTATTGTATGAAATGATTTGTTTCTGTATATTTTGAACAATTTCTGTTATATATAGTTATCAATTTGTTTTGCAATAATCCTTGCCATTTCCACTGGTACAGCATTACCAACCATCTTATATCCATCATCAGACTTCGAATAAACAAACTCAAAGTCATCAGGGAAGGTTTGCAGCCTTGCACATTCACGTACTGTCATACGTCTGTATAAATGCTCATACCCTTCTGCAAATATGTGTCGGTTTTTAGCAACCATCGGCATAACTGGAGCCTGTGGGTGAAGTTGTGCCTGTCTTCCGCTCGCCTGAACTGTAAAGCCGCATTCATCCCACTGTCTAACCCTATTACGGCTCATAAAAATCGTAGAGTATGAGCCTTGAAAATATTCGTGATTACTGAAAAGTGTATTTGGATTTGCATAATTCTTGTCTAATGACGGCACAGCTGTATCTTTCAAATCCCAAATTGCGTCTTTCAATGTACGCCTTATTTTATTAGGTTCGGGAAATTTAAAATCAATTTCTAAATCTTTTCGGAAACCGATATAAAACACACGCTTTCTATCTTGAGGTATTCCATAATCAGCAACATTTACTAAAGTTACCGTTAAATCATAGCCGCAATCCACAAACATTTTCTTTATATTCTCAACTGCTTCGCTATGTCTTTTGGAAAGCATACCAACAACATTTTCAGCAAGAAAAAATTTTGGCTGTTTATCCTTTAATATACGAATATAATCATAAAAAAGCTGTCCACGGGCGTCCTCAATGCCTTTTAATGCACCCGCCTCGGACCAAGACTGACAGGGAGGTCCTCCGATGATTCCGTCGCAATCAGGTATTTCAGATGAATCAGTCTTACGAATATCTCGCTGGTCGAGAAATCCCGAATGATTCTTTTTGTATGTATCCCATATTGATGAATCATACTCATTTGCATATATGATATCAAAACCTGCTTTTTCAAAGCCTAAATCCAGTCCGCCAGCTCCAGCGAATAAGCTAACAATTTTCATTTAACCACCTATATTGTATATGTAATCAATTTTGCATTTTTAAGCTGTGCAGGATTATCCGGATTTTTAATCTTAATATCAGAAATAGTAAGTCCTTCCGTTTTCTTGCACAAATCTATTAAATCTTGCTTGTTTTCAAATGTGTTAAACTTTTCATCGTTTATTATACACATAAAATTAAAATCTCTATTAAAGTCACGTTCATAGACATAATCAAAAACAGTAAATGGATTTTCAATACCCCACATACCCCTTACTCTCAAGTAAGTTATTCCTAAAGGGTCAACCTTATTAACTCTACCGAGTTCTTTTGTATCAGAAAACTCAACATCAGGAATGGTTTCAACACCGTATTTGATTTTCTGTTTAATTCTTGAATACACTTCATCACTCGCAGCGTAATCTAGTCCATAAACGAACGAAAGATGTTTAATTGAGTCATCATTTACAACGCCAACTGCATAAATGATATCTTTCTCTGTCCATTCTTCAGCAGTTTTACAAGCTTTGCTAATCATAGGGCTATCAACATATAATTTGTGCTTCGGATATGATGAATTTAATGCAAGAGCAGAATTAGGACTTTCGATTTTCTTTACTTCAATAGCGTCGCCACCCTTTAACATTCCGTCAGGCGGATTACTGTTGTTGCCCAAGTAAGAAAACACTTCACTAATTTTCTCCAGACGTTTCACTTTATCAGTTTCATCAAAAGTGTCACAGAATAAGTCTTTTATATACTCTTCAAGAGCATCGCCCATACTGTTCGCACGGTTTCTGCCAACATAGTGAGCGTGGATAGTAGTTACTGGATGATTTACAAGATTTATAATAGCATTGATAATATTCATTGCAATAATCGTCCTTTCTTTAAACGAAGATACAAATATCCAATTTTATTATACACTAATTCGGAAAAAAATTCAAGCTTATTCTGTATTTATAACTACGCTTACAACAGCAACAACGTAATCAATCAGACCAATGTAAACTCCATAGACATCAAATACATTTCTTTTCAAGTTTACCGCAGAAATGAAAATCCGCCTGAGCCGTCAAGTAGAGTCTTGACAATTCGGGCGATTTTCTTTTTCTCTGCCTGAGAGAATAAAAATTTTTCATTCCAAGTGAAAACGCTGCGTACGTACGTACATATCTTTTTGAGTTCAGATGAAATTTTCCAGAATGAATAAGCTTCATTTTGCCCTTGTGACAGACAAGGGCGCACTTATATACCATCTTCAATAGTATGTGCGCTCTGCGAGGCTTTCTTGAAAAAGTTAATCATTCGTTTTTTTAAACTCAGCGGAGAGCAAGCATATGACTTGTCTATACACTTCGTCAATTTTGCGACTTGCTCTTTTTCATTTTCAGATGAGAGCAAGCATCGCCTGTGTATAGACACAGTCCGTTTTTTGTAAACTATGCTTTCTTCAACTTCGTTGACAGCAAGCATAGCATTTGTGGCCACACTCCCTCATTTTCAAAGAAAATCTGTGTGCCGACAAATACAAAAAACTTGTTGGGAGAACCCAAACCCCTTGAATGGAAATTGGCAATGCTGCCGAAAAAAACAAAATGAAAAAAGCCGTTGTATGATAAAAATACAACGGCAAATTTTTATTTAAAGGTGCGGAACAACGCGCATACACCGATTAGGACTTGACAAATCCCCTCTCATAAGATATAATGCTTTAAAGCGTTAAAATTAAATGCGTTTAAGGAGGACAAAAATATGGAAAACGAAAAGAATAATCCACAAGTCGAATCACGTTATGCTGAATTTTTGGCAGTTAAAGTTCTTTTGAAAAATGGATTGATTAATCAGGAGACTTTTGACAACATCGTTAAAAACGAATTTCCTGAGTTCAAGACAGAAATATTGGTGAAAGGAGTACGAGATGTTAAATCTGAACTATAATTCTCTTGACAGAAACAGACCTCGGAAGGTTGTTTTCTACGGACGAGTTTCCACAGAACACGAGGCTCAGCTCTCTGCTTTGGAAAATCAAATGCAGTGGTATGAGGATATTGCAAGACGTTACCCGAACTGGCAAGTTGTCGATAAATATATTGATGAGGGTATCACAGGAACGCAAGCAAAGAAGCGTCCTGCGTTTATGAAAATGATTGCCGATGCTGAAATGAAAAAATTTGATTTGATTGTAACCCGTGAAGTCTGCCGTTTCGCACGAAATACAGTTGACACTCTCACCCACACTCGTGCTTTGAAAAATCTTGACATCGAGGTTTTCTTTGTTGACGATAACATCTGGACTATGGACGGTGATGGCGAACTGCGACTGACGATTATGGCAACGCTTGCTCAAGAGGAAAGCCGAAAGGTTTCTGAGCGTGTCCGTGCAGGTCAGCGTATCAGTCGAGAGAACAAAATTCTTTACGGAAGCGGGAACATTCTCGGCTACAATAGAGTTGACGGAACTTATGTCATAGACCCTGAGCAAGCTGAAACAGTGCGGACTATCTTTGACCTTTACGAGCAAGGACACGGCACAATGAAGATAGCAAAAATTCTTCGTGAGCAAGGCAGGCTTACTGCAACAGGAACAACAAAATGGACTTGCAGTAATGTGTGTCGTGTTCTGAGAAATGCTACATACAAGGGCTGTATCTGCTACAACAAATCCCACGTCAACAACTATCTAGAGCAGAAGCGTATACATAATCTTGACAGGGACAGTTATGTATATGTCAAGGGCGATTTCGAGCCGATTATTTCCGAGGAGCAATGGGAAAAGTGCAACAGGATATTAAACTCCAAACGAAAAAGCACTCTCGTTCAGAACGGTGAAACTGTAAAGAAAAGCAACCGAATTTCAACGGATTTATGGGTGCAGAAGCTGCGCTGTGTCTGTGGTTCTTCTTTCAGAAAAAACCGTTATCACAAGGACAAGGAAGGCAATATCACCTACAACTATGTCTGCTACAATCAGGTGAACAATGGCAAGGCAACGGAGCATAAAGATGGCGACGGATTTTGCAATGAAGCTTCAATCACTCAATGGAAAATGGATATGATGGCAGAGCTTTTGTTACAGTCGGTATGGCAAAGCAAAAGAAAAGAGCTTCTCGAAACTCTTGACAGCATCTGTGATTATTACAAGGCTGCATCAAAGCAGAACTGTTCCGAAAGCGTTATTTTCATTGAAAGTCAGATTGAAAAGGTCAAGCAGAGAAAGAAAAGCCTGATAACTATGTTTGCCGACGGAAATCTTACTCAGGACGAATACACTGTGATGAAAGCGGAATATAATGAGGAAATAAAAAAGCTCTACGAGCAGCGAGAACGTCAGAGCGAGCAGGAAAGTATTATGAATGGCTGTATTTTGGAAATATCGATGGTTGCAAAACAACTTGGCAGAATGCTTGAAAACTCCTCCCCTGTTTTTCAGAGGGACAGACTTAATGAGCATATCCGTTCTGTTGTTGCTGATAATCGAAAATACACTTGGAATGTTACAATAAACCCCAGCGAAGATAACAAATACAGCACTGCTGAACCTGATGAGGACTGTGCTGTTATACGACTGGGTGAAAGTGCGTCCATATTGAGTCACCCGCACAGGCTGCACTTCGCTAAGGTAGTCAATCATAAATCCGCATTTGTACAAGATTCATAATCACATACGAAATGGCGGAAACCAACGAAAGATTTAACCATAAGGTTTTAACCGACGTTGGATTATAAAGTAAACGACGCCCCTGTTCTTAGTTGAACAGGGGCGTTTTGCGTCATATTTTCTCAGTCATTAACCGCCTCAGCAAAAGCAGTCAGAATTTTCTCTGCCTGCTTTCTGTTTTTATCAGAAAGGGTATTGAGGATTGAAATAATCCCGTCGTTGTCGCTGTTTTCCGTTGTGCCGTTCACGATATAATCCGTGGAACTAAGCAAAGCGGCGGCAATTCTTTTTAGGGTCGCGACCGTCATGGATTTGCGCCCCTTTTCAATATCAGCAAGGAACTGCACCGAAACATCGGCAAGCTCCGACAACCTCTCGCGGGTATATCCGCGCTGTTTGCGCAGTTCGGTTATTCTCGCGCCTACTTCTATGTTAAGTTCATTCATAAAATCACTCCTTTACAGCAAATTTAATCGTTAGAAATAGTATAACTTAAACTAAAGTTTATATAAATCATCAATAGCTATTGACAAACTATTGCTATTGATATATAATAAGGTCATGATTCTTACTTTTTGAATAAAATTAAAAAGAAAATATTGACAAATGCCGATTGCAGTGCTATACTAAATTCATAATTTTTTTGAAAGGAGGCAGACAATATGTTTTTCACTCATCGCACATTTGCATCATTCATACATAGAAATGAACACTTGTCTGCCGTTACGCACATTTTATAATGTGCTGTTATATGCATTCAGGGCGTGCATTTCTGTATGAAATGCACGTTTTTTTGTTTAAAAAGGAGGATTAAAAAACAACTCAAATCATAAGATTTAAAACACTTGCTTTACTATCGAAAATATGCTATACTTAAACAAAAGGGAGGATATTCTAATGGCAAAAGAAAAAGAAAAACCAAAGCACTCCGCTTTGTCAAACGTAATGTATATGCTGAAAATCCTGTGGCGGGGCAGTAAGGGTTACGTCATCTACACGTTCATCAAGGAATTCAACGAAAACGTGTTCTGGACAATCTTTTCAGTATACCTGACAGAGTGGATTTATGTCGCAATCGAGAACAAAACGCCCTTTACGGCGCTTGCTTCCTTTGTGGGAGCAATGTGTATCGGGCATATCTGCATACATATCACGGCGGCTATTCACCAGCTCTGCGAAAAGCAGTTCCTGCCGAAAATGTATCAGGATTTCTACAAACGGGTTATCCGCAAATCAATTTCAATGGAGTATTCTGAATTTGAGCGCCCCGATTTCTACGACAAGTACACCCGTGCTCTTAACGAGTGTCAGTGGCGTGGCAGCAACATTCTCTATTACTCCGCATATCTGGTTGCAGGTATTGCCTCGGTAATAGCGGCGACTATTATCGTTGCTGACGTTGACCCGTGGCTGCTGCTTTTCATTGTACCCATGGTTGCAATCTCTATGCTGTTCGGCAAAAAAGAGGGAGATTTATACTACTCCCTTGATATGTCGAACACCCGTGACGGACGTATCGGCGGCTACGCAAAACGCGTATTCTACGAAAAGAAATATGCGGCCGAGTTACGCCTGTTCGGTATCGGTAAGCTGCTTCTCTCCCGCCACGAAAAGGCGTACGAGGAAATGGAAGAGCGCACGCGTAAAATCCGCAGAAAGCTGTGTGTTATCGAACCTCTAAAGTGGATTTTGTACAATCTCCTGTCCACGATTCTCCCCTACCTCTACATAGCCTTTGTACTGAACGAGGGAGAGGTGCAGACCGCCGCCTATGTTGCAATGATACCTGCCCTTTCCACCCTTTCCTGGCGCACCTCTGACGCTGTTGAGCTTATCGTGGCACTTGCAAAGGAAAGCGCATTCGTTACAAATCTCCGTGAGTTCCTTTCCTACGAGCCTAAGACAAAGGCGGACGAGCTTATCAAGGCAAAGAACCTTTCCGATATCGAAATAAAGGACATGAGCTTCACATACGATGGCGCTGATAAGCCTACTCTCCACGATGTCAATATCAGCATCAGAAAGGGCGAGAAGATTGCTATTGTCGGTCACAACGGAGCAGGCAAAACGACCCTTGTAAAACTGATTATGGGTCTTTATAACCCTACTGAAGGCAATATAAAAATCAGCGGCGAGGATACGGCAAAATATGAGCCGAAATCCCTCCACCTCCGCTTCGGTACAGTGTTCCAGGATTTGCAGGTGTTCGCATTGCCGCTTTCCCACAATGTACTTATGAGAAAGCCGAAGAACGACGAGGAACGGAGACTTGTTGAGGATTCTCTCCGAAAGGCTCAATTTGGCGACAAGCTGGACAGCCTTGAAAAGGGCATCGACACCATGGTTACCAAGGAATTTGACGAAAACGGTATGGGTCTTTCGGGCGGCGAGGCACAGAAGATTGCTATTGCGCGTGTATTTGCGCGTAAGCCCGATATTGTAATCCTTGACGAGCCCAGCTCTGCCCTTGACCCTATCGCCGAGTACAATATGTATAGGAATATGCTTACCGCAACCGACGGCGAGACGGTTATATTCATTTCCCACCGTCTTTCCGCAACCCGTGACGCCGACCGTATCTATATGTTTGAACACGGTACGGTTATCGAGCAGGGAAGTCATGCAGAGTTAATGGCACTGAACGGAAAGTATGCGGAAATGTGGAAGCTGCAGGCGCAGAATTATCTGGCTGAGGAGGTGACAGCATGAGCGAAAAGAATAAAAAAGATAAAATCAAGATGTCGCGGCTTATTTCAAACGTCCTGTATGTTGTAAAATACGCTTTGCGGCACGATAAGAAAATGGCACTGTCATACATTGTCAGCAGGTGCGTTTTCATGGGTATCGGCACATTTATCGACACCTTCCTGCTTATGGAAATCATCAATATCTTCACCACCACCGCCGATATTATGAGCGTTGTAAAGGTGCTGGCAGTTATGTTCGTTCTTCATGCTGTCCGTATGGTTATTTTCCGCTTCCTTGAAAACTATTTCTGGACGAAGATAATAGGCTTTGAGGGAAAAATTCAGCGGGAGCTTATGACCAAGGCGCAGAAAATGGACCTTAAATGCTATGATATCCCCGAGTATTACGACGATTTCGTAATTGCCGCTTCTCAGTCCGAGGAAATGTGCAGAAAGGCAATAATGAGCGTGGCGAACATTGTTTCTCATATCGTGGCGATGCTTGTTGCGGGAACAATGATTCTTACCGTAAACGCGGTTATCATGATTTTCCCCGTAATCGGCTTTGTGGTGAACATTATAACCCGCTTTATAATCACAAAGCTCGAATATGAATACAATCTTGAAAAACAGCGTATCGGCAGAAAGGCAGACTACTCAAAGCGTGTGTTCTACCAGCCCGAGTACGCTAAGGAAATCAAGCTGACAGGTATCGAAGAAGCCCTTATGGAGCAGTACGACGAGGCTATTGCCGAGGAGCGTAAAATGGCACTGGGCTACTCGCTTAAAATAATCGTGCCTACCCTTATAAACTGGATAACAGTGTTTACCCTGTGCCAGTTCTACGCCGTGCCCGTGTATCTTGCCTATCTTGCAATCGAAAAGAAAACCATTCAGCTGGGCGAGGTCGCTTCTCTTAAAAATGCAACCAACGGCATAAAAAGCCACCTTGACCAGATGAATTATGCACTGGTTGATTTTCAGAATTTGGGTCAGTACGCCGAAAAATTCCGCCGCTTCATGGAATACGAAATCGGTATTGAGGGCTGCGAAGGCGAGATTCCCGTTCCCGAAAACGACTGCACCCTTGAGCTGAGAAACGTAAGCTTCAGGTACAGGGAAAGCGAAAAATATGTGCTGAAAAATGTCAGCATGACCATACGCAAGGGTGAAAAGCTTGCCCTTGTGGGTGAAAACGGGGCGGGCAAGTCCACGCTGATAAAGCTGATTATGAGGCTTTACGACGTAACCGAGGGCGAAATACTTTTCGGCGGCGTTGATATACGAAAGCTTAACACAAAGGCTTACCGCGAGAAGATAGGCGCAGTTTTCCAGGATTTCCAGATTTACGGCGCAACCCTTGCCGAAAACGTAAAGACCGATTTTGTAGCTGACAGCGACAGCGGAAAAATAGTTGACGCGCTGAAAAGAGCTGATTTCGGCGGTAAGCTGGGTACTCTTGAAAAGGGAATCGACACCGAGCTTACCAAGGAGTTTTCCGAGGAAGGAACAATGCTTTCGGGCGGCGAAGGACAGAAGGCTGCGATTGCGCGAATGTTTATGCGCGATATGCCTATTGCAATTCTTGACGAGCCTTCAAGCGCCCTTGACCCTATCGCCGAGTACAGGCTTAACAAGAGTATGCTTGAAAATGCGGAAAATCAGGCGGTTATCCTTATTTCACACCGCCTTTCCACCACGAAGGACGCCGACCGCATAATTCTGCTTGAAAACGGCAGTATTGCCGAAAGCGGAACACACAGCGAGCTGTTGGCAAACGGCAGAACCTACGCCGAAATGTGGAATGTGCAGGCGGAAAAATACTGCGCTTCCATTTATGCGTAAAAACGGATATTCTTATAAAAAGCAAACCCCGCGGTCGATATGACTGCGGGGTTAAAATTTATACTGCAGATTATATTTTTTACCCCAAAACCAAAATTCCCCCGAAACGTAAACAAAACTTTAACATTTCCATGGTAAAATATGATATAATAAAGAAAATTCCATCGGAGGTAATCCTATGTTCAGAATACTTGTAGTGGAGGACGACCGTGAGCTTAACCGCACGGTCTGCGCCTTTTTAAACCAGAGCGGTTATGAAGCAACGGGCTGTCTGAGCGCTGACGAAGCCTACGACGCTATGTATGAAAATGTTTTCGACCTTATAGTGTCTGATATCATGATGCCCGATATTGACGGCTTTGAGTTTGCAAAAACCGTGCGCTCCATGAATAATGAAATCCCTATCCTCTTTATGACCGCCCGTGATGATTTTGAAGCAAAGCAGAGAGGCTACCGCATGGGAATCGACGATTATATGGTGAAGCCCATAGATTTAGACGAGCTTTTCCTGCGTATAGGCGCGCTTCTCCGCCGCGCGAAGATTGCTTCAAGCCGAAAGCTGGAAATAGGCAGCTTTACAATGGACGCGGACGAACGCACCGCATATCTTGGCGGTGAGGAAATACCCATGACAGCAAGAGAATTTTCCATTCTCTACAAGCTTCTGTCCTACCCCAAGAAAACCTTCACCCGTACCCAGCTTATGGACGAGTTCTGGGACGCCGACACAGATACCGCGCCCCGCGCTGTTGACGTATATATGACAAAGCTCAGAAGCAAGCTTGCGGAATGCAATGATTTTGAAATCGTCACTGTTCATGGGCTTGGTTATAAGGCGGTGCTGAAATGAAAAAACTGAATTTCAAGCGGGTTCTTTTTATCTTCAACAGCTGGTTTGTGTTTTTCATGCTTGCCGCTTTTGTTGTAACCTGCTGTATGACTCTTTTCATAACGGTAATGTCCGAAACGCTGAACATAACCTTTACCGAGGAGAATATTGCCGCCGCCGCAAAGCTAACCTTCGGAAACGTGATTCTCATAAGCCTGCTTTTTACGGTTATTGACGCTGTGCGCCGCAGACTTATGGTAGACCGCCCCACGAAGCGCATCACCGACGCAGGCAATAAAATAACGGACGGTGATTTCAGCGTGCGTATTCAGCCGCTGAGCGAAAGCTATGCCTACGAAAGCTTCAACAGTATCATCGCCTGCTTCAATAAAATGGCGGAGGAATTAGGCAGTGTTGAAACCTTGCGCACCGACTTTATCGCCAATGTTTCGCACGAGCTGAAAACACCGCTGGCAGTAATGCAGAACTACGGAACCATGCTCCAGGCACCCGACCTGTCCGAGGAAAAGCGCATTGAGTACGCCAAGGGGATTACCGACAACTCCCGACGACTTGCCAGTCTTATCACAAATATTTTAAAGCTGAACAAACTGGAAAATCAGCAGATTTTTCCCGTTTCAAAGCGTTTTGACCTGAGCGAACAGCTTTGCCGGTCGCTTCTGCAGTTTGAAGAAGTCTGGGAGAAAAAGGGGATTGACATCGAAACGGATATAGAGTACGGAATTTATATCAGCTCTGACGCGGAATTGCTGGGTCTGGTGTGGAATAATCTCCTGTCCAACGCCTTCAAATTCACCGAAAGCGGCGGTACTGTCTCGGTTTCCCTTTCTGCCGACAGCGTTTGTGCAACAGTGCGTATAACTGACACGGGCTGCGGAATTTCTCCTGAAACGGGCGCACATATATTTGAAAAATTCTATCAGGGCGACACCTCCCACGCTATGCAAGGCAACGGTCTGGGACTGGCCCTGGTAAAGCGCGTGGTGGATATCATGCGGGGAGAAATTTCCGTGGAAAGCGAAGCGGGAAAGGGCAGTACCTTTACAGTAAAGCTTAAAAGGGGTGAAGATATTGAACGCGAAAAAGCTGATTAAGCTCCTTTATCCGCCTGTATGGCTGATTGCCCTGCTGACGCCCTTATGCGCGGCGGCGCTGGTTTTTATATTCTTAAAAAGCTATGAGGAACACCCTCTCGCATACAGCGCTTATGTGCTTTCCTTCTACACTCTCTGCGTAATTGTAATAAGGTGCATAAAAACTCTGCCGAAGCACTATAAATCCGCAAAGCAGAAGGTTTACAGCAACCCTCTGGGCGGTCGGTTCATGACGGATATGCCCTTCCGTACCCATGTTACCCTTTACGGCTCTCTCGGGGTAAATCTGCTTTATGCCGCAGTGAATATCATATCGGGTGTGCTTTATAAATCCGCATGGTTCTATATTCTTGCCTTTTATTATACTATTTTAGCGGTAATGCGTTTCCTCCTGCTGAGATTTGTAAACCGTACAGGCATAGGTCAGAACCGCTTCAGGGAGCTGCGCCGTTCAAGGCTCTGCGGATATATTCTGCTGACCCTCAACCTGTTCTTATCGGGTGCGGTTCTGATGATTCTCTATCAGAACAAGGGCTATGAATATCACGGCGTGCTTATTTATATCATGGCGGCATACACCTTTTGGATTACGGCTATGGCAATAAAAAATCTCATAAAATACAGGAAGCTCGGCAGTCCCGTAATGTCAATGGCGAAGATTATAAGTATGGCGGCGGCGCTTGTTTCAGTGCTGTCGCTGGAAACGGCCATGCTTTCCGAGTTCGGCGCTGAACTTTCCGACGACCACCGATGGATTTTCATTGCCCTTACAGGCGCAGGAGTCAGTGTAATTGTCGTAACCATGTCGATATACAGTATTGTTAAAACCTCAAAGGAAATAAAATATATCATGGAGAACGAAGCCTATGGAGAATAAAGAAACCTTTTCCTATACCTATTCTGCAAAGGAACAGGAAGAAATAAAGAAGATACGGGAAAAGTACGTGCCTCGGGAAGCGGATAAAATGGAGCAGCTCCGCCGCCTTGACGAGAGCGTTACCCGAAAGGGAACGGTTATAGCTCTTGTTACAGGTATTGTCGGCGCGCTGGTGCTGGGTATCGGAATGTGCTGCTGTCTGGTGTGGACGGAGCTTTTCGCTGTTGGTATCGTTGTGGGAATAATGGGTATTGCCGCTGTTTCCGCCGCTTATCCTCTTTACAATCTTGTAATAAAAAAAGAGCGCGAAAAAATCGCACCCGAAATAATCAGGCTTACAGATGAGCTGATGAAGTGACAAAAAGCAACGTTATGCAAAAAAGTAGGGGCGAACTGTGTTCGCCCGCTTTTGTCATTCTGTTTCAAAACCTCTATTTCTTCAGCCTCTTCTTTGCTTCTTCAACGCTTTCGCCGTCCTTGGTAAGAAAGCTGTCCACAAATTTATCCTCGATTTTTGTATAGCCCGAAACTACTGCGTTTTCTATTTTTCTGTAACCGCCCACAACGGCCTTTTCTATCTTATTGTTTGCTTCAACAAGCTTTGATTCAGCCATTTCAGTTGCCCTCCTTATTCATTATCCTTTCGCTTAACTTAAGAATACGGTCGGCGTACTTTTCTCTGCGGGAAGCGAGAATATTCTTGTAAATCGGATAGTTCACAACAGCCATAAGCATTCCGATAACTCCGGTTACAATACCGACGGGCATTGTGTTTTCCATGCCGAGGGTGCTGCCGATATCGGTCATTACAAGGCTCATGCCTGCGCCCATGATTATTGCGCCGATACTGCCGAAAGTATAGCCGAAGATATTAGCGGGACGCTTTACCTCTGCGTCAAGCTCACGGAGCATATCCAGGTCCTTCTGTGAGCTGTCCTTTTCCATGTACTGTGTGCGGATTTTCTGTACCATAAATTCTGTATCGTTTCTGTTCATAATAAAGCCTCCTGTTAGGTTTTTTCCTTGATTGTGTCTTTATTATACAGCCACGATATTTGCGGAGTGTTTAAGAAATGTTTCGGAAATGTTAAATTTTCAGATTTATAAAACAAAACGGGCGGTGTATTGGTGCGTCCGCCATATAGAAGTTTTTAACCCCGCCGTTTTGCAACTGCGGGGTTAGCTGTTTCTTATAAAAGGCGGCTCGCCTTAGCGTGGGTGCGATATAGAGGTTTTAAAAATATCGTTTAAAACTTAATACAGCGGATTATGTAAACAGGCACACGGAAATCAATTCCGTGTGCCTGTTTTTCGTATGTTATAGTATGATTTTTCGATGGTTGTTTTTTAGTAAGAATTGTTTCAAAATATCTTTTCCGCAGCAAAGCTTTAGGCTAAGTACGAGATAATTTTATGATGGTCATATGCAGCATATGATTTGTGACTTTTTGAATTTGTTACATCTGGAAGCATAACGACAGTATCTTGATATTTTACACCCTGAACAATTCTTTGACGAAATGGATAATCTGCATGCTCTATATAACTAAATCTATTAGCTATATCTTGCTTTTTTAAAAGAAATATGCTATATTGTTTTATGTATGCACTTGAGCAACAACATCAGAAAGAGGTAAATTGAATGAATGTTATAGATTTGTTGTGCGTTTGTCAAGTACCTGGGAGAAATTTTTGGGCGATTTTTAAATGTACTGTGATTTATTTGCCTTGTACGAAAGTATGTATTGTTTTTTAGGTGTGAATGTGGTATAATGAAGAAAATCGGACAGACCGATAAGAATTTGCAGATGTATGAGGATTAAATATGTGTAAGAGATTTTCAATAGTTTGGATAGTATTATTGTTATATGTTGTAGGTTATTTTATTATATGTAT
>JAFUNV010000015.1 GCA_017472865.1 Ruminiclostridium sp. | reverse complement strand
TTTTTGTACACTCATATTCGGAAATAAACTTGTCAAGCTCCTTATCGCCCGAAACAACAAAGCTGTTTGGACCAGACAAATTCAATTTCAGGCGTACAAAAGGATTGGAAAAGAACACAACTCCGTCCACCCATACGTCATAGCCGTTTGAACGCAGGATATTTTTAAGTATATCACGCTGTCTGGAAAGCTGTTTAAGCGGATTTTTCATTTCAGATTCGGTACTGTGACCATCCCTGTAATGCTTGTACTGACACCAGTGGTCGTCCCTGTCACCGCCTATGATAGTTCCCGAATGATTCTTTGCTTCCACTATGAGCACGCCCTTCTCGCTTATCATAAGCATATCTATTTCAGAACGGTTGCGCTTGTATCTTACAGGAAGATTAAGAAAAATATGGTATTCGTTCTTGTGCTTTTTGGCAATCTTATACAGCTGCTTCTCGCCCTTCAGACCCGAAAGCAGAATGTTATACTTACGGCTGAGAATAATGTATGCAAAGCCGCAGAGTATTATTGCCGCCGCCGAAATATAGGCCCACAGGTAATCTTCACTCTTCCCTACCCCTGAATTTATGGCAAAAATCACCAGAAGAACAGCGGGCAGTGTTCCGAAAATAACCTGAAGCACGAACAATATTCCCACAGAGCGCTTATTTATATTTTTTGCTTTATGTATCTTCATAACTCTGTAATATAATCAGACATTGAAGCGGAATACTACAACGTCGCCGTCGTTCATTACATATTCCTTACCTTCAAGGCGCACAAGACCCTTTTCCTTGGCGCCATTCATGCCGCCGTGAGCAACAAGGTCATCAAACGCAACAATTTCAGCGCGGATAAAGCCCTTTTCAAAATCGGTATGAATTTTACCTGCCGCCTGAGGTGCCTTTGTTCCCTTTGTTATAGTCCATGCACGAACCTCGGTAGGACCTGCTGTAAGGAAAGAAATAAGGCCAAGAAGGCTGTAGCCTGTCTTTATGATACGGCTGAGACCAGACTCTGTAAGATTAAGGTCGGAAAGGAACATTTCCTTTTCCTCGGCGTCCATATCTGAGATATCAGCTTCTATCTGTGCACAGATAGGAAGAACCGCGCTGTTCTCCTCCTCGGCGATTCTCTTCACTGCCTGATACTGGCTGTTGTTTTCGTAATTATTCTTGAAATCGTCCTCGCTTAAGTTAGCTGCGTAAATTACGGGCTTGTTGGAAAGCAGAGGAGTATCCTTTATGGAAGCAAGCTCGTCGTCGCTGAAATCGAAAGAACGTGCAGACTTGCCGTTTTCAAGATGTGCAAGAAGTCTTTCAAGGAAATCGACTTCCTTCTGTAAGGACTTATCACCTTTCATAAGCTTCTTTGTGCGGTCAATTCTTCTGCCGAGAATTTCCATATCGCTGAAAATAAGCTCAAGGTTAATTGTTTCGATATCTCGTTCCGCACCGATGCTTCCGTCAACGTGAACGATATTGTCATTTTCAAAGCAGCGTACAACGTGCACAATAGCGTCAACCTCACGGATATTGGAAAGGAACTTGTTGCCAAGACCTTCGCCGTTGGACGCACCCTTTACAAGACCTGCAATATCAACAAATTCCAGCACTGCGGGAGTGAACTTGTCAGGGTTGTACATTTCTGCCAGCTTGTCCAGTCTTTCATCAGGTACAGAAACTATACCTACGTTGGGTTCGATTGTGCAGAAGGGGTAATTTGCAGATTCTGCACCTGCATTTGTAAGCGCGTTGAAAAGTGTACTTTTTCCGACATTAGGAAGTCCTACCATTCCAAGCTTCATATTTAAAACCAATCCTTTCAATTAAAAAATGCAAACACTGTAATTATAGCATTATTTTTTTAAAAATGCAAGCCTATTTAATAATCATCTTCATTTTCGTTGAATTTTTCATCAAGAAGGCGCTTCATACAAGAATACCTCAGAGTCTTACGGTCGTTCTGAACCATTCTGCCCACAACCTCCCGTGCGCCGATAAGGATTATATTCTCCTTTGCACGTGTTATTCCCGTATAAAGAAGATTACGGTAAAGAAGCTGTTCAGAAACCGCTGTAAGAGGCATTACAACCGCCTTATACTCGCTGCCCTGACTTTTATGGATAGTAATAGCGTAGGCATGCTCAAGCTTATTAAGCATTTCACTGGTATAAACAGCAATTCTTCCGTCAAAATCAATGGTCAGAATACCGTTATGGGTATCAACGTCAGTAACAATACCTATATCGCCGTTGAAAATTCCCAGACCGCTTTCACCACCCTTTTTCCACGCAACGTCATAGTCATTCTTTATCTGCATGACCTTATCATTAGTGCGGAAAACCACATCAAAAAAGCGTATTTCCTTTTTTAAGCGGGAAGGCGGATTGAGGGCTAGCTGAAGCGAGCGGTTAAGCTCCTTTGTGCCTGCCGCCCCCATTTTTGTAGGCGTAAGAATCTGTATATCGTCAATAGGTGAATATCCGTAGGATTTAGGAAGCCTTGTCCGCACAAGGTCAACGACCAGCTGCGCAGTGTCATTATCCGAAGCTGTGGGCATGAAGAAAAAGTCCTTTTTACGCTCGTCCAGTTCGGGCTGTACACCGTTGACAATTTTATGGGAATTTGTAACAATAAGGCTTTCCGCCGCCTGACGGAAAATTTCTTTAAGCTCAACAGTAGGAATAAGTCCCGAGGAAATAAGGTCGCGAAGCACATTCCCTGCGCCCACGCTAGGAAGCTGATTGGAGTCGCCTACCATTATTAGCTTGCTTTCTGGCTTGACTGCTCTCAGCAATGCTTCAAAAAGAAGAGTATCCACCATGGACATTTCATCTATTATTATGACGTCAGCCTTAAGCGGATTAAGCTCGTTGTGCTTGAATTTAAGCCTGTTTTCCTTTGAAAAATCAACCTCCAGAAGCCTGTGTATGGTTTTTGCAGGCTGACCTGTAAGGTCGGACATACGCTTTGCGGCACGCCCCGTAGGCGCAGCCAGGCAAAGTCTTTTATTCTTGCCGCGGCAGAGCTGGATTACAGCATTGAGGGTTGTTGTCTTACCTGTACCGGGACCGCCTGTCAGTATAAAAAGATTATTGCCGAGAGCCGCATTTATCGCCGCCTTCTGTAAATCCTCATACTGAATACCCTCCGTCCACTCCACACCGGCGATTTCTTCGGTGAAATCCTTTTCCAGGGGTGCGGAAAGCTTCAGCATGATTGCAATTTTAGCGGCTATGTAAGTTTCCGCATGGTAATATTCTGTAAGAAAAACATATACTCTTTTTGCGCTTTCATACTCGCAGAATTTGTTTTCACGTATACCTTTGTAAAGCGCACTGTCGAAATCATCTTCGGATACATTAAGCGCCGAGCAGACGCGTTCCATAAGCCTCTGCCTCGGCAGACAGGTATGACCTGCATAACTGTTTTCACGGAGAACGTATGCTATACCTGCCTTTATGCGTTCCGCACTGCACATATCCAGCTCCAGATCAAAAGCAATACGGTCGGCAATTGTAAAATCAACATCAATACCCGAATCACATAATATATACGGATTCTCACGGACAGCCGCAACGCTTGCACCCTCGTGTATCTTCCACACAAGCGAGGCAGTTACGGGACTTATATCATATTTCTGGAGAAATTCTATGATAGTCTTGATACCGCACAGCTTGCGGAATTCATGGGATATGTAAAGCGCCTTGTCAGTGGTTATTCCGTTAAGCTCAGAAAGGCGCATGGGGTCATTTTCAATCACCGAGAGAGATTCCGTACCGAAAGCGGCAACTATTTTCTTGGCAAGCGCAGGACCTACACCCTTTATTATACCGCTGCCGAGATATCGGCGTATTTCCATGGGTGTTGTAGGAAGGGTGCGCTCACAGGTTACAGCCTTGAACTGTCTGCCGTATTTGGAATTGGCCACGTAATTGCCTCTGAGACGTATGGTTTCGCCTTCAACAATGTCGCCCAGTGTTCCTACCGCCGTTTCGGGCGCTCCGTCAACATCAAGGGCAATAACTATGTAACCGTTGTCCGTATTTTTGTATATAACCTCTTCAACAGTGCCCTGAAGCACCTGAAGCTCGGTTTCATTTGCCGCCACGTTCTCTCCCCTTTCCTTTTCTTGTGATAAATCCGAGAAAAGCGCTGTATATCACCTTTATAAAGACAGCCGCACCGAAAATTCCGAAAAAAATCACAGAAAAAATTAAGAATGCCTGCATAAAAGCACCGCCTTTCTCAGAACAGGATAGGTTACCTTTTACATTATATGCAGGCATTCAAGCTTTGTTAAATTTAGTTTTTAAGGCTCTGAAGAGGTGCGGGAATATGTCCGCCTCTTGAAATAAACTTGGAGGGTGAGAACTTATTGATGGACATTACAGGACCGCTTCCGAAGAGGCCGCCGAATTCCAGAACCTCGCCTTCCTTCTTACCGATAGCAGGGATTACACGTACAGCTGTTGTCTTGCTGTTGACCATACCGATTGCCGCTTCGTCAGCAATAATAGCTGAAAGTACATCAGCAGGTGTATCACCGGGTACTACGAACATATCAAGTCCCACAGAACATACAGCGGTCATAGCTTCAAGCTTTTCGAGGTTAAGAGCGCCGCAGTTTACCGCGTCAATCATGCCTGCGTCCTCAGATACGGGAATAAATGCGCCCGAAAGTCCGCCTACTCTTGAAGAAGCCATTACGCCGCCCTTCTTTACAGCGTCGTTAAGGAGTGCAAGAGTTGCGGTTGTACCATAAGCGCCGCATTTTTCAAGACCGATTTCTTCAAGAATATGTGCAACGCTGTCGCCTACCGCAGGAGTAGGTGCAAGTGAGAGGTCAACGATACCGAAAGGTACGCCGAGAGCCTTGCTGGCTTCAGTACCTACAAGCTGACCCATACGTGTAATCTTGAATGCTGTCTTCTTGATAACGTCAGCAATTTCATTGATAGACGCGTCAGGCATCTTGGCAACAGCCGAGCGTACAACACCGGGGCCGCTTACGCCTACATTGATAACACAGTCAGGCTCACCTATACCATGGAAAGCACCTGCCATAAAAGGATTATCTTCTACAGCGTTGCAGAATACAACTATCTTTGCTGCACCGAAGCAGAAATTATCAGCGGTTCTTTCGCTGGCTTCACGGATAATCTTACCCATGAGCGCAACCGCGTCCATGTTTATACCTGCTCTTGTAGAACCTACGTTTACAGAAGAGCATACCTTTGTTGTTTCTGCAAGCGCCTCGGGAATTGAATTGATAAGTTCAAGGTCGCCTGCGGAAAATCCCTTATGTACAAGTGCAGAATAACCGCCCACATAGTTTACGCCTGTTTCGTTGGCTACCTTTTCAAGAGTTTTTGCAAACTTTACGGGGCTGCCCTTTGCTGCCGCCGCGAGCATAGCTATGGGAGTTACCGAAAGGCGCTTGTTGATAATCGGAATACCGTAACGTGCTTCGATTTCCTCACCCGTTTTAACGTGATTGCAGGCAAGGCGCATCATTTTGTCATAAACCTTTGTACATGACTTGTCAATATCGCTGTCGATACAGTCGAGAAGAGAAATACCCATAGTAATTGTACGGATATCGAGATTCTCCTCCTGTATCATCTTTATGGTTTCGAGAATGTCATTGGAATTGAGTATCATCTGTTATCCCCCGTTATATTCTGTGCATGGAATTGAAGATATCTTCATGCATTACATGAATCTGAAGACCCATTTCTTCTCCGCACTTCTTAAGCTTTTCAGCAAGAACATTGTACTGCTCTGTACAGTTGGTGATATCAATAAGCATAGTCATAGCAAAAAGGTCCTGCATGATTGTCTGTGTCACGTCCATTACGTTTGCATTGAAATCCGCACAGATTGTGCTTACCTTTGCCAAGATACCTACTGTATCCTTACCTATTACCGCTACTACTGCTCTCATATTATGTTTCCTTTCTATGTATGGCGTCAAGCCTTTATGATTGTCACACTGCCTTCCGCAGTTCATATAAATTATATTATACACTATTTTTTCCGAATTGTAAATATCAATCCGACAAAATATTGACAATTTCAAGACAAATTTTCGCCCCATAAATTGAAATAAAATTATAGACAAATGACAAAAAATATGGTACAATAAAACATATATAATTAAAATTGTGTAGAATAATGACAACAGGAGGCTTTTACAGAAATGAACATACCCTTCGACTTCCATAACCATTCAACTCAGTCGCCGGACGGCGAAAACAGCGCTGAGGAAATGGTGCTCCGTGCTATTGAGCTCGGAATGAAGCACTATACCCTTACCGATCATCTTGAAATCAACAAGTTTTTCGACGAAGAATTCCTTTACGAAGAGCCTGTACGTCAGTCTTCGGTAATTCTCCCCGCCCTTAAGGAAAAATACAAGGACAGGATAAGCCTGCAGTACGGTGTTGAGCTGGGTCAGCCCCTTCATGACATGGAGCTTACAAACCGTATGCTGGACAGCTATAACTATGATTTTATCATAGGCTCATGCCACATGGTAAGAGGCTATGACGACTTTTATTTTCTTGATTACACCGAAATCGACCCTCAGTTTCTTCTTGGAATTTACTTTGAGGAGCTGCTTGAAATGGCTGAGTGGGGACAGTTCGATTCCCTCGGTCATCTTACATATCCCCTGCGCTATATTGTGGGAGACAAGAAAATTCCCGTTGATATGGAGCCTTACCGCAACATAATTGATGAAATATTCCGCACAATTATAAAAAACGATATGGGTATCGAAATCAACACCTCGGGACTACGACAGAATATAGGAAAAACCCTTCCTGATTTTGAATATGTAAAACGTTACCGCGATCTGGGCGGAAAAATCCTTACAATCGGCTCGGACGCACACTGCTGTGCAGACCTCGGCAAGGGCATAGCGGAAGGTATTGAAATTGCTAAAAGTGCCGGGTTTACGGAAATTGCCTGCTTCAAGGCACGAAACCCGCATTTTATAAAGATTTGACGAAAGGAAAACACACTTATGAAAAAGTTAGTGAAATTATTAAGAGAAAACGCCCGCCTTTCCAATGAAGAGCTTGCTGTTATGCTTGGAATATCCGCCGATGAGGTCGCCGCCAAAATTGCCGGACTTGAAAAGGACGGTACAGTTATCGGTTATTCTGCTATTATAAATGAGGAAGAATTTGACAAGAACTGCGTTACCGCTTTTATTGAGCTTAAGGTTTCCCCTCAGGTCCAGTGCGGTTATGACGATATTGCCGCTATGATTGCACAGCACCCCGAGGTTGACAGCGTTTACCTCATGAGCGGCGCTTTTGACCTCTCCGTTACCGTAAGAGGTACAAACCTGCGTGAAGTGGCACTGTTCGTATCCGACAGACTTGCGCCCATTGACGGCGTTCTTTCCACAACCACCCACTTTATTCTCCGCCGTTACAAGGAGAAGGGTGTTCATTTTGCCAACACCTATGCAGACGAAAGGAGTCTGATTTCACCGTGATAAATTATGACAATATTCTATCGGACAGAGTTCAGAATATAAAGTTCTCGGGAATACGTAAGTTTTTTGATATTGCCGCTACAATGGATAATATCATAAGCCTTTCCGTGGGAGAACCTGATTTCAAGACTCCGTTCCCTATCCGCCGCACAGCTATCCGCACTCTTGAAAAGGGCAAAACAACATATACCTCAAATGCAGGACTTGATGAGCTGAGAGTGGCGATAAACGACTATCTTACCGAACGTATTCACTGTTCCTACGACCCGAAGCATGAAATTCTTGTGACCGTAGGCGGTTCTGAAGCTATCGACGCCGCTATACGCGCCCTTGTGAACTTCGGAGATGAGGTTCTTGTTCCCGAACCCTCTTTCGTGTGCTACGCACCTATGGTTGAGCTTACAGGCGGCGTGGCAGTTCCCATTGAGACAAAGGTTGAAGACAAATTCAAGCTGACCGCAAAGCAGCTTATTGAAAAAATCACACCTAAGACAAAGGCGCTTATACTGCCATTCCCGAATAACCCCACAGGTGCGGTAATGCGCCGTGAGGATCTGGAAGAAATTGCCGCAGTTCTCAGAGAAAAAAATATCATTGTTATTTCCGATGAAATCTACTCTGAGCTTACCTATGGCGGTACTCCCCACGTTTCTATCGCCGAGATTGATGGCATGAAGGAACGCACAATTGTTATCAACGGCTTCTCCAAAGCCTTTGCTATGACAGGCTGGCGCCTCGGATTTGCAGCCGGCCCCGAACCGATACTTACACAGATGCTTAAAATTCACCAGTACGCTATTATGTGCTCTCCTACCGTGAGCCAGTTTGCGGCTGTTACAGCTCTCAGGGACTGCCGTGCCGAGGTTGAGCAGATGGTGAACGAATATGATATGAGAAGAAAGCTTATCGTCAAAGGCTTTAATGATATGGGGCTTGAATGCTTTGAGCCCGAAGGCGCTTTCTATGTATTCCCCTGTATCAAATCCACAGGCATGACCTCGCAGGAGTTCTGCCAGGAGCTTATTTACAAAAAGCACGTTGCGGTCGTTCCCGGCGACGCATTCGGCGACAGCGGCGAGGGTTATATCCGTGTAAGCTATGCATATTCAATAAATCATATCAACACTGCGCTTAAGCGTATAAAGGAATTCCTCGATGAAATCAGAAATTAAAGCATACGCCAAGGTAAATCTTTTCCTTGATATTACAGGCCGCCTTGAAAACGGATATCATACTCTTAACACCGTAATGCAGCAGATTGACCTTTATGATAACATCACTGTCGGAGCTTCAGACGGTGACGGAATTTTTATAAAATGCGACAACCCCGCAGTTCCCTGCAATGAAAAGAACATCGCATATAAAGCTGCAGCGGCATTTTTGACCGCAGCAGATAAAACTGCCCGTATTGATATTGATATCAGAAAAAATATCCCTCTCGAAGCAGGAATGGGCGGTTCAAGCACCGACGGTGCAGCTGTATTGCGTGCGCTGAACGAAATATACGGTTTCCCCTTCAGTATCGAAAAGCTTTGCGAAATCGGCGGAAGTCTGGGCGCAGACGTTCCCTTCTGCATAGCGGGCGGAACAGCCGTATGTACAGGTATAGGTGAACTCCTTAATCCCTGTGAATGTAAAAAGGATTATGTTCTTGCAGTTGTAAAGCCTGATTTTTCCTGCAGTACACCTGCTGCTTACAAAGCATACGACGCAAATCCTCTCCCGCTTAACACGGATTTCACAGAATTTGTAGCTTTGCTGGCAGAAGGCTCCGAAAAATGGGCAGGAAAAATGTACAATGTCTTTGAAAAGCTGTACGATGACGGAAAAATTGCCGCAATCACAGATATAATGCGAAAAAACGGCGCTGTCAATGCAATTCTTACAGGCAGCGGCAGTGCGGTTTTCGGTGTGTTTGACCGCAAAGAAACAGCACAAGCTGCACTTGAAAAACTGGAAGCTCCCTTTAAAATTATAGTAAATCCCGTTTAGTACTTGCATTTTACTTTAAAATGGTGTATAATATATGGGATTGTTTGACTACCTTCACAAAAACGGAAAGGAATGGTCTTGAATTATGGTAATTATCAAAAACCATCTCGGAAAAATCCGATACACAAAAGCTTTTTTCTATTCGCTTATTGATTCAGCCGTGACCTCATGCTTCGGCGTGGCAGGTCTGACCCCCGGAAACAAGTCGGAAGAAATACTCGGCTCGCTTCCGCTTATCAAGAAGCTTTTTGAAGAAGGAAAGGGTATAAATTTCCGTATTCAGAACGGCAAAATCCGTATTATTCTCCACATTGCGGTGGTTTACGGAACAAATACAACCGCTCTTGTTCAGAATATTCAGGAAAAGCTGGATTTTATCATCAAAGAACAGACAGGTCTCTCAGTAGAGGATGTCAATGTATTTATCGACGGTCTTGTAAACTGACAACAGTTAATTATAATCTATAAAGGATGTGTATTTTTTGGAAATCAGCGGTAAGCTTCT
>JAFUNV010000014.1 GCA_017472865.1 Ruminiclostridium sp. | reverse complement strand
GTCAACGCCCGCATGACCGAACTGGTCGTAGCGCTGGCGCTTCTGGGGGTCGGAAAGAACGTCGTTGGCCTCGTTTACCTCCTTGAACTTCTCCGCCGCCTCGGGGTCGTCGGGGTGGAGGTCAGGGTGGTACTGCTTCGCCATTTTACGGTAGGCTCTTTTTATTTCATCGTCAGAAGCGCCCTTGGAAATCCCGAGCACTTCATAGTAATCACGTTTTTCTGCCATAAAAATTCCTCATTTATCAAGCTTAGGCAGCGCCCTTGGGGACACTGCCTCGCTTATTTATTTTAGTTAGCGTCAGTGAAATCCGCGTCAACAATGTTGTCGTCGGGAGCGCCCTGAGCAGCGTTTGTGCCGTCGCCCTGAACGTCTGCTGCCTGAGCAGCTGCGCCCTGTTCCTGATAAATTCTGCCTGCGATATCATAGAAAGCCTTCTGAAGCTCTTCCTTGGCTGTCTTGATAGCTTCGATATCAGTACCCTTTACAGCTTCCTTGAGAGCGTCCAGCTTGGGAGTTACAGCAGCCTTGTCGGAATCTGTAACCTTGTCGCCGAACTCATTCATGGACTTTTCAATCTGATAAATCATCTGGTCAGCTTCGTTGCGGATATCAATTTCTTCCTTGCGCTTAGCGTCCTCGGCAGCATAAGCCTCAGCTTCCTTTACTGCCTTGTCGATATCTTCCTTGCTCATGTTTGTGGAAGCGGTAATGGAAATCTTCTGTTCCTTACCTGTGCCCAGGTCCTTAGCGGATACGTTTACGATACCGTTTGCGTCAATATCGAAAGTAACCTCAATCTGGGGTATACCGCGGGGAGCGGGAGCGATACCGTCGAGTCTGAACATACCGATGGACTTGTTATCCTTTGCAAATTCACGTTCACCCTGTAAAACGTTGATTTCAACGCTGGGCTGGTTGTCAACTGCTGTGGAATAAACCTGTGTCTTCTTGGTAGGAATAGTTGTGTTTCTTTCAATCATTCTTGTGCAAACGCCGCCGAGAGTCTCGATACCGAGAGAAAGGGGAGTTACATCAAGAAGGAGAAGACCTGTTACTTCCTTATTTAATACACCGCCCTGAATTGCAGCACCCATGGATACGCATTCGTCGGGGTTGATACCCTTGAAGGGTTCCTTGCCGAGGTAGCTCTTTACAGCTTCCTGAACTGCGGGGATACGTGTGGAACCGCCTACGAGAAGAATCTTGTCGATTTCATTGAGGGAAAGTCCGCTGTCCTTTACAGCCTGCTTTAAGGGAACCATTGTAGCTTCAACGAGGTCAGCTGTAAGCTCATTGAACTTAGCTCTGGTAAGAGTTGTGTTCATGTGCTTGGGACCTGTTGCGTCTGCTGTGATATAGGGGATATTTACGTTAACGGAAGTGGAGTTGGAAAGAGCAATCTTAGCCTTTTCAGCCTCGTCCTTGAGTCTCTGCATAGCGAACTTATCTGCGGAGAGGTCTGTTCCGTCTGTTCTCTTGAATTCAGCTACGAGGAAGTCGATGATTCTCTGGTCGAAGTCGTCACCGCCGAGGTGGTTGTTACCTGCTGTTGCAAGAACCTCCTGTACGCCGTCACCGATTTCGATAACGGAAACGTCGAAAGTACCGCCGCCCAGGTCGTATACTACGATTCTCTGTTCATTTTCCTTGTCGATACCGTAAGCAAGAGCAGCAGCGGTAGGCTCGTTGATGATTCTGTGAACCTTTAAGCCTGCAATCTGACCTGCGTCCTTGGTAGCCTGACGCTGGGAGTCTGTGAAGTAAGCGGGACCAGTGATAACTGCGTCGGTTACTGTTTCGCCGAGATAAGCCTCAGCCTCGCTCTTTAACTTCTGGAGAATCATTGCGGAAATCTCCTGAGGAGTGTACTTCTTTCCGTCGATATCCACCTTGTAGTCAGAGCCCATGTGGCGCTTGATGGAGATGATAGTCTTGTCGGGGTTTGTAACAGCCTGGTTCTTTGCAAGCTGACCTACAAGACGCTCGCCGTCCATTGTGAATGC
>JAFUNV010000013.1 GCA_017472865.1 Ruminiclostridium sp. | reverse complement strand
AGGCGAAAACAAAAGCTAAGGCTGCCGCAAAGGAAATGGCTGCGGAATTTATAGAGCTTTACTCAAAGCGTATGAAATCCAAGGGCTTTGCATTCTACCCCGACAGCACCGAACAGGCTGATTTTGAAAACCACTTCAATTATGTGGAAACCGATGACCAGCTTCGCTGTATTGCTGAAATCAAGCGTGATATGGAATCTGAAAGACCTATGGAAAGACTGCTGTGCGGTGATGTAGGCTTCGGAAAAACCGAGGTTGCGCTCCGTGCGGCGTTCAAATGCGTTATGAGCGGAAAGCAGTGCGCTTTGTTATGTCCGACCACGGTGCTTGCATGGCAGCATTATCAGACAATTCTCAAGAGAATGGGAGATTTTCCCGTAAATGTGGATTTGTTGTCACGCTTCCGCACACAGAAAGAAATAAAGAAAACCATCGAAAAGCTTAAAGCAGGTACGGTTGATATCGTTGTGGGAACACACAGACTTGTTCAGGACGATATCGGCTTCAGAAGCCTCGGGCTTGTTATTATCGACGAGGAACAGCGTTTCGGCGTTGCTCACAAGGATAAATTCAAGGAAATGTTCGCAGGTGTGGACATTCTCACCCTTTCCGCAACTCCTATTCCGCGTACCCTTAATATGGCAATGTCAGGCATACGTGATATGAGCGTAATTGAGACTCCGCCCCAGGACAGACAGCCTGTAACAACTTATGTCATTGAACACAACGAGGGCGTTATTGCTCAGGCAATAAATAAGGAGCTGAGAAGAAACGGTCAGGTTTACTATATCCATAACCGTATCGAAAGCATTATGCAGTGCGCCGCACAGCTTCATGCTCTTATTCCTGAAGCGAGAATAGGTATTGCTCACGGAAAAATGGAAGAGGATGAGCTTTTAGAGGTATGGCGAAAGCTTCTTGAGCATGAGATAGATGTGCTTGTCTGCACAACCCTTATTGAAACAGGCGTAGATGTCCCCAATTGTAATACCCTGATTATTGAAAATGCAGATTATATGGGACTTGCACAGCTTCATCAGCTGAGAGGACGTGTTGGCAGAACAAACCGCCGTGCATTTGCTTATTTCACATTTAAACGAGGAAAAATGCTCAGTGAAATCGCCACAAAGCGTCTTGACGCTGTCCGTGAATTCACAAAATTCGGCTCAGGCTTCAGAATAGCAATGCGAGACCTGGAAATAAGAGGCGCAGGCTCAATTTTAGGTGCAAGCCAGTCGGGACATCTTTCTGCAGTAGGCTATGATATGTATTTAAAGCTCCTTGACGAAGCGGTAAAGGAAGAACGGGGCGAGACAGCAGAGATTACTCCGGAATGTCTTATTGACGTAAAGGTTGACGCCTTTATTCCCGAAACCTATATTTCAAATCAGGCTCAGAGAATAAGCTGTTACAAGCGTATTGCCCTTATCAGAAACGAGGATGACGCTTATGATGTGACAGATGAGCTTATTGACCGCTATGGCGAACCTCCGAAGCCTGTATACGGACTTATCGAGGTAGCAGAGCTTAGAAATTTAGCTCAGAATGCAGGAATTTCGGAAATAATCCAGAACAAGGACAGCATCTGCTTCTACACAGAAAAGCCTGACATAAACAAAATAGGAATGCTTAATACCTCCCTTAACGGCAGGATAAATCTAAATCTTGCGGGAAAGGTATGCTTTAAAATTGCGCCTGAAAAGGGCGATACCGCACTTTCTCTTATGAGAACGGTGCTGGAGGGCTTACAGTAATACAGTACAGAAAGGATAAAAATTATGAGCTTCACAGAAAAATTCGGAAAAGTAATGAACGATCTTGACAAGGGTTTTGATGACCTTGCAGACAAGGCAAAGGAAAAGCTTGACGAGCATCTTACAGATGAAAAGAAAGCAGAATACAAGGAAAAGGCAAATGAAGCTATGAATAATGCCGAAGAAAGCATCACAAGACTCGGCAAAACCATCGGCAAGGAATTAAAGGACCTTTTCGGCAGTAAATCGGAGGAAAAATAAATGTCTGTTTTTGACATTCTTGACAAGCTCAAGGCGGAAAAAGAACCGCCCCTTACAGGTGCGGTTGAGTATATTGTCTGCGGTTTAGGCAACCCCGGCACCCAGTACGAAAATACCCGCCATAATGCAGGCTTTATGGCAATAGATACAATAGCGAAGAATATAAATGCTGAAGTAAAAAAGCTTAAATTCAAGTCTCTTACAGGGGATGTTATGTTAGGCGGCGTGCGCTGTCTTTTAATGAAGCCTACCACATTTATGAACAACAGCGGCGAAGCCGTGCGTGAGGCGCTTAATTTCTATAAGCTGCCCCCCGAAAGACTTATTGTAATCTATGACGATATTTCCATGGATGTAGGCAGAACACGTATTCGCAGAAAGGGAAGCGACGGCGGCCACAACGGCATAAAGAGTATTATTCTGTACACAAACAGCGATAGCTTTCCCCGTATAAAAATCGGCGTAGGCGCAAAGCCACACCCTGACTATGACCTTGCAGACTGGGTGTTGTCACCCTTTTTAAAGGAGCAGGCAGAAGCTTTGGAATCATCTCTTTCCAATGCAGCCAAGGCGGCAGAGCTTATGGTTCAGGATAAGACTGATGAAGCAATGAATAAATACAACAAATAACGGTTAAGGTTTGGTAATTACCATTTATTTCACTTGACTGAAAAATACAGGGGTAGTATAATTATTCTATACCCCTGAAAGGAGAAGAGGAATGGCGGAGAAAAAGAAAAAAGCGAAAAAGGAAACGGTAAAGCCCTTAAAGCCTGTTTTCGCAAGCGCAAATATCATATATTCCGCAGTTTTCTTCGGGGCGGTTACCGTAGCGATGTTAGCGCTTCCCAGACCTGAGAAATCGCTTATTGAACAGCGAACACTGGCAACCTTTCCCGAATTTACATATGAAGATTATATAAACGGAAAATACACCAATGGTATTACCGAGTTCTATGATGACACAGTGCCTTATAGAGACGATATCAAAAAAATCGCCGCAGGAATAAAGAGTGTGTACGGTGTAGAGCTTAATGATACAGAGATACACGGTCAGCTGGTGGCTATTACCACAGAGGAAGAGGATATTCCCGTGGTTGCTCCTGTGACCACCACTGAAGCTGTTACAGAGGCACAGGGCAGCTCTCCTGTAGGAACAACTGCTGTCACAACTGCGCCCGTAACCACAACAACCGTAACAACAGAAAAGAACATCAATGAAATTGCCGACGGCGTTATTACCAACGGACAGGTAGTTGTAAAGCGTGAGGACGGTCATTACTGGGCAATATCCCTGTTCGGCGGCGGAAAGGGTACAACCTATGCTTCTGCTCTTAACCGTTTCCACGAAGAGCTGGGCGATGACGTACAGATTTACACCATGATTGCACCTACCGCAGGCGAATATTACCTGCCGTCAAACTTTGCGGATTATAATGCAAGCCACAGAAAGAGCGTGGACAGCATAAATGCCCAGCTTGACGAGGATATTATTTCCGTAGACGCTATAACTGCACTGGGTGAGCATACTGAAGAGGATATCTATCTTCGTACCGACCATCATTGGCAGCCTTTAGGCGCATATTATGCGGCAGAAGCCTTTGCCAAAGCGGCAGATGTACCATTTGCGGATATTTCAACTTACGAAAAGGTTGTAAAGAACGGCTATGTAGGCACTATGTACGCATTTACTGAAAGTGCAAATATCCTGAATGATCCCGAACAGTTCGTTTTCTATAAGCCCTCAAACAAATATACTACATATTACTACGACACGGCTTATAATTTCGATTATGAGTTCCCCCTGTTTGTTGATATGCCCGTAGGTTCGTCATATTCAACCTTTATGGGCGGCGATATGAAGATTGTCCGTATTGAAACTGACTGCAAAAACGGCAGAAAGCTGCTTATATTCAAGGACAGCTACGGCAATGCGGAGATACCTTTCTATACAGGCTCATTTGAAGAAATCTATGTCTGTGATATGAGATATTTTGACCTTAATGCGGTTGAATTTATCAAGGAACAGGGTATTACCGATTTGTTATTTACAATGTGTACTTTCTCAGCAACAGGACCTAATGCAAATGGTCTGAATGTTGTTCTGGATAACCCTACAAAGGCAAAGCTTGAGGAAATGGCGGCAACAGCCACCACTACAACAGCTCCCGAGCCTGAGGCGTCGGAGACAACCACCAAGAAAACAAAGAAGACATCAACTACCACACCTCCCGAGGAAGCAAAGGAAGAAGAAACAGCGGCAACAACTACTGTTCCTGAAGAAGCTCCCGAGGAAACCACCAAAAAGACAAAGAAAACCAAAAAAACAACCACCAAAGCTGCTCAGACGGCAGAGGTGACCACAAAGGATAATCATGAAGAATAAAGCGGCGGCAGTGCTTGCTGTGTTTATGTGCATAGCTATGCTTTCAGCTTGTCAGAAAAAGGATAAGGTTGTCACCTTCAAAACTGTCAGCACCGAGGGCCTTACAGCATATATTGCCGCAGATAACGGAACCAGTGCCACTACGGCAAAGGAAAACACAACTCACAGCATAGATTTTCCGGAAATTACCGCCGAAACCGAGAAAACCACCTCCCGCACAAAGCATTACGAAACCACAATTCCTGTCACCCTTATCGGCGGCACAACTACCGAGGAAGCTGTGGAAAGCACGGATATGACTACCCTGCCTCCTGTGACAGAGGAGATTGCAACATCGGAAAAGCCTGAAGCGGTGCAAGTTATGTCGGGCGGTTATGCGGAAATTGACGACAGCGGTCTTATGATATGTGACATCGACGGTCATTATTGGGCGATTATGCCCTGCTGGGGAACATACGGGCTGTGCGACAGCTGGACGGAAAGCGTAAATCAGTTCAAAACGCAGCTCCCCGATGTGAATGTTTATAATATGGTTGTCCCCACCTCTGCGGAATTCTATGTTCCCGACGGTTTTGACAATTTCACGGGAAGCCAGTGGAACAAGGCAGAGCATATAAGAGCGGGGCTTCAGAATGTTATAAACGTTGACGCATATTCAGCGCTTGCCGCTCATACAGGCGAAGCGATTTATTCCCGCACCGACCACCATTGGATGCCTCTTGGCGGTTATTACGGCGCAATGAGCTTTGCTCAGAGCGCAGGAGTT
>JAFUNV010000012.1 GCA_017472865.1 Ruminiclostridium sp. | reverse complement strand
GCTATTCTCGGCAGAATTGCTGATATTCTTATGGAAACCAAGGATTTTGCCATTATTTCCTGCCGTGAGTATTCCGACCATTTCGCCTGTCTTTGCAGCTATGACGGTACCGAGGATGAATTTGTAAATGAAACACTCTTTATTTTTAAAAAACATGTCTCCGATGAATTTGCAGGAAGCGATGAGGCCGCTTATCTGAACCTGAACTTCGGTGTTTATTTCGTAACCGATAAGAATGAAAGCGCTATTTCCTGTGTAGATAAAGCTAATATTGCCAGAAGAACAGGCAAGGGTAACTACAATATCCCTTGTGTTGTATACTCCGAGCATCTTATGGATATGAAAGAGAACAGTGCGAAAATTATTCCTGTTTTCAACGACTCCTTCCATAATGAGCGTATTCTTGTATATCTCCAGCCGAAAATCTGTTCCGAAACCCAGAAGCTTGTAGGTGCTGAAGCACTTTCAAGACTTATGGATAAGGATGGAAGAATGATTTCTCCTTCGGTGTTCATACCTGCCCTTGAAAAAACAGGTAAAATTGTTGAGCTTGACTTCTATATGCTCAACAGCGTTCTGAAGCTTCTGAAAAAATGGCTTTCCAAGGGGCTTGAACCTGTTCCTGTTTCTTTTAATCTCAGCCGACTGCACTTTTTCAGTGAAAGTCTTGTGGACGATATCAACGCTCTTGTAGAGTATTATGAGGTTCCGCGTAAGTATGTTGAAATCGAAGTTACCGAATCGGTTTTCTTTGAAGAGGAAAATGTAATCATAGATAAGGTTGAAAAACTGCGTGAGTGCGGTTTCAAGGTCAGTGTAGATGATTTCGGCGCAGGTTATTCTTCTCTCAATCTTATAGGCGTCCTGCCTGTCGATACTATTAAGCTTGACAAGGGCTTTGTAAAGGGAAGTCTTAAAACAAAGCGCGGAAATGACGTAATCAAGGGTCTCATAAAGATTCTTAATGATATTGAGCTTGACATAATCTGTGAGGGCGTAGAGACCAAAGAGGAAGAAGAAATTATCAGCAACTACGGCTGTAAGGAAATTCAGGGTTATCTTTATGACCGTCCGATTCCCGTTGATGAATTTGAAAAGAAATATCTGAAAGCATAAATAAAACCGATAGGCTCGCCGCCTATCGGTTTTTTGTCATTTGAGCTTCTTTGAAAAGTAAAGATTAAGGTCATCATCATTGCGGCAGTCTGCGTACTGTTCCAGAATCTTTTCCCCGTACCATACGCCCTTACCGTCGGGAATATATCCGCGTTTTATGTACATTCTCTGTGCGCTGCCGTAACCGCTGTGAAGCCCTACTCCTAAATATATATTGTGTCGGAATATTTTTCGGCGACCTGCTCGGCAATATCCATAAGCTTACTGCCTATACCTCGTCTGCGGTACTTGGCAAGTACGCCGAAATCAATGATTTCCGAATATCCCATGCCGCCGAATGAGCCCCACTCTGATTCAGGATAAACATTTATATAGCCTGCGACGTTGCCCTTGTATTCTGCGACGAGAGATATTGAACGTCCCTCAGCCTGGTGCTTAAGGCGCATTTCATATTTAGAAATATCCGTGTTCCAACCCTGTGCATTTTCTTCAGCGGTAAGTATTTTTGCATCGCTCTGCTGTAAATCGCGTATTACGATATCGTTTCCGTTGTAATAAATCATATTTACCTCCTGTTTACTCTTCCTGAATAACAGGGAAGACTTCGTCGAGTTTTTTGTAGGGTGCTGCCCATCTCACTGCGTTCGTGATAATTCTCTGAATCTGCGGCTGATAATATATAGGGTATTCTTCGTGCCCGGGCTGAAAATAAAAGATTTTTCCCATTCCGCGTGTGAAGGTCACTCCGCTTCTGAAAACTTGTCCGCTTTTGAACCAACCGAGGAAAATTTCATCATCAGGCTTCGGAATATCGAAAAACTCGCCGTACATTTCCTCGTTTTCCAGAATAATCGGTTCGGTTATTCCTGCTGCAATAGGGTGTGCGGGATTTACACAGAACAGTTTTTCGCTGTCACCATGCTTCCAGTGGAGATTAAGGGTTGTGCCTAAAAGTGTTTTCATGACTTTGCTGTGATGAGCAGAGTGGAGAGCTATAAGCCCCATTCCTCTCAGTACATGATTTTTAACCCGTTCCACAACCTCATCGCTCACCTTGTCGTGCGCACAATGACCCCACCAGATAAGCACATCCGTTTCGTTAAGCACCTCTTCGGTAAGTCCATGCTCAGGCATATCAAGAGTGGCGTATTTTACACAGATATCATCATTTTTTCCGAGAAATTCCCCGATACAACCGTGAATACCCTTCGGGTAAACCTGTCGAATACCTTCATATTCGCGCTCGTGAATATATTCATTCCACACTGTTACACGTATCATTATACCACTCCTTCAGCTTTTCAGCGGATTTTTCTATATCGGCAAGCTGGTGCTGAGACCCGAAATGTTCAATTGCAAACCAGCCTTCATAACCGCTTTTCAGCAGCTTTTTCACTATATTTTCAATATTTATTATACCGTAACCTACGGGTGAGGAGTAAAGTGAAATATTTTCCAAAGTAATTTTTGGGATTTCGCCAGCCTTCGGTTCTATGCACCTGTCCTTGCAGTGAACATGGACAATATGCTTTTCCAGCTGAGAAAAAGCATATTCTGCTTCCTCGTCTGAGTAGATAAAATTCCCTGTATCGAAGGTACAGCCGAGATTTCTGACGTTGTTTATGAATTTCAACAGCCCTGCTGATGTGGAGAAAACTGCCTTTTCATCGTCAAAATCCTCAAGGCAGAGAGAAATATCAGCCTTTTCTGCGATTTCTGAAAGCCTGTTCATACATGTAAGCATATTTTCGGTGCATTTTTCCTTATCATCGTGCTTTTCGATAAACCCCGGAATAGGCATCAGTCTGCTTATTCCGCGCTTTTTAAGGTTATCTGTAACGCTTTCGGGATAGGACATATCTGTATTGTGAGAAAAATCAAAAAATGCATATACACAGGCTATCTGAAAGCCTTCGCTTTTTATAATATGAGGAAGTTTATCGTCTGCGGCAAGCCTTGCGTAATCCAGCTCTATACCGTCAATTCCCAGTTCTTTCACTTTTTTCAGAATATCACGGAATGAGCAGTTTTCCTGTTCTGCCGCTTCAAAAATATGCTCTGCAAATACTGAAATTTTCATACTGTGACCTGCTTCTTGTCTGTTATTCTTTTTCTTATTCTGTCAGTTGTTATAAATACTGCAACTCCCATGATTATTCCTATCAATGTGCCTGCCAGTACGTCGGTTGGAAAATGAACATAAAGATATAGTCTTGAAAAGGCAACCAGTGCCGCGCAGAAAATTGCGGCTATACCCGACTTTTTGTTTAATCCGAAGAACTGAACCGCTGCGGCGAAGGAAGAACTGCTGTGTGCTGAGGGAAAGGAGCTTCCGTATGGTTGCGATACCAGCAGTATAAAATCCTCATTCAGCATAAACGGCCTTTCGCGAAGGAATAAGGGCTTTATTACAAATTCTGTCAGCAGAACCGTAACGGTAAAGGCGGTGATAAGGCGTATTCCGTTGAATCTGAGACTTTTGAAAAACAGAAACAGTACGCCGAAAATACACCATATATATCCGCCGCCTATCAGCGAAACCGCAGGCATGAGCTTATCCATAAAACTGCATTGCAAAAGCTCCTGAATACCGTTCAGCAGCGAAAAGTCAAAATTCTGAACAGCTTCCGTCATTCTTCATTCACCTTATCCAGTATTTTCTGCAGCTTTGAAATAGAGAGCTTCATTCCGAACATGGTTATAAAATTGCGAAGAATACACCAGTCGAGCGAGGTGATATTGTCCTTTTCATCGTCTGAATAAACCTCTTCCTTGCTCTTTCCGAAAATTCTGAGTATTTCTTCAGCGGCAGCCTCACCGTTCTTGTGCATTCTCAGGTCACGGAAGGTGCTGTAAATTGTAATTTTCTTCTGCTTTGGTTCAGCGTTGATTTTAATTTCATCTGTAAGGCGTATATCGGCAGAGGAAGCTCCAACGTGAATACGGAAAGTGCCGCTGTTCACGCACCAGTCATGATGAATATCGTCCCAGTAAGCAAAAGCACGGCGGTCAAGAGTAAATTCAACGGTCTTTTCCTCGCCTGTAAGGAGCATGATTTTTTCAAATGCTTTCAGCTCCTTGACAGGACGCATCACGTTATCGGATAAATCCTCAACATAAAGCTGGACAATTTCCTTACCGTCATATTTACCTGTGTTCTTTACCTTTATCTTAACAGTGATTATGTCGTTTTCGCTGGCTTCATCAGTTGATATTTCAAGGTCGGAGTATTTGAAGGTTGTGTAGGAAAGTCCGTGGCCGAAAGGGAAAAGCACGGGAAGCTTTCGCTTTTCATACCAGCGGTAGCCGACGAAGATGCCTTCTCCGTAATTAACTGTTTTTTCGTTGCCCCAGCGGTCGAGATAGGAAGGAGTATCCTCAATTTTCATGGGGAAGGTCTCCGCCAGCTTACCGCAGGGGTTTGCTTTTCCGAAAAGTATTTCCGCCATTGCCTTTGCGCCTGCCTGACCACTGAGATAGGCTTCGAGTATTGCGCTTACATCATTTACAAAAGGCATCGCCACAGGAGAGCCGTTGCAGAGCACTACAACAACATTTTTATTTACCTTGCTCACCTTTTCTATAAGTCTGAGATGGCTCTCGGGAATATTCATGTGGCTGCGGTCAAAACCCTCGGATTCATAGTTGTCGGGAAGTCCTGCGATAATAATTACCGCATCCTTGTCTTTTGCGGCCTTTACTGCTTTTGCAATTTTTGAGGTGTCCTTGTCATCATCAAGCGAGTAACCCTGCGCATATTCAACCTCGGCATATTTCTTAATCTCGTCCAGTGGTTTTGAAACTGTGCTTACAGTTACCTGTGAGCTGCCGCTGCCCTGAAAACGGGGTTTCTTAGCCATTTCACCGATAACCGCAACCTTTGTGCCTTCCTTAAGAGGCAGAAGCTTCTCATTTTTAAGAAGCACCATACATTCCTTTGCAATCTCAGCGGCAATTTCATGGTGCGATTTGTAATCGCATTTTCTTACATTGCGCTTCTCATTCTGCGAGAAAATAAGCTTTAGCATTCTTTCGCAGCAGGCGTCAATTTCCTTTTCGCTGAGAGTGTTGTCAAAGTGCTTGTCGTGGGATTTCATAGCGGTTTTCTTACCCTTGTATGCCTTGACAATTTCCTTGTCGTTGATACCGAAGGAGGAGGGCATTTCCAGGTCAAGTCCCGCGTATACGCCCTGTGGTCTGTTATCCACAGCGCCCCAGTCGGACATGACTATACCCTTGAATCCCCATTCCTCACGGAGAATGTCGGTTAACAGCCACTTGCTCTGTGAGCAGTAATCGCCGTTTATCTTATTGTAGGCGCACATGAGGGAGGTGGGCTTAGCTTCTTTTACAGGAATTTCAAAGGAACGGAGATATATTTCACGCAGAGCGCGCTCTGAAATTCTTTCGTCGATTACAAGGCGGTTTGCCTCCTGTGAGTTGGCGGCGAAATGCTTCAGAGCTGTGCCGATACCTTCGCTCTGTATACCATTGATTATTCCTGCGGCGATATTGCCCGAAAGACAGGGGTCTTCTGAAAAGTATTCAAAGTTTCTGCCACAGAGGGGTGAACGCTTTATGTTGTTTCCTGGGCCGAGGACAATCTGTAAATCCTGGTCCGAGGCTTCCTCGCCGATTGCCTGTCCCTGTTTTGCCGCAAGCTCCTTATCCCATGAGCAGGCAAGGAGAGAAGCGGTAGGGAAACAGGTGGCTTCATAGCTGTTGCCAAGCCCCACATCATTTCCGAGACGCTGTTTTCTCAGCCCATGAGGGCCGTCAGCCATCATGATTGAAGGAATACCAAGCCTATCAACAGGCTTTGTGTGCCAGCCGTCAAGACCTGAAAGAAGACCTGCTTTTTCTTCGATTGTCATTTGCGCCAGAAGCTTTTTTATATCCTTTTTCTTCATAATAATTCCTTTCAGAACGGAATTTTTCAAAAAGCCGCACTCACAAAATAAATATTGCAAGTGCGGCCTTTCTACCGTCAGATTCGTTCGATTTTTATGCTGTAATTCTTAGTTTCTCCTGCCCTGGTAATCTGTATACCACGCTTTTCGGTAAAAATACCGCTGTCAGTGTCATAGTCGTCACAGCCGCACCAGGGTTCGATGCATACAAATGGCGCATTCTTGTGGTCGGGAGTCCATACGCCGAGAGTTTCAAAGCCTGTCCAGCTTACCTTTACGCCCTCATTTTCTGAAATAAGCGAACAGCTTTTTGATTTTATGGTGTCAAAATACACACAATCGTTGTCAAAAAGGCTGTATTCAAGGGGAAATTCACGGCTGTCCGCAAGTCTTCCGACGCGGTCGTTATCGCCCCACATACGTGTTTCAAGGTTCATAACAGGGCTGTTTACCGTTTCGTTCTGCTCAAATACCAGCTTGTAGCTGTCGAAAGGCTTATCACAGGCAAAAGCAGGGTGTCCGCCTATGCAGTATGGCATATATCCGTCACTGTTATTTGTAACATTGTAGGTGATTTCAAGGTTGTTTTCGTTCAGAGTATAAGTGATTGCAATTTTGAAATCAAAGGGATAACTTTTTAACGTTTCATCGTTTGCAGAGAAGGAAAAAACAGCTGTGTTTTCGCTGAGCTTTTCCGCTTCAAATTCGTTGTCCCGTGCAAAACCGTGCTTTGAAATAGCGTATTCCTTACCGTTTATGAGAGTTTTTCCGTTTCTGAGATTACCTATCATAGGGAAGAGGAAGGGTGATGTCTTACCCCAGTACTTTTCGTCGGCGCACCACATAAGCTCTTTTCCGTCAGCAATATATGATTTGAGTTCAGCACCTTTTGAGATGATTTTAGCAGAGGAGCTTCCGTTTTTAAGAATAATTTCCATTACTGAGCAGCTGCCTCCTCATTTGTAAGGTTAATATACATCATCTGACTTGTTACAGATTCGGGAATTTCGCGGGTTGTGCCTTCCCACTGAGGAAGCTCAGACCATGTAATTACATTTTCGTGAGCGAAAAGATTCTTTAAAAATTCCGAAGTAAGTCGCTCTTCATTGATTTTGGGCACGCCGTAGATATTTGTTCCCTTGTATACAAATTCGCCATTCCAAGGCATATAGAAGAGCCAGTCTACGGTTTCGGAAGCGGCAAGCTCGTCAGGGTCGGGGATATAACCAACCTCTGTAAGCGCCAGCATCTTTCCTTCTTCTGTCATGCTGTAAAGCTGTGTGTATTTGTTTTCCTGAATGGAGTGGTCAAGCGTTGTGGGGTAAACGTCAACGCCGGAAATATCATATGTTCCGGGGTGAACCATAGCGTGCTTGGACTGACCGTTCCATACCCAGATAAGGTTTGTGAGCTTATGGTAATTTTCGAGACGGTCGTAAATCATGTACCAGAGCTTCTGATAGTACTCGCTCTCTGCGATTTCACGGTTGGCAACACCCCACCAGAACCATGCGCCGCTTGCTTCGTGGAGAGGTCTCCAGAGAACGGGAACACCTGCGGCTTCAAGCTTCTGAAGCTCAATGGCAACAGTGTCAATATCCCTGATTACGATTTCGTATTCCTTTGTACCGGGAGTAACCGCATTCTGAAGGGTGAATTTTGTACCCTTGTTTATTTTGCAGTAGTTATCCATATCTTCGGAGTAGAAGAAGCGGGAGTTGGGGTCGTCTGCGTTTTCGACAATTGCGGGAGCTCTCCAGTGCCAGCAGAAATAAACAAGTCCGCCTGATTTCTGGTGCCAGTCAATGGCCATATTTGTCCATGTACTTCTGTCGCCGGGTTCGTTTACGGTAACGTCAAGGAAGTCAAAGCCCTTGATAGCGGGGAGGACGCCTGTTTCCATATAATAAAGAACGTCCTCGGTCTGCTTCTCGTTCATCATCTGCTGAGCTGTGATAAGGTTTGTACCGTAGTTTTCGCGGAGCCAGTCAAAAACAGCCTGAGTTTTCGCGTTGGTGTTGTCAGAAACCGTATCGTCGCCTGTTGTACCCTTTGCGTCGAGGTTCGCGAGAAATGCGTCGAAATCTGTCTCATAAGCAAGCGCAACAGTCATATCAACGTTTCCGTCAGCGTCAACCGCAACGGGGTTGGATAAAGGCTCGGAAGGAGTCTGTGCGCTGCCGTCGGTCACACCATCAGAAACGGCTGTATCAGAAGCTTCGCTGCCGCCCTGAGTACCGCAGGAGCAGAGCATGGAGGCTGCAATAAGCAGTGCTGTAAGTCTTTTAGTTGTTTTTAAACTTTTCATAAAAGGTATCCTTTCGGTATGTTTTTAAAATATATTTCAATTATAACATAATTACATAGCAATTTGCAATAGATTTTATTATTTTTCACCGAAATTACTTGTAAATTTTTCCGAATATGATATAATTGTAGTATATCTATAACAGGAGAACAGAAATGAAACAGAAAGTAATTCAGATACTCAGGTGTATTGCGGTTTGGGCGGCGTCGCTGGCACTTCTGACAGGACTTATGTTCCTGACGGCGCTGATACCCGACGAAAACATAAAGGATAACCTTATAGAAAGTGGACTCACTCTCATGAAGGCGGAGCCGCACGAGCCTGTGACAGAAAATATGTACCACAGTATTCAGGACAACTATGCGGACGCGGTGCTGCTGGGAGTAATAAGCGGTGTGTCCTCTGAAAATCCCGTATATACCGCTATAAATACCATGTATTATGACGGCGGTGATAAGGGCGAAAGCTATGGAATTGTAGCCTCTGCCGCAGGTGTAAAGCCCAACACTGATTACACAAGATACTGGCACGGTTCAATGATTGTACTGCGACCGCTTCTTACATTTGCAGATATAGACAGCATAAAGATTATTTCAGCATTTGTAATGCTTTTTCTTGCCTCATTGAGCTGTTACATGCTTATAAAAAGGAAAAATACAGATATTGCGGTTATCTTTGTTCTGTCGCTTGCCATGGTTCAGGCTTTTTATGTTCCCATAAGTCTTGAATATATCATAGTTTTTACCATAATGCTTGCACTCTGTCCGTTTTATATACAATTCAGCGGTAATAATACAGCTCTGCTTCTTCTGTCGGTGCTCGGCGGAACGGTTACTGCTTTTACGGATTTTCTTACTACCGAAACTATGACTTTGCTTGTACTGCTTCTGCTGGTGCTGTTTATCCGCATAAAAGATGGAAGCTTTTCCGCAAAGTCGGATGCAGGATTTGCCTCAGGCTGCGGCGCAGGCTGGTTTTTATCGTATATCTTCACCTTTGTAAGCAAGTGGGTTCTCGCAACAATAGTTACAGGTGAAAATAAATTCACGGCGGCGCTTGAATCATTTGCTGAAAGAACAAGCGGCAATGCGGAAGAATTTGAAAACCCCGTTCAGCAGTCCTTTTCAGCCCTTGCGGCGAATCTTACCATGCTTTTTCCCGGTCCCGACCGTATCAATCCCGTAGCTATGCTGTTGGGCTTCGGAATATCTGCATTACTTGCGGTATTTATTATATTTAAATTCCGCGGCAACCCCTCAAAGGGTATGATTGTGATTTTAGCGGTTACAGCAGTTCTCCCTGCGCTGAGATTTATGGTTCTTGGCAATCACTCGTATCTCCATTGCTTCTTTACCTACCGAGCGCTTATGTCAAGCATAATGTCGGTTCTGGGCATTATATGGTTTTCACTGGATAGAAGAAAACTTCCGTTCAGTAGACAACCTGAGATAAAATCTGTAAAGAAACGCAAGGTGTAAAAGGAATCCCCCGAAAAGGTTTTAAAGCCTCTTCGGGGGATTCCTTTCAGGGTTATGAAGATATGAGGATAGAATTATGCGGTTTCAGTGAGCTCAAACTGAGCTAAGGCGAGAAGCATACTGCTTATGGTATTTCCTTCTATTTCATCTGCTGAGTATTCATTCATATCTGTGTCGAAATACCGCCAGCCTGTAAACGTTACGGTATATCCTTCCATTGAGAAAATACTCGTGTCAAAATCAACCCTTGGTATCGTTTCGTCTTCTGCGTAGGTTATTTCCTGCCAATAGGTCGGAGATTCTTCGGAGGTGGTGGGGTCTGGATTAGGATTGCTGGGGTCGGGCAGATAGTAGTAATAATGAATCGCGTTCGTGATTACGGGCTTCTCATAGGTTTTCTGGATATACACCTTCTGCTGTCCTGCTGTGAGATTTGCTGTTTCAGTAGGTTCGGATAAGGTATAGATATAGTCTGTATTTACAGAATCGTAGAAGGTTGAATTATTCAGAAGGCTTCCATGGCTGTAACCGGAGGTTACCTCAAACCATCCTGTTAAAAGACCGTTTTCGGCGTCAGCAAGTTCCGGGAGCTCTACCGAGCAGCTGCCGTTATAAATTGTAGAGCCACTTATAGTTCCGTCGGCAAGAATCAGTGTAATCTCAGAAGCAACAGTACTTTCGAGGTATACAGGCTCGATGGTTGCATTTCCTGTGATATTTGTGTAATCGGTATTCCATTCAAGGAACAGCATCAATTCGCCTGTTGTTTCATCTGAATAGGATTCTTCATATCCGCTTGCGGGAGCTTCAACAGCTTCTCCGTATGCAACATCGTTATATTCCGCAATGGTTGTGCCGTTTCGGTCAACGAAAGTAACGGTATAGGTTTCAGCTGTATATTCAGCTGTAATTATCAGGTCAGACTTGATAACAACTGTTGCTGTAAATTCATTTCCGTCAGCGTCAACCCATTTTCCTGTATGTCCCTCAACCTCGGGAACATCGGGAAGATTTGTAACGGTTCCGCCGTAATCAACGGTTTCTGTTGCGACTGTGCCATTATCATCAACGAAGGTAATGGTGTAGGTGTTGATTGTGTATTCAGCAGTGATTGTCATATCAGACTTGATAACAACTGTTGCTGTAAATTCATTTCCGTCAGAGTCAATCCATTTTCCTGTATGTCCCTCAACCACGGGAACATCAGGGAGAGCGGTGACAGTGCTGCCGTAATCAACAGTTCTTGTAGCAACAGTTCCGTTTTCATCAGTGAAAGTAACGGTGTAGGTGTTGATTGTGTATTCGGCAGTGATTGTCATATCAGATTTGATAGCAACCGCTGTTGT
>JAFUNV010000219.1 GCA_017472865.1 Ruminiclostridium sp. | reverse complement strand
AGTCCTATATCATTGTTGCGGTTACCCTGGGTTTTGTAGACGCTGTTTGCAGCCGAAAGGGCAAGGGCAGTCATATTTTTGGTGGTTGTCTTTCCGACGCTTCCCGTTATTCCTACAAGAACAGGGGAAAATTTCATTCTGAAGTAATGTGCAAGATCAAGAAGCGCCTTGCGTACGCTCTTTACAACGATGCATGGAGTGCTTACGTCGATCTCATGTTCAACAACAGCGAATATAGCGCCTTCCTTTACAGCCGCATGAGCATAGTCATGGCCGTCGAAATTTACGCCTTTAAGCGCAAAGAAAACGCCGCCCTTTCTGACGTCCCTGCTGTCTGAGAAAAAGAGGGATGGTTCGACTTTAAGAGCATGGTTGTGGATAGCTACAGGCTTTCCGCCTGTTACATCAAGGATTTCCGATACGGTAAGGAACTCCTGAACGTCGGTTTTGAAAGGAGCCTTGCGGTATTGGAGCATGATGCTTTTTACGATTTCCTTTTCATCAAAGTGGATCGTTCTGCCGTTTTCAAAAATCTGATAGGTTTCGTGACCTTTTCCTGCCAGAACAATGGTGTCGCCTTTTTCTGCAAAATAGATTGCTTTTCTGATAGCGGCGCGTCTGTCTGTAATACGCATGCAGGGTTTTATTCCCGATAATCCGCTTGCAATATCGTCAAGTATTATTTCAGGATCCTCATCGCGGGGATTATCAGATGTCAGAACGAGTATATCAGCATATTTTTCCGCCGCCTGTGCCATAAGAGGGCGTTTTGCGCTGTCACGGTTTCCGCCGCAGCCGAAAAGGCAGACAAGTCTTCCCTTGGTGCATACTTTAAGGCTTGAAAGGACATTTTCAATTGCGTCGGGAGTATGCGCGTAGTCACATATGATGTTGAAGCCGTGACTGCTGCTGAGTATTTCACATCTGCCTCTGACTCCCGAAACAGAAGAAAGAACAGTTATGGTATTTTTGATGCCGATATTTGCCTTAAGGCATACGATAATAGCGGCGATAGTGTTGTAGACATTGAATTTGCCGATCAGCTTTACTGATACGGGGAAGCTTTTATCATTTACAGTGATCCAGAATTTTACTCCCGAAGCGCTGTATCTTATATCAAACGCTTTTATATCGGACGGATGGCTTATGCTGTAGGAAATGCGTTCACATCCGCAGTCTGCAATATCCTCCCAGAGTCTCGGACCGTAAGGTGCGTCTATATTTACTACAGCTGTCCTGCAGTGCTCGGTAAAAAGCTTTTTCTTAGCAAGATAGTAGTTTTCCATAGTTTCATGATAGTCAAGATGATCCTGAGTGAGATTTGTGAAAACCGCTGTTTCAAAAATCGCAGGTCCGATCCTGTGCTGTTCAAGTGCAAAGGAGGATACTTCCATTACAACGTATTCACAGCGTTTTTTTGCCATTTCAAGAAAAATACTGTACAGTTCATATGCTCTTGGCGTTGTCGGAGTAGAGGAATCGGAATCATATGGCTTTCCGTCAATGAGAACTCCTGTTGTGCCGATAAAGCCGACCTTTTTTCCGCAGGCGGTGAGAACGTCTTTTATAAGGGTAGCCATGGTGGTTTTGCCGTTTGTGCCGGTTATGCCTATAAGCTTCAGCGCCTTTTCCGGATGCTGGAACCATGCGGCGCAAAGCAGACCGTATACCTGACGGGTATTTTCAACGATGATCTGCTTTTTAAGCTTGAGGTCACGTTCGGTAAAAACGCATACGGCACCCTTTTCAAGCATTTCTTCGGCAACGCTGTGGCCGTCGAATTTTGTTCCTTTTACGCATACAAAAATGAAGCCTTCCTTGAATTCATTCGTATTGTCTGTTATTCCGTAGACCTCGGCGGTAGTCGGGAACGTCGGTTTTACAGGGGTGTATTTTGATATATCCTTGATAAGTTCAGAAAGTTTCATAGTATTATGACTCCATTCTACTTTTGGTATTTTATCAGCCTTCGTCCTTGATGATGAAAGTAACCTCTACGATGGTTCCTCGCTGAACCACGGCGCCTTCGGCGTAGTTCTGGGTATATGCCACAGAGCCTGCATGGCTTGCCGCGCCGTCGCCCGTTTTAAAGTTGAGCCCTGCGTTTGTAAGGGTGGTATTTACTTCGGAAAGGGTCATGCCTTTTATATTAGGCACGGTAACTACGTCGTATTCGAATTCCTTTTCGGTGTAAAGGATAACCTTTCCTCCGTGACGCATGGTGCTCTTCTGTTCGGGTATCTGTGCGGTAACAGAAGTGCCGTCTCCGATTATCTCACATTCAAGACCAAGCTTTTCAAGGGTGGCTTCAGCGCTTGAAACGGTATATGTCACAACATTCGGAACTGTAACTCCGAGAGCCTCGAGTTCTTCGTCGGTATATTCGGGATAATAACCGAGATACGGGAGTGCTTCCTTGAATGTGTTTGAAACAACAGGACATGCAACAACGCTTCCGTAATACATAAGGGAGCCGTTCTGGTCCAGTGCAGACGGTTCGTCGATCATTACAAGCATGATGATTTCTGGGTCGTCTGCAGGAGCAAAGCCGCAGTATGAGGAAACATAAAGATTTTCGATACCCGTTTCGTTATATTTGTCGATTTTTTCGGATGTGCCTGATTTTCCGCCGATGGCATATCCTTTGATGTAGGCGTTTGAACCGCCCTTGTTGTTTACAACATCTTCAAGCACCTGACGCATTTTAGCGGAGGTTTCCTCTGAGATCACCTGTCTTTTTACAGATGTATCGGCTGTCATTACAACGTTGCCGTTGGGATCGACGATCTTGCTTACAACATGGGGAGTTACAAGATTACCGCCGTTTATTGCGGCAGCATAGGCTGTTATCATCTGGATAGGGGTTATTTTGTTTGACTGTCCGAATGAACAGGACGCAAGCTCAACAGGACCCATATTTTCAGCATGGACATAGATACTGTCTGCCTCGCCGGGGAGATCTATTCCCGTAGGTTCGGTAAGACCGAAAGCTTCAAAATACTTGCTGAAGGCGTTGCTGCCCAGAGCCTGACCGATCTGGATGAAGGCAGGGTTACAGGAGTTTGTCATTGCAGTGGTGAAATCCTGTGAACCGTGGGAATACCTTGCCCAGCAGTGGATAGGAGTATCCGCAACCTGTATAACCTGACTGCAGTGAAAGGTGGAATTCAATGTTACCGCACCTTCTTCAAGGGCGGCGGCACCCGTTACGACTTTAAAAACCGAACCAGGGAAGTAAAGCTCGGTAATAGCCTTGTTTTTCCACTGCTGTTCTCTTAAAGCCGCATACTGTGCGTTATACTCTTCTTCATCCGTAATGCCTGCAAGAAGGTCGATATCCTTCTGGGCGTAAATGGAATTTCTGTCGTTCAGATCAAAGCCGGGGGTGCTTGCCATGGCAAGTATAGCTCCCGTGTTGACGTTCATGATTATTGCACAGCCTCTGTTCTGGGCGTTATTGTCGTTGACAGCCTGCTCAAGGTGCTTTTCCGCATAATGCTGCAAGGTTCTGTCAATTGTAAGGTAAACGTCGCTTCCGTCCTGAGCGTCGTAAATTTTATCGTTCTTATAGGGCATTTCCTGACCCTTGCCGTCGGTGGCGGAAATTATTTTTCCGTTTACGCCCTTGAGGTAGTCGTTGTAATAAGCCTCAACGCCGTATGCACCGTCGCCCTCAAAATTTGTAAAGCCTATTACCGCTGCGGCAAGGGAACCCTGAGGGTAGTATCTTTTTGTGTCTGTATCGGTATATATCAGGTTATACGCAAGATCGGACGCATTGGCGCGCTTCAGTATTCTGTCTGCGACAGGCTTTTCAACGTCCTTTCTTACGAGAGACCACTGGTATTCGGTTTTGGCAAAGGCGTTTTTTACGTCCTCCGCTGTAATATCAAGCTCGTCGGTAAGAATTTCCGCAGCGGTATCAAGCTGGCGCTGATACTCTGTTTTTCCTGTTTCGGGATTTGTAACAATATTATCAAGCTGTGAAAGCTTATATGGATCGACAATTATGGAATATACCGTTGCAGACTGGGCAAATATCTGACCGTTTGCGTCGTAGATGCTTCCTCTGTTGGCTTCAACGGTAGTGCTTCCGAACTGGCTGTCGTTTGCCATAGCCTGAAATTCTTCGTTGTTTACAAGGGCATACTTGGTTATATTTACAAGATCAAGTATTGTCAGTATACCGAAGCCTATGCAGAAGATCCATACATAAAGCCTTTTTTTCATTTCCTTGGTAGGGGCTTTTGACAAACTGAATTTCTCCTTTCAAGATCTGTGACGGATATGTTTCAATGTTCCGTCAATAGCAAAATACGGGTTGCACCGAAAATTGTTCGTTTTCAATGTACAACCCTGTTAAATATTATTTTGTTATCCTCTGAGATATTCCACAAAATCCTCGATGGCATGTTTTGCTTTAACAAATATGTTATCGCTGTTTTCGGATATTTCAATAACATTTCCGTTTTCCAGGCTGAGGTATTCTATCTGGGCTTTATCAAGCTTCTGCATTCCGAGGATATTTTCCGCATATTCCTCTACGGAATTAAGTGCGGATTTACGCTCTATTTCGGTTTCCATACGGGTGTTTTCGCTTGCAAGCTCGTTTACCTCTGCGGTAAGTGAAAGTATTTCCGCATGGATGGAAGCCTGCTGTACCTTGCTGCTTACTACGCCTGCCATAATTATTCCCGCAAGAAGTGTTATGAACACTATTTTTACAGGAGAGCCTGCTTCGGCAGTCTGTTTTATAACTTTTATATCCGCCGTATGCTCCTGTTCGGTCTGGTGGGCGGTGTTTTCATATCTTGAAAGATCGTATGCCGCATTTCCTCTGCTCATTTCATGACCACGCCCTTTATAAAAGCGTGTGTCCTCCTCTCCTGATCTTTAAACTATCTTTTCTATTATTCTAAGCTTTGCGCTGTGACTTCTGTTGTTTTCGGAAAGCTCCTTTTCGCTTGCTTCAATGGGTTTTCTGTTTACAAGACGTCCTCTCGGTTCCTTGCCGCATACGCATACGGGAAAATCCGGAGGGCATATGCATCCCTTACAGAAAGAAGCAAAGCGCTGCTTTACTATTCTG
>JAFUNV010000218.1 GCA_017472865.1 Ruminiclostridium sp. | reverse complement strand
TTGTTTCTGTCCATGGTGTTTACCGCGTCATGCGCGACAGTAAAAACAGGGGGCAATGTGACAACAATTACAACAACACAGAGTGTAACTACTGAAGTGGCGGCAGCAGAACAGACAACAGTGGTCTCTTTTACGCCTGCTGAAACAACTGTCAGAAGTGAGCCGCAATGTGATTTTATAACTCCCGAATTATCAGAGGAGAAGGTTCATTTTTATATTGATGAGAAAAAGGTTGTACATTATGATGATTTAAAAAAAGAGCTTAATATCGCTGAAGATGAAGCTGTGCGTATTTATCCTTACTACATAGGAAATGAGAGTGCAGACTGGCTTATTAAGGTGGGCTATATTGAAGGAATGAGTGATTACTTCACTTATGTGGATTTAGTTGCCGTAAAGAATGGCGCGATTGTAAAAAACACAGGTAAGATGCGTGATTATTCATATAATGACTGCTATTATGACGGCAACGATTTATTCTTACCCACAGGCTTTGATGGTATAATCCGCTATAATTTTACCACGGGTGAAGCGGAGAATATCGGTGCTGAATTTGTGACGGAAGAAATTGTAAACCAGGCGAGTATTATCGACCTTAACGAAAGTTATATGCTTTTCTATCTGTCAGAACTGCTTTATCTCTATAATAGAAGAACGGGTGAATGTATTGATACAGGTCTTGAGTTCAACGCTATGACAAATTCGGCGGCACGCCTGGAGGGTGATACAATTCTTCTTCAGGATAACAAAGGGGAAAATAAGCTGATTTACGATATAAAAAGCGGCGAAATGGCTTATCACGAAGGCATAGAGCCCCAAAAGGACAAATATCGTTTTACGTTGGGCGATTATGAGTTTCATTCCTACAATGATGAAGCTTCGGACAAACAGTTGCTCCGGGTGAAGCGTGTTTCAGACGGTACGGAAAAGACCTTTGATGTTGATACATATTATAAGGATTGCATTGAAAAATGGGGGATTCGCATTGAAGAGAATTATATAATCCTTTGTCCGCTGTCAGTACCGCAGATTGCCATAAATTTTGATACCGAACAGGTTCATGAAATAACTGTAACGAAAGGCTATGAGGACTGGTGGTATGCAAACAGTGCTGACGGAGTAAGTTCGGCGCTTCAGCTTCAGAACGGTGCTGCTGCTGAGGTTCAGGTGATACTCCCCGGAATGCCCTATGATAAATATGGAAACCTCTACCCTGAGCATTCCGAAAAAGACCCCGAGCTTGTTCTTGGCAAAACGCTTGATACAGGACTGTTTGAAAGTCTGAAAAGCTATGATTTGCCTGCCGATATCACAGAATACAACGATTATGAACTGGCTAAGACCGAGGTCGAGGAGAAATGCACAGGAGAAGAGCTTGAAGACCTGCGCGCCCGAAATTATACCGAGGTATATTATGATACCTTTTATGTGGGAAATGAATATGTTGACTGGCTGATAGTGTTTGAAACCTGTTTTCACCTGCCATATTATCTGGAGCGTTTTCCGCTGTTTCACAGGATTTATGCTGTAAAGGATAACGAGGTAATCGGAGAGCCATTCGAAATAATGGAAGGCGGCTATATCGGAAACAGAGGAATACCTTTTGCCATGAACGGTGACGATATATTCTTTACGACAGATAATAAAGTATATATGCTTGAAACTGATACATTAACACTCAGCGAAATCTATGTAAGTGAATATTATTATCTTGAAATCTGCGACCTTAGCGAAAGGTATTTAGCCTTCGGAGATATGGATTATAAGCTGTCCTTATATGACCGTAAAAGCGGTAAGGTGACAAGTACGGGGCTTACGTGGGAATCCTCGGCAGGACCTTTTGCAAGAATAGACGGGGATTATATCTATTCCTATCCTTATTATGAGCCTGAAACCTTTAATTTTTATTCGCGGAAATATGATATAAAGACAGGTGAAATCAGCGACGATTATTCCGTAACGGTTGATTTTGTACTGCGAAGAGAAAACAATATCATAGACGGTGAAAACTATACTGCACAGTTTATCAGAAACCCTGAAAATGATAACTGTGAATGCGGAGTCATTATAACCGATAAGGAAAGCGGCAATGTGGTCAAATATTCACTCTGCGGATTCAGTAACAGCATCGATAAGGGCATGGGCTTAACGAATGTAAGC
>JAFUNV010000217.1 GCA_017472865.1 Ruminiclostridium sp. | reverse complement strand
CCTCGTCAACAGCGTCGCTGTAAAATTCCTTGGGGAGCGCAATCTTCATACCCTTTACGGACATACCAAGCTTTTCGTTGAAATCTGTAAAAGGTACATTCTTGCTGGTTGCATCGTGGGGGTCAACACCTGCAATGGCGTTGAGAATAATACCACAGTCCTCGGCGGTACGTGCGATAGGTCCTATCTGGTCAAGGGAGCTTGCGAAAGCTACAAGACCATAACGGGAAACCCGTCCGTAGGTGGGCTTTAAGCCTGTAACACCACAGAATGAAGCGGGCTGACGGATAGAACCGCCTGTATCGGAACCGAGAGCCGCCGCGCAGAGACCTGCGGAAACTGCCGCCGCAGAACCGCCCGAGGAGCCGCCCGGTACACATTCTGTATTGTAAGGATTCTTCGTCTTTGCAAATGCACTGGTCTGGTTGGAACCGCCCATAGCAAACTCGTCCATAGAGGTCTTGCCCAGCATTACATAATTTTCCGCCTTGAGCTTTTCAATAACCGTAGCGTCGTAGGGCGGTACGAAATTTTCAAGCATTCTTGAAGAGCAGGTGGTCTTTACGCCGTCGGTGCAGATATTATCCTTGATTGCAAGAGGAATACCTGTGAGTGCGCCTCCCTTTCCGTCGTCGATAAGCTTCTGTGCTTCAGCCGCTGAAGCCATAGCTTCTTCCTCGGTAACGGTGATATAGGAGAGGATTTCGCCGTCCTTCGCCTTTATCCCGTCGATAAATTCCTTTGCTGCTTCCGCCGCGCCGATTTCCTTGCTGTCCAGCATCTTACGCAGCGAAGCCACTGTAATATTCTTTAAGTCCATTTTTATATTGTCCTTTCAAGCGAAAAACAATTGCGGCTTTAAATATTTAAAACCATCGGCGAAGCCGATACCACAATTATTCATTATTAATCATTCATTTTTCACTAAGTAAAACGTTCCGTTTTACTCCATCATCTTCGGTACAACATAGCAGTTGTCGCGGGGCTGGGTGTTCTGCTGAAGCTTTTCGGTATCAAAGGAGGGCTTTGCCTCGTCCTTTCTCAAATCGTCATAGGCGATTTCGTTCTTATCCTTTGTGTCGTCGTAGCTGATGTCAAATTCCTTTATGGTGTCCATAAGATTTATGATATCAGACATCTGTGCGATTGTCTTTTCCTGTTCTTCCGCTGTGTAATTGAGCTTTGAAAGCCCGCATAAATGGTCCAGAGTTTTTATATCCATGACGACCTGTCCTTTCGTTTTTTGTCGGCTTAAAGAAACACTAAGCCTATTATCCAATCTATTATACTATAAAATCGCAGATATTGCAAGTAATTTTTTATACTTTTTCTTTTATTATGATTATTTTTTAACAGAAAATTCCGTTTTTTACACCCTTCATGCACAAAAAGAGGCGTTCGGACGAACACCTCTTTATATATTTCCGACCACTACCCTGCCTATACCCTGATAGTCCTTTATAATCTCTGCCGTGAAGCCTGCCTCTTCCATAAGTACGCGCACAGCTTCACCCTGACCGTCGCCTACCTCAACCGCGAAAAATCCGCCCTTCTTTATGCGGCTTTTCCAAAGGCTGAAAAGCTGTCGGTAGAAATCCAGCCCGTCCTCGCCGCCGAAAAGCGCCGTTTCAGGCTCGTAACGCACCTCCCGCTGAAGCTTATCCATCTCCTCGCCCGTAAGATAGGGCGGGTTTGAGAAAATACCATCGAAGCTGACACCCTCAAAATGAGAATTGTCCAGGGCGTCGCCCTGAATTGCCCTTACATCAGCACTGTTGCGGGCGATATTTCTTTCAAGATAAGAATATGCTTTTTCGTAAAGCTCCACTGCATAAGCCTTGCAGCCTGTTTCCTTGGCGCAGGCTATGGGTATACAGCCCGAACCGCTGCACAGGTCGAGAATTATGCTGTTTTTGTTCAGCCTTTTTTTAGCAATATCTATAAGCAGCTCTGTTTCGGGGCGCGGAATAAGCACACCCTCGCCTACATAAAAATCATATCCGTAAAATTCCCAGCTGCCGAAAATATACTGAAGCGGATAGCCCGTTGCTCTTTTTTCGGTAATTTCTGCCATTCTCCGCCACTGCTCATCAGCAATTTCGTTCAGAAATAAGGGGTGGCTGCCGCTTACCTCGCGGACAATCTCGCCTGCTTCAAAATCAGGGTCAAAAACCTCCACTTTTCGGAGCATTTCCGCAATCCTTTTTACAGCCTCTCTGCCGTTCATTGCATATCCTCGCCGTTTTCGGGGATTACAAGCTTCATCGCCTCAATGGCAACCTCAATCTGGTGCTTATCAGGCTCTCTTGTGGTAAGACGCTGGAGACAAAGTCCGGGAGCAGAAATAATTCTTGTTACAATATTGTCGTATTTGCCCGCAATTTTTATAACCTCGTAGGAAATTCCCACAATAACAGGCAGTAAAAGCAGCTTGCAGACGGTACGGAGTATCATTGCTACACCCTCGGTTACCGCAAAATTCGTCATGAACATTTCATTTGTAATAGGGAAGACCGAATACACAAGAATACTTATAAAAAGCACAAGGAAAATAAAGCTTGTACCGCATCTGGGGTGAAAACGCTTCTGAATCTTAACATTCTCCACCGTAAGCGGCAGCTTTGCCTCGTAGCAGGCTATGGTCTTGTGCTCTGCTCCGTGGTATTCATAGGTGCGGCGGATATCCTTCATGAGAACCGCCACCAGCCACATATAAACCACGAATAGTATCATTTTCAGCACGCCCTCGATAAGGGACTGGAAGGCGGAAATGTCAATTTCGCCGAAAAGGTGCTGTATAAGCGAGAAAATCCATGTGGGAACAAAAAAGAACACCACGAACATTGCCGCAAACATGATAACCGTCATGATTACCATTATCGCGTCTACCAGCTTCGGGAGCTTGTCCGCAAACTTGTCGTTGAGCCATTTTTCAAACTTTGAAAGCTCCTCGCCGTCCTCCTCGTCCATCATACCCGAAAGCTCTGCCGAGCGGGTTATATACTTGTAGCCCTCAAGAAGCTGGCCTACAAAATTCGCCGTACCGCGGATAAAGGGCACTTTATTGTACCACTTCTTCGGCGCCGCGTCCGTTTCCTCTGTCAGTATCTGACCGCTTACGTGACGTACAGCCATTGCGGTCTTCTTCGGACCCTTCATCATGATTCCTTCAAGCAGAGCCTGTCCGCCGATACTTGTATATTTACCTTTATTATTAGCCATATATTTATCCTTTCACTGTTAATACTATTATTATATTACTGTCAGCGCGTTTTGTCAATGAAGATGATTGTAAATTTTATTTACTGAGTTGTAATAATGTGTAAAAGTAACAACATTGCACCGCTGTAACTGAATTGGTTTATACATAATTACAGTTGACAAAAGGCGCAAAAACAAGTATAATGTAGTAAATGATATTTACATATCATAAAATTCAAAAATAATTTATAGGAGAGAAATCACAATGAAAAAGTTTTTATCAATTATTTTAGCCGCTATGGTTATGACAGCTGCAGGCTGCTCCAAGGACACTGACGACGCAGCAGCAACCACAACAACTGCCGCACAGGGCGACGCTGCCGCTGACAACAGCGCTGATTCCGATGATTCCGCCGCTGACGCAGACGTTGAAACAACCTCTGTCCTTACAGAAGAAACCACTGCATTTATCGAAACACTCAAGGCTAATGCGCCTATCTACGCTGATTATATGTACGAAAGCGGTCAGGTTCCCGTAAGAAACGGCTTTACCTACTCCGCTGACCTTTACGGTACAGGCACACCTTCCGAAGTTGTTATGGAGGTTTATATGACCTCTCTCGATAAGATTGCCGTAAAGACCTCTACCGACGGCGTTGCCAGCGATATCATCATGAAGGACAACACCTACTATATCGTAAGCGCCGCTGAAAAGACAGCTATTACAATGGCACTCAGCGAGGAAGAGGCTGCTGAAATGGCAGACTCCATGGCTTCTTCCATGACTCCTGCCTTCGACGCCGCAACAGCAACCTACGAAACAGGTACAGAGGAATACAACGGCACAGAATACCTCTTTGAAAAAATCAACACCGCAGAAGCAGGTCAGATTATCGTTTATGCCGACAAGGACACAAAGGAAATCAAGTACCTTGTAAGCGGCGGTATCGCTATGGAAATGACTTTCTTTGACCACAACGTTGACGAAAGCGTTTACGAAGTTCCTGCAGATTACACAATCACCGACATGTCTGCTTTATTAGCCGACGTTGAAGGTGACGCTGCCGCAGAATAAGCTTACAACCTCAATAAGGGTATCAGGAAGGAAGCCCCTTCCCGATACCCTTATTTTTATGCAGAAAATACTTTATTTCTTCCTGTTTATATCCTTGACTATTTCAAGGATATGTCCCGTTTCACGGTAATCCAGCTTACGCAGCTCGGTTATAAGCTCTCTGGACAGCTTCGGGTTTTCCGTTTCATAGTCAAAAAATTCCATAGGAGAAATTTTGAAATAATCGCATATATCGAAAAAAGCTGTCATAGAAGGAAGATTTTTCTTGTTTTCAATATTGTTTATATAGCCGGGACTCTGACCGATAGACAAGCTTATTTCTCTTGCCGATACGCCAATATTTGACCTGAGCTGAGATAATCTCTCCGCAAACTTTTCATTCATTGCTCTCACCGCCATTTCATGTATAATTGTACACCACAAATATATATTTTTATTCGGTTTGAGTAGCAAAAATTATTGACATATTCAGTTAAACAGGATATAATATTAAATATATCTGATTAAAACGAATAAAAGGAGGACAAAAATGAGTATAAGACAAGAAAACCGTGCATTGAAAGCATTCAACGAATTGAGAATCAGCGGAAAGCTGAATATAGACAACGCAGGCATAAGAAACATGAAGCAGGATTATGATATACTTCTGGAAGAACTGAAAGAAAAATGCGGTGAAGAATGTCTGGCTCTGGTGAAAGAAATGGAGCTTTGTCACGATATAATAACCTACATAAGCAGCGTCGAGCATTTCAAGGCAGGTTATATCTGCGCCGAAACAAAAATCTGTAAAATTCTTCTGTAATAAACAGCCAACCCCGCAGCCTTACAACTGCGGGGTTGAACTTTTCTGTCAGTATTTTCTGAACGCCTGAACCAGTAAAACGGGCAGCATCCAGAAGAGATTATAAATAATAATTACCGCGGGGGAGAATACCATAGTCTTTACGGACAGGGCGAAAATTGCGCCCAGCACCGCCGCTAAGAATATGCCTGCAAGCATTACCGTCTGTGACAGATTTACGTCCTTGACCAGCTTCTTTGACGCCAGAAGTGCACGGCCGAAAGAGGTGAATGTGCCGTTGCAGGTGATACCGCCCGAGCCGCGGGAGGTATATTTTGTGCATTCGCCGAAAATTCCGTGAAGGTCGCTGTTTATAACCTTGATTTTTTCGGGGTCAACGTCAAACAGGTCAGCAATCTTTCCTGCCGTTACGAGAGAATCTGTTGTCTTTACTATCAGCGATACTCCACGGTCGGAAAGGTCGCAGAGACAGTTTCTGATATTAGGGTTTGCTGTAAGACGGACGAAGAAAATAATCGTAAGCTCGCCGCCTACCGCAAGGTAAACCGCATCAGAGCCGTTGCGGCAGTACTTTGCGATTGCGCTCATTTCGGGCACCTTAATGCTGTGGTGCTTCATGTGCTCGCGGTTGCCCATAATAAGACGCTTGTTCTCATACCAGCCCATAACACCCATATTATCCTCATAAACACAGCCGTCGATATCCGCAATAAGTTCTTCCTTTCCGCCTATCATTTCATAGAAAAGACGGGAGAGGATTGAGCCGCTTTTTATTGCAAGGCTTGCGGCAAGAATAATCGCCTGGTCAAGGGAAATATTGTTGATGGAATTCTGAAGCCTGCAGGGCTTCAGGTTTGTACATTCCACGCTTGAAGCGGGGAAAATAGAGGCTACGTCAGTGATTATGGAGTTCGCCTCGCTGAATTCCTCTGCTGTGCTGTAACCGAGAACGGTGCTTCCACCTCGTAAGAGGGATTTTGTTGCACGGCGGAGGGGATTGTTTACGATAAACATGATTGAGAAGGGCGAGAACAGACACACAAAGCCGATAGCCACAGTGCTTGCCCAGTAAATGTTATTGCTCATGCCTTCTACGCTGTTGGGTATGAAGTAGGTGAGAACACCGAGAATTACCCCCACAACAAGGGAGAACGGCGCTAAGAACCGGGAAATTCTGTCTGCCTTGTCCTCACAGTAGCTTTTTCTTAAAAAGTCAGTGAGATACTCTGTCTTACGCATTGTCACAAGTACAGGAAGCTGAGTTACTACGCCCTTTGTAAATGCGCCTATTTCGCTTTCACCCTCTACCATATCCGCATAATAGCGGTTTTCGTCGGCGGAGATGAATCGGAAATTCTTTCTCGCACGGGAAATCATGCTGAGCTTTCCAAGAGTGTTGAAAAGCAGAGCCACAAGAGCTACCGCCACGAAGATAAACGCCATGCTGCGCTGGAGATAGTCTGTGTTGGAAAGATGCAGCACCGCACCAAGCAGAGACAGCAGACAGCTTAGCGAAACCATGCTGTCGCAGTCGGCCTTGCCTCTGAACAGCTTTGAAATGCCGCTTGTAATGGCAGAGCTGCAAAGTCCCATTCCTGCTACGCCTGTAATCAGATTAAGATAAATAAAGCCATCAGTGTAGTATCTCTTATCCAAGAAGTTGATTTCTGCGCCGAAAAGACTGAAATTGATATGAACGCCCAGTTCCTGAATAATGGTAACAGCTCCGAGGAACAGCGTAAGTATCAGGAGCAGTACGAATCTCAGCTTTAAGCTCTTATGAGTTTCGGTAAGGTCCTGCCATATCTGTCCATCATCGTCGGTTATGTCAAAACCGTCATCGTCGCCGTCGCTGTAATCAAAATCATCATCATCGGTGATATCCTCAAGAACGAAATCGGTAATCCTGCGCTTGCGTTTCGTGGCGAGTGATTTCATCTTCTGCTCACCCACAACAGGGTCAGAAACAGGAATATGTCCCGTTCTGGGCATTTCCGCACGGCGGTCTATCTCAATAAGGAAGCCGTTGGTCTGGGTTCTGCCTGCCGACGCCTTTTCAAGCTGTTCGGTAACGGAGCGCGACGACTGAACCGCTATATCGTCCAGCCTTTTCTGCTCCAGAGTCTTGTTTATGGAAGCAATAAGCGGGTCATCGCTCTTTTTCTTCTTCGGTAATTCAACCGTTCCGCCCGATTTCTTCTCCGCGGGGATTTCCGCTGTTTTCTGCGGTTTTTCCTCTTTGAAAATTTCCGCAGTATCACCCTGGAAATTCACATCGGGGTTATAGGGGTTACTGATTTCTGCGGTATCTCCGCCGAAGCTGTCGCCTAGCACAAAGGTTTTGTCAAGGTCGATTGACGGCTTATGCTCAGGCACCGTAAAGTCGGGCATTATCATGGTCTCGCCTGCGATAATCTCCTCTACGGACTTATCGCTGACGTTTGTATTCTTCTTTACAAGCTCCTTTAAATCATCGCCCGCAATACCTACGGTGTCGCCAGAAAGCTGCTTCGCGGGGATTGTTTCGATAATCTGCGTAAAGCCTGTCTTTTCTCCTCTGTCATAAGGATTAAATGCGGAAAGGAAGTCGTCGGGGTCATCGTCGCCAAGGGCAATTTCTCTTTCAAGCCGCTTCTGCGCTTCGGTTTCCACCTTATTCTGGCGGAGCTCCTTTTCCTTTTCCAGTTCCTCTGCCGTTGCAGGTGCGGGGGCGGCGTCTTCGGACTCTTCTTCGATTTTCGGGAGCTCTATGGGCGCTTCTTCAAATATAATACTCTTTGTGGCAAAGCGCTTTTCGGATTCTTCTTCCTCCCTGCGGAGTCTTTCAGCTTCCTTGCGTGCCGCTTCCTGCTCCTCTGCGGCGAGGGCGGCAATTCTCGCGGCTTCTTCCGCCTTGCGCTTTTCCGCTTCCTCCTTAAGGCGCAGTTTTTCCGCCGCTTCCTCGGCAGCCTTGCGCTGCTTCATTTCTTCGCGGCGCTGACGTTCAGCAAGTTCTGCCTGGCGCTTTTTCAATGCCTCTTCCGCAGCCTTGCGCTTGGCCTCGGCTTCTTCTTTCAGCTTTCTGTCGCGCTCCTCAGCGGCAAGCCGTTCCTTTTCCGCCTTTTGTCTGCGCTGTTCTTCCCTCTGGCGTTCCTTTTCCTCAGCTTCACGCTTTGCGGCTTCTTCCTTAGCCTGTCGGTCTGCCTTGCGCTTTTCAAAACGGATATCTTCATTTGTGGGCTTTTTACGCTTTCTTCCGAGAGTATCACCCAGTATATCGTCTATATCAATGTCATCGAATTTAAGCGAAGATTCTTTTCCGTCGTCGCTTTTCCGCTTTTCATCAATTTCAGCAAGAATATCGTCAAGAGATAATTTAGCCATGCCGTCACCTCCTATCTCCTGTGTCTTACAACCTCATACATAAGAATGCCGCCGCTTACGGACGCATTCAGTGAATTTACCTTTCCATACATATCTATGGATAAAATCATGTCGCAGCTTTCGCGCACCAGTCTGCCCAGCCCGAAGCCTTCGGAGCCGATAACCAGCGCAACCGCACCGCTTAAATTAGCCTTGTGGAAGGGCTCGCCGTCTGCCTCTGCGCCATAGACCCAGATATTTTTCTTTTTAAGCTCATTTATTGTTTCAACGAGGTTTGAAACCCTCGCAACCTTTAACCAGTTCGCCGCACCGGCCGAGGTCTTGAAAACCGTAGCGGTAAGACCTGCGCTTCTGCGCTTTGGAATAATAATTCCGTGTGCGCCTGCTGCCTCTGCGGTACGTATAAGTGCGCCCAGATTATGGGGGTCCTGGATTTCATCGGCAATAACCAGGAAAGGCGGTTCGCCTTTTTCCTCGGCAACCTTCAGCAAATCCTCAACCGTGGCATATTCCGCCGCCGCCAGAACCGCCGCAACTCCTCCGTGCTTTCCGCCCTCGGAAAGCGTGTTGAGTTTTTCATCGCCTGCGTCTTTTACGACCGCGCCTGCTTCTTTGGCAAGGGATATGATTTTTCCCAGACCCTTTGCGCCCTTCTGTATATAAACGGTGTCAACAGGTTTCCCCGAAAGCAATGCTTCCGTCACCGCGTTGCGCCCGTAAATTATCTGTTCGTCCATCTCTTTTGTTCCTTTCCCGTAGATTAAACAAAATACCACATTACATTATACCATAAAGCGACCCGAAATTACAATACTTTTTTTAATTTATTTATATATCAGGATTGTTTTTTATGGGAAACAGTTAATCCCGCAGTTGCAGAACAGCGGGATTACAGCTTCTATGCGACAGTAAGGCATCGTTTTATAAGCTCCAGTCTATCTCCTCAATCCCGTTTGCTTTCAGAAATTCGTTGCATTTTGAGAAATGACGGCAGCCGAAAAAGCCGTTGTGGGCTGAAAGCGGACTGGGATGTGCACAGGTAAGCACCTTATGTACGGGATTGGTTATCAGCGCTGTTTTGGCTCTTGCGTTCGCACCCCAGAGGATAAATACCACAGGTTTTTCTCTCTCGTTCATGATTTCGATTATACGGTCTGTAAAAATCTCCCATCCTTTTCCTCTGTGACTATTCGCCTGACCTCTGCGTACCGTGAGAGCAGTGTTCAGAAGCAGAACTCCCTGCTCCGCCCATTTGGTAAGGTCGCCCTTTTCGGGAATCGGCAGACCTAAATCCGTATTAAGCTCCTTGTAGATATTTTTAAGCGATGGCGGAAGAGCTATCCCGTCTTTTACGGAAAATGCAAGACCATGAGCCTGTCCCGGCTCATGATAGGGATCCTGTCCGAGGATTACCGCCTTCACATTGTTGTAGGAAGTGATTTTCAGCGCATTGAAAATATCGTACATGCCGGGGTAAATTGTGTACGAATTGTATTCAGCTTTCAGAAAACTGCGGAGCTGAAGATAATAGGGTTTCTCAAACTCACCCGCTAAAAGGCTGTCCCATTCGTTTCCAAGATTAACCATAATCGTTCCTTTTCTTATACTTTCAGTATAATTATACACTTATTCGCCTAAAAGATTATAGATATACTCGTATGTAAGGGGCGCGGCCGCCTCCAGAACCTCGGGTTCGAGAAGATATGCCGCACCTGCCGCTGCAAAGAATTCCGCATAATTAGAATCCTCATCCACCGCTTCAAAAAACACCTTGTCACTCTCACGGTAATAAATCTGCTGAAATTCACTGCTTTCCGAAAGCTTGCCGTTCACATTATCGTAGGCATGGAAAAGCTCGTGATAAACTACGTCAACGTTAAAAGTATCGGTGGAAATATAAATTGTGGAATCCTGTGTCAGCCCCAGCGCTTTCCTGTTTTTCTGCCCTACCACGGGCACAGAAAGGTCGCCGCCTGTAAAATACATTTCCGTGCAGCACTCTGTCAGTACATCGGGCGCCTGCTCCAGCATATATGCATGGCCTACAAAGTTATCGGCATTGATTTCGCCGCATTTATATACGTCAATACCCCGATAGCTGCCGCAGAACTCACGGCTGAGCAGATACTGCGTCTTGTAGTCGGTAATGAACCTGCCCAGAAAAATTCCGGCTCCGACCGCAACGGCTATTATTATAATATATTTTACATATCGTAAATTATTGCGTGCTTTTATACTCATAGTTTATATCATTGAAAAGTACAATCCTGCAAAAACACCTGTGGAAATGGAAAGAAGTCCGATTATCACAAGGCAGAACGCAAGTGCGCCTTTTCCGAAGTAGGTTTTTTCAGGTTCATTCATATATTTGTTCATCTCAGGCATAACAGGGGGAACGTATGTGGTGCTTTCGTAAGCACCGACGTTGGTCTGCTCTGCGCGGGGAGCTTCATAGGCAGGTGCAGGCTCCTGAACAGGTATATTTTCCTGAACGGGTGTGCTTTCCTGTGCCATAGCTTCAGCCGCCTGCTCCGCTTCTGTTACAGCGGGAGGTGTTTCCATTTTCTTTCCGCAGTTGGTGCAGAAAACCGCACCGTTTTCAACAAATTTTCCGCAATTATTACAAAACATAATAAATCCTCTTACTTTCCTTGATTTCTGAAATATTCAAAAAGATACTGCTGTGCAATACCCTTGTATTCACCCATACATTCGGGGAGTCCTTCGGGATAATACTCCGCAACCACCCTTTTGATCCACACATCCATGGGGAAGGCTTCTGTCTTGTGATAAGCAAACAGCAGTACGCAGTCCGCCACCTTATCTCCGACGCCCACGATTTTTTTAAGCTCCTCTTTTCCCTCATCATAGGTCATATCATAAATCCCGCCGAGGTTTACAGCTCCCTCTGCGGTTTTTCTTGCCGCGTCGAGAATATAACGGTTGCGGAAACCTGCGCGCAGGGGCGAAAGCTCCTCTTCCGTTGCTGACGCAAGCCGCTTCGCCTCAGGGAATGCATAGCTGTCACCGCATTTTTCGCCGAAGGTTTCACAAAGCCGCGAAATTATGCCCTTTATTCTGGGGATATTGTTGTTCTGGGAAATTATAAAGCTTATAAGAGTTTCAAAGGGCTCCTGCCGCAGTATGCGCAGTCCCCTGTTCTCCCCTGCCGCAAGCCTCAGGGTCTCATCGGCAGAAAAGCGGTCGATAATTCCGCCGTAGTCGGTCTGCATATCGAAATATTCCAGCCAGCGGGGTATATCCTCCTCTTGAATATCGAGAAAAGTAATACCATCGCTGTCCTGTCGGAGCTTTAAAAGCCTTCCGCCCGCTATTCCCGAAAAAATACCGTTATCGTCGTGGGACCAGCGGAATGCCTGCCCGCCCTCCAGAGTCTGAAGCAAATTAAGGGTATCGGTTTTTATTGAGTACTCTTTTATCAAAAAAATGACCTGCCTGTTATGTATTTTACACAAAATTTCGCCGAAAATGAAAAATTTTCGCAAAACTCTTGATTATTTCTTTTTATTATAATACAATTTAAGTATAATTTCAACACTACGTTATGAAAATTTTATGAAAATAGAGGAAAAAACCTTATGAGAGAAAGTATTTTAACAATTCCCGTTAACGAAGTCTTTGAGCCACGCTGCGGCTGTCCTATCTGTGCCATGAGAAACACCGTTGAAGAACATATCAGTGAATATATCATGGGTGCGGCTATGATGGAGCCTGATGTAAGAATGGAAACCAACGAGCTGGGCTTCTGCTTTACTCATTATGAAATGCTTTTACAGCAGAACAACCGCCTCTCCCTTGCGCTTATGCTTAATACATACCTTGAAACCGCACGTACCAATATTTTCGACAAGAAGGCGCTTATCTTCAAGAACAGCGCAAAGCAGAAGAAGGCAAAAAAGGCGGCAGAAATGGAAGAAACCTGCTTTGTGTGCAGCAAGGTTGAATGGGGTGTTAACCACATGCTGGAAACGGTCTTTACCATGTTTGTAAAGGACCCCGGCTTCAAGAAGCTGTTCAAGGCGCAGGAGTATATCTGCGTACCCCATTACAATATGCTTATGGAAAAGGCAAACGAAAAGCTCCAGAAGGGTGACCTCACAGAATTTACCGACGCTCTCGACGAGCTTGTTACAAATTACATGAAGCAGCTCAACAGCGACGTCAACGATTTCTGCAACAGCTTCGACTACCGCAATGCGGGCAAGCTCCACACTCCTGAAATGGAGCACGTAAGAACCTCTATCGAGCGTTCAATAGAATTTCTTACAGGCAGAAAGCCAAAAACAAAATAAGACGGTAATAATCTATTCATAATAAAACCGGCGGTCAAAAGGGAGCCCCTTTGGGCAGTTCCCGCCTTTTATAAGAAATGATTAATCCCGCCGTTAAGAAACGGCGGGATTAAAAACTTCTATATGGCGGACACCCTGATGACCGCCCGTTTGTATGTATTTGCCTGTTATTACTTTAAGAAACCTAACTTACTGATAATAGCAGGGTCCTTAGCCTTGCCGTTGCAGATCTGGAAGAAAGCGATAATTCTGAGAACTACGCAGATGATTGTACATACAACGTAAGCAATCTGACCTAAAATGGGAACAATGTTCACGAAAACAAGAAGAGCTTCAACTACTGTGAACTTGAGGCAGGTGCGTACGTGGAACTGAACATACTTGGATGTACCTGCAAGAAGGATTGCTATGATAAGTCCTGCAACACCGAGAAGGTAAGGAAGCATAGCTACAACCTTGTTGTCGGAAATATCCTTGGGGTCAAATTCAGCGGTATGGTCGCTGGGGTCTGCTATGTATACAGGAGCTGCGGGAGCTGTAAAGGGTGTGCCGCAAGCCTGACATACGTTAGCTGCGTCTTCGCACTGAGTGCCGCACTTGGAACAGAATTTCATAATACGAGTTTCCTTTCAAAAATAAAATACAAGGGAAAGAAATTCCCTGCTATTATTATAATGTTTTCATCACATTTTGTCAATATATAAGGCAATTTTTAGCTTTTCTGAGGGTATTGCCGCAGATTTACAGCAGATAAACAGCGCTTTTGTGAAAAAAATAGCGAAAACCTCTTGATATTTATACAAAAAAGGTATATAATACGAATGTACACTAAATCGGTAGATTTTACTTTGCAAAAGGAAGGATTGACATAAATGCTCCAGACTAAAATTTATCTTGACAATGCCGCTACCACAAAAATAAGCGACAGCGTCTTTGAAGCTATGCTCCCGTGGCTTAAAGAAGGGTACGGAAACGCTTCTTCTATCTACACACTGGGACGTCAGAGCGCAATTGCACTGACTCAGGCGCGCGCACAGTGCGCCGAGGCTCTCGGCTGTGAACCCCGTGAAATCTTTTTTACAGGCGGCGGCAGCGAAAGCGACAACTGGGCTATAAAGTGCACTGCTCACGCTATGGCGAAAAAGGGCAAGAAGCACTTAATCACCTCTGTTTTTGAACACCACGCTGTGCTCCACTGCATGGAAAGTCTTGAAAAGGAAGGCTTTGAGGTTACTTATCTCCCTGTTTACGAAAACGGTATAGTTAAGGCCGAGGATGTCAAGAATGCTATTCGTGAGGATACAGCTCTCGTTTCAATCATGTATGCCAACAACGAAATCGGTACAATCCAGCCCATTTCAGAAATCGGCGCAATCTGCCGTGAAAAGGGCGTTTATTTCCACACCGACGCAGTTCAGGCTGTTGGCAATGTTCATATCAATGTGGCTGAACAGAATATTGATATGCTCTCCCTTTCAGGTCACAAAATCCACGCTCCCAAGGGCGTAGGACTTCTCTATGTAAGCAAGAAACTCCGCCTTGCTCCCTATATCGAGGGCGGCGCTCAGGAAAGCGGCAGACGCGCAGGCACAGAAAATATCGCAGGTATCGTTGGCCTTGCAACAGCTCTTACCGAAGCGGAAAAGGCTATCGACGAGAAGAATGCAAAGCTTAAAAAGTATCAGGACAGAATTATCGACGAGCTTTCAAAAATCGACCGTGTTCACCTTAACGGCGACCGCGAAAAGCGTCTCTGCGGCAACGTGAATTTCTCCTTTGAAGGTGTTGAGGGCGAGGCTCTCCTCCTCCAGCTGGATTTAAAGGGTATTGCCGCTTCCAGCGGTTCTGCCTGCACCTCAGGCTCCCTTGACCCCTCTCACGTTCTTCTCTCTATCGGTCTGCCCCACGAAATCGCTCATGGCTCTCTCAGAATTTCCATGTCCGAATACACCACAGATGAGGAAATTGACGAGCTTCTCACCGTTCTCCCCCAGATTATCGAAAAGCTCCGCTCCATGTCTCCTCTCTGGGAGCACATCTTAAAAGGCGAAACTTTTAAAATTAAATAAACATCAGGTTATACGAAAGGAAGATATTACAAATGGTATATTCAGAAAAGGTTATGGATCATTTCGCAAATCCCCGCAATGTAGGCGAGCTTGCTGACGCTAACGGCGTAGGCGAGGTAGGTAACGCAAAATGCGGAGATATCATGAAAATGTATCTTAAAATCGAAAACAACACAATCGCTGACGTAAAGTTCAAGACCTTCGGCTGCGGCGCAGCTATTGCAACCTCCTCCATCGCTACGGAAATGATTAAGGGCAAGCCCCTTGATGAAGCTTTAAAGCTTACAAACCGTGCAGTTGTTGAAGCTCTTGACGGACTTCCGCCTGCAAAAATCCATTGCTCTGTTCTCGCAGAACAGGCTGTAAAGTCCGCTGTTGCAGACTATTACCAGCGTCAGGGCGTTGACCCCACTCCTTTTGTGGGCGTTATCGAAGACCACTGCGACCACTGCTGCGACTGCGAATAATAATGACACCACGGGCGGATTTTCTCTGCCCGTTTTTGCTTGACACGCTTTTTTCACCTGCTTTTCAGCTTTTTTACGAAACTAAATCCACAAAAGGCGGGACTTCTTTATTGTGGGCTGATAAACTGCTCTTTCAGAAAAGGAAAGGAAACTAAAAAACATGAAGAAAATAATTATGTCGTTTCTCGCGGCAGCTCTCGTTTTAACAGCGGCAGGCTGCAGCAATGACGGTGAAAAAAATACCACTACTACCACAACTGCTCCTGAAGCACAGCAGACTACTGTTGCCTATCAGGCACCCGAAGCACCCGATACCACTGCTGAGGCACTTGAATATCTCAAGGGAAAAATTCCGCTTTTTGTAAAATATCTTGAAACAAGAAGAAGCTTTCCTCTGACCTATGAGGTTGAAACCAGAACAGAGGACGGCGTTTCCACCGCCGGTCTTTATATAAAGGACAAGGATACTATCGCCTTTACCTCTGCTGATTATACGGGAGCTTCAGATAATACAATCTATGACGGTACAAATATGTACTATGTCGTACACCACGAAAAAATTGCCTATATCAGAAACGAGCTTCCTATAACCACTACCACCGATGTGGTTGAAAGCAATCTTCTAAAACTTGATATCTGGGACGTTTCCTCTTACAAATATGACAAAGGCGTTAAAGAATTTGAGGGCAAGACCTATAACTACGAATCCACCACCGACAGCAAGGGAAATACCTCTGAATATTATTTCAATCAAGAAACAGACGCACTTGAAATCGTAGTTGCAGGCGGAATCCCCACCTATGTGACGCGTATAGACAACACCGTTGATGACAGCGTTTTTGAAGTTCCCGCAGATTATGAAAAGGGTGACCTTGACGAATACCTCAACAATCTTATTGCAGACAAACGTGCAGCTGCTGCCACAGCCGAAGCTGAATAATACCGACGCTTAAAAATCAAACCCCGCAGTTTTCTGCGGGGTTTTGCTATTATCGTGTAAGCCAGATATTCGCAACGTCAAGAGCTTCGTAAAGACTGTTTCTGTCGCTGGTCTTTACGACCATATCCTTGGGGTCGATATCCTTTGCAGTGCGCATAAGAATTACCTTTACCTTATCCGCTACGTCAAGCTCTCCCTCCTTATGGGTGGAGATAACTCTGATATTTGCCACAAGCTCGTCGCCCATGTGGCCGTAATAAATATCCTTGTTCTTTCTTACAAGGGGAAATCCTTTATACATTAAAAAGCTTTCTGCCATCTTACTAAACCTCCTGTTATTCACTTAAATCATATTGTTGTTATTATCATACCATAAATCACATAGGAAATCAATAGGTGAGGATAATTTCTCCGCCGCTGAGGAAGCTTTCAACGTTGGAATAAAGCTGATTTATATAAATCTGCTTTGTTTTGAACAGATTGCTGCCGTTCACGTTGATAATCACACTTCTGTCGGTGTCTGAGCTGTAAAAGCTTACAACGTCTGCGCCTTCCGCCTTATCAACATAATTATATGTCACTGTTGCGAGAAGCTCGCCCTTTTCTTCCTCAAAATAGGTTTCATCTCCCGACGCAGCAATAAGATACTGATACATATTCTTGACCTGCTGCTCATCATGAAGCTCACCGTTAAGATAATGGTTATGAACGTCCGTGCCGTCCTCAGTCTCCGACTTTATTGTCTCAAAACCTAAGGTGAAGCTCTGACCCTTGCTGTCGGAATATTCCACCAATTCAAGGGAGTAGATATAGGGCATGAGGAAAAGACGGGATATTATCGATTCCGCCTGAACGGAGAATGCAGGTATATCTTCTGCGCTGAACAGGAAAAGCGTGTCCGGAACTTCACTGGACATACCATAGAATCCCGCTACCTGAGTTGTGACGTTTCCGTTTTCATCCGCTACCTCTTCAGCAACGGCGTTACCGAGAGTAATGGTATAGGTCTTTACATTGGTCTCCAGGGTAAAGATGCAGTTTGGGTTATTGATACCCGAAAGCTCATAATCCCTGTCCTCCATGCCGTACCACGCAACCTCTTTTGCTGTAAGCCCGAAAAGGCTGTAAATAAAGTTAGGCGCATTGGTAAGGTCAACATAGGCGTTGTAGGGGCTGGTAAGCTCGTAGGAGAATACTGCTATCTCGTCCTCGCCGGGAGTAGGAAGAGTTTCAATCACAATAGGCTTTTCAAGGTCTGCACGCTCTATTGTGAATTTCAGGACCTCTTCGCCTGTTGACTGGTCGTAAGCAGGCATTGCCGCTGTGTCAACGTAAGAAAGTCTGCCTTTCAGGAATCCCGAAAGCTTTGAGGATTTATAGGTATAAACCGTTGCGCTGTCCTTTTCGGAGAAATAAACCGTGCTTTCCGAAGCGGGAGTTTCATTTCCTACGTTGAAGGAATAGCTTTCACCGCCGAAATCAACGGTAACCACTGCTGCAGGTGCCGTAAGACCGTATTTTGTCAGGTCTGCGGCGTTTTCCTCTACCAGACGGTCAGCAGTCATCGCCGAAACATTGGACACAAGGCTTCCGAGGCTGTCGGAAAGTACCGATGCACCTTCAAGTCCGCTTATTGTCCAGCCGTCGCCGTCCTTTACGATGTCATATTCATCTGAGGAATTGACAACATGGACGGAAACAACGTCCGCCGCTGCCTTTTCTGTAAGAATAAGACTTTCGTCAATCTCCTCGGTGACTGTTTCATCCTCGGGTGTTTCCGACGGCTTTTCGGGGGCGGTAAGCATTAAAACTGCCGTAACGCCGCCCAGTACCGCAAGACCGATGCCCGAAAAAATTAAAATCTGCTTGTTTTTGCTCATATTATAATCTCTTTCTGCGTACCCAGACGATAATACCTGCAACAATGATAATTACAGGAATTACAACAGCAAAAGTAATACCAATACCGTACTGCTGGGAAGCCTGAATTTCATAGGTGGTTGCAGTGAAGGATTTGGGAGTGATTGTAATACTTTCGCCTGCATTACCCGAAATTGTATTGAAGATTGAAATTGCAACCTCTGCGTTGTTATAGTTGGTAGCGGAGAGGAAGGTGCTTGTAAAAAGTGATTCACTTCCCGCTGCAATTACACGGCTGTAATAGGGAGTTACACCGTCATAGCGTACCTTTGAGGCTTCAACGATAATTCCGAACTGTCCTGTTTCTTCCGCGGTTTCAAGCGACCATTCCTCGTCATTTTCAGCAGAGAACGGGAAAATTGCACAATCCTCGCCGTATGTCTGCACGATGGTGGTGTTCACAAAGTTGGACTGTTCCTCCCAGAGCTTCTTTACAGGTCTTACTGCATTTGCTCTGAAGGACATATTCGGGTCAAGCTGCATAGCCTTGTAATAGTCCGTATCAGTTACAATTTCAGCACGCTGGTAAAGAGGGTGATAGGTATAACCCGATACCGCATAGGCATAATCAGGGTCGCGCTGGCATACAAAGCCGTCGCCTATTTCAAGACCCCATTCCGCAAGGAAATCGTCAAGGTTGGGTGTGTCAACAACCTCAGAGGTGGTTGCAAAATAAATAAGGTTCTTGCCATACATACCGCCGTTGCTGAGCCATGAGTCGATTTTGTTCAGCGCGTCGGTGCTGTAATCCATGGTAGGTCCGTTCACGATAAGGATGTCATATTCCTCTGAAACCGCCTCAACCATGTCGATATTAACCGTTTCAACAACGTAGGTGTTCTTTTCAAGAAGTCCTGTAAGGTCAGCATTTACACTTTCACCGAAGCCCGTTGTAACACCTACCTTTACAGGGTTTACCTTGGTTACGGACATGAGGCCCGACAGAAGCTCCTGCTCGGCAATACTTACAGTGTCAACAACAGAATATCCATACATACTCATCATGTACGCTTCGGAATAGCTGTAAGCGTTTCCGTCGTCCAGCTTGTACTGAAGGAAATCATTACCGATATCAAAGTATCTGTATCTGCCTGTTTCCTCGCATTCAATTACAAGTCCGCCTTCTTTTACGCCTTCATAAGCGGAAGAGAAATCGGGGTCGGAGAAAAGGTCTACATATTCAACGGTATAGTTGCTGTTCATGTCTGCCGCGTTTTCGGCAAACTCCATGGTCTGCTTGTATACAGAGCCTGCGGATTCAAGAGTTTCCGCGTCAGCGGTAAAGTAGAAACTTACATGCTCTGCTGAATTTTCAACATAGTTCTCCATTTCCTCGCCCATGGTGTAAATTCCGCCGTCGGTCAGGTCAACCTCAACGTCAAAACGGTCAAGCACCAGGTTGAGTATGATGTTAAGCAGCACGATAACTGCTACAAGAATTACTGTAAAAACCACGGAAAGAGAACCGTGCTTGAATTTCTTGCTTTTGAAAGGGTTCTTTGAAACCGCTTTCTTCTCCTTCTTTGCGGGTTTTTCCGCCTCTTCGGGAGAATTTTTCTTTATTTCTTCTGACATTTTTCTTCCTCCTTTCTTTATGCCCATCTGCGCTTTTCAAGGATACGTACCGTTAAGAATAAGAAGATAACGATAACGCTCAGGAAAAAGAACATATTGGAGAGGCTGAAAATGCCTGTCGTAAATTCATAGTAACGGTCGAAAATCGACAGGGACATGATTACGTCCGAAAGGAATTTCCACGGAATTACAGAAGTAAGTGTGGTGATAAGCATAAGCGAAATATTAAGGGCAAAGGAGCCGATTGCCGCTATCATCTGGCTTTCCGTAAGAGAGGAAATAAAAAGTCCCGCAGAAACGAAAATTCCGCCTACAAAGGCAAGAGCTAAGAAGTTACCGAAAATCATAGCCCAGTTCACTGTCGCAAAACAGCTCATGACAATACCGTAAATCAGCATTATTATATCGCCCATAAGGAAAATAACATAAGCGGACAGGAATTTACCCAGCACAAGCCCGAAAAGGCTCACGGGCGCCGTCAGCAGAAGCTGGTCGGTTTTCTGTCGGTTATCCTCCGCCATAAGGCGCATGGTTAAAATCGGTACAAAAATCATGTATACATAGAACATTCCCTGAAATACGGGCGCAACATCGGTGCTTCCCGAGCTTAAAGAGAACATCCAGAAGAAAAATCCCGAAAACAGGAAGGAAGCCGCTATGAATACATAGCCGATTGGTGCCTTGAAATAGGCTGAAAGCTCACGCTTCAGAACTGCAAGCATTATAAATTACCTCCCTTGCTTATACGGTCAAATTTCTGTTCGATTTTTTCTGCGCCGCCGTAAACATCGCCTGTGGTGAGCTTTAAGAATACCTCTTCAAGGGTAAGCTCGTTGGAGCGCAGCATTAAAATCGGATAATTTCTGGAGGCGAGCTTCTTGAACACATCGCGGCGCACATCAGCGCCCTCCTTCGCTTCAAGGTGGTACTCATTTACCTTTTCTTCGACCTGACGTGCAACAAAAACTCTCTCCATATCGGGAATACTGCTGAGGAGCTTCTTTATCTCCTCGGGGCTGCCCTCGGCATGGAGTACCAGCTTATGGTCGGCAGAAAGGTTCTTCGCAAGGGTGTCAGCGTTATCGTCAGCAACGATTCTGCCCTTGTTGATTACTACTATTCTGTCGCAAACCGCCTGAACCTCAGGAAGAATATGCGAGGAAAGAATAACGGTATGGTTCTTTCCGAGTCTTTTGATAAGTGTGCGGATTTCGATAATCTGCTTGGGGTCAAGACCTACGGTAGGTTCGTCAAGAATAAGCACCTTAGGGTTGCCCACAAGCGCCTGCGCAAAGCCCACACGCTGCTTATAACCCTTGGAAAGGTTCTTTATAAGACGTTTTCTTACGTCGGTTATCTTTACGATTTCGCAGATTTCGTTCAGATGGGACTTCTTGGGGAGCTTACAGCCCTTCAGCCCGTAAACGAAGCTGAGGTACTCGTCAACGGTCATATCAAAATACAAGGGGGGCTGCTCAGGCAGATAGCCGATAAGCTTCTTTGCCTTTATGGGGTCTTCGAGAATATCTATCCCGTCAATGAATGCCTGACCCTCGGTAGAGGAGAGATAGCCCGTAAGGATATTCATGGTTGTGGACTTGCCTGCGCCGTTAGGACCCAAAAAGCCCAGCACCTGTCCTCCCTCTGCCCTGAACGAAATATTGTTTACGGCCTTTTTGCTGCCGTAGCTTTTCGTAAGGTTTTTTACTTCTATCATTGCTTTTTCCTTTCAGCTTTACAATTTTACCAATAATAAATACTAATCCGTTACAGTGAAAACTGAGTGAATAGCGCTTGAATATATTCTGTTAATTCAGGCTCTCTCCTTGTCACGCTCAAGCTGCGCTTTAAGCTCGTCAAGGCTGTCAAAGCGCACCTCTTCACGGATATATTCCCTCAGCGCCACAATAACTTCACTGCCGTAAAGGTCGCCGTCGAAGCCTATGATGTGAGTTTCCATGATTGCTCCGCCCGTATAACCTACGGTGGGCTTTACGCCGATATTGGTAATACTGCGGCAGGTTCTGCCGCCGATAATTGTCCAGCTTTTATATACGCCGTTCTTCGGCTTTACCATATAATCGGGTATTTCCTGATTAATGGTGGGAAAGCCGATGGTTCTGCCTATCTGCTTTCCTTTAAGTACGGGGAGATTGTAGGACAGCTCATAACCGAGGCACTTGTTCGCCCCTTCTATGTCCCCGTTCCTGATTTTTTCACGTATAACCGTTGAGCTTACGGTCTCGCCGTCAACAGCTACCGCCGGAACTACCTCGCAGGCTATTCCGCGGCAGGCGCAAAGCTCTCTGAGGGTTTCGGGGCTACCCTCTCCGCCTTTTCCGAAACGGAAGTCATAGCCGCATACCACAAGACCTGCACAAAGCAGCTCCTTCAGTATCTTTTCCACGAAATCCTCTGCGCTGTAATCCCTGATATCGTTGAAATCGGGAGCGTAGATATATTCGGCACCCATTTTTTCAAAAAGCTTCATTTTCTGCTCATAGGTTATAATGCAGTGACCCCTGCTGTCCCTGAATTTCGGAAGCAGGGTCTTATCGTTAAAGGTAAACACGACAGGGCATAATCCGTCCTTTAAAAGGGCGCGCTTGACTACCTCGATGTGCCCCAGATGAAGCCCATCGAAGAAGCCGAGAGCTACCGCTGACGGCTTATTTATACCCTGTTCCTTAATCTCTGTCAAGATAATCTTACCCCTTTTAATTCTGAAATGTCGCGGAGATTGGGGTGCGGGTTGTTTTCTGCGTCCCTGGGCTTAGGCTGACCTGCAGCAAAACGCTGGATAACCTTTAAGCTCATGTCCTCGCCTATCTCTCCGATAGCTAAAAGCGTACCATCGTCGCTTACGATACGGTAGGCACCCTCATATTCCCTTTCAAATGCGACTCTGTTTGCGTCCAGTACAACTCCGTTGCTGAAAAGCCTTGTCTGGTCTTCGTCGAGAAGTGCGCGGGGTAATCCCTTGTAGACCCACTCAATAGGCATCAGCAGCTTTTCAACAGCCTCGTGTCCGCCCTTCTCAAAGGCTTCCTTAACTTCAGAAAGCTTATAGCAGTCACGAAGTCCGAAATGTCCCGAACGTGTACGGGTAAGGGCAGTCATTACCGCACCTGCGCCCGTTTCAATTCCCATATCATGAATAAGAGTTCGTATATATGTGCCCTTGGAGCAGGAAATCAGCGCTGTCGCCTTATTGTCTCCGAACTCCTCGAATTTCACGGAATAAACGGTTATTGGGCGAGCCTTGCGCTCTACTTCGATTCCCTGACGGGCAAGGTCGTACAGCCTCTGTCCGTTGACCTGCACCGCGCTGTACATGGGCGGAGTCTGCATAAGATTACCCTTGAATTTCTGCTCAAGCATATACTGGGTATTTCTCTTGACCTCAATATCAGAAGTGGAAAGCACCTTTCCTGTAATGTCCTGAGTGTCGGTGGTTACGCCGAATTTCATTTCCGCGCGGTATTCCTTATCAGTATCGGGGCAGAAATCCACCGCCTTTGTGGCATTACCCACAAAAATCGGGAGAACACCCTCTGCCATGGGGTCAAGGGTTCCGCCGTGACCTATCTTCTTGGTGCCGCAGAGCTTTCGCATAATCGCCACAACGTCAAAGGATGTGTAGCCCTTTTCCTTATAAATACAAATTATTCCGTTCAATTATAATCACTTCTTTCATGGGAAGGTTTAATGTTCATTAATTAAAGCTTTTTCCTATAACTGCAACCAGCTTTTCAATCGCCTCGTCGGGAGTACAGTCCGTAAAGGTGCAGCCGGCTGCCTTTGCGTGACCGCCGCCGCCGAACTCACCGCAGATTTTCTGTACATCGGCGTTGCTGTTGGAACGCAGCGATGCCTTCCAGACGCCGTCCTTTTTTTCTTTCAGTATAACTCCGACCTCTACACCCTCAACCTGACGTGGGATTGCTGAAATGCCGTTTGCGTCCTCGGGGTCAACACTGTTCAGAATATTTCTTGAAAGCACTACTATGGCACACTTGCCGTCAAGGTAGTACTTCATGTTCTTATAAATGGTCTCTTCAAGAGCTATCCTTTCCTTTGTCTTCAGGTCGAAAAGCACATAGTTGAGCTCTGCAAAGCCGAAGTCAAATTCCAGAAGCTCTGCCGCTATTCTGTGAGTTTCGGGAGACACCGAGGAGAACTTGAAGCAGCCCGAATCAGTAGCGATTGCCGTATAGAGACACGCTGCAATATCCTTGTCAAGCTCTGCGCCAAGCACCTTTATGATTTTATACACAGTCTGGGCACAAGCCGCCGCATAAGGCTCAACGCATAAGCTTTCCGCAAAATCCACATGGGAGATATGGTGGTCGATTGCCAGCAGCACCTTATCTTTGTAAAGCTCTTCAAGCGAACCTAAAAGACGCGCGTCGGCAACGTCCACGGAGATAACCGTTTCTTCGTCAAAGCTTCCGCAGCCAAGATTTTTCCACATGAAGGAAAATCTGTCGGAAAAATCATCGCCGCAGCGCACCCTTGCCTTCTTGCCCAGCTTATGAAGTGCGCGGCAGAGGGCATAGGCGCAGCCCGCAGTGTCTCCGTCGGGGGTTGCGTGGGAGAGGATAGTATAATTATCATGGCTTCTGAGAATTTCAGCCGCCTCTTCTATATTAATTCTGTTCGATGTCATCGGTAACCTCCGTGGTTGCCTTAGGCAGATTGTCAAGCATTCTGCTCATTTTGTCATAATAATCAAGAGATTTGTCAACGAGGAATATAAGCTCAGGCATCTTACGCATCTTGATACGGGAATTTATGCGGCGCTTGAAGAAGCCTGCTGCCTTTTTAAGACATTCTACCGCCGCTTCGCCCTTTTCGGGTGCGCCCAGAACCGACACATATACTTTACAGTAAGAAAGGTCGTTTGTAAGCTCGACACGAGAAATGGACACGATTTCACCAGAAATACGGGAGTCCTTTATCTCATGCATTGCAACGGATATTTCACGCTTAACGTCCTCGGTAAGTCTGTCAATGTTGTGATTTGCCATATTTACCTCCTTTTTATTGATGAAGGATTAATGATTAATGGTGAATGATTATTGTATTGCCTACGGCAATAGATTTTTAAATTCCGCCGCAGAGCGGCGCTCCAAAATCTTTAATCATTCATTCTTCATCATTCATTGAGATTAAGCGCAATGCGCTTAATCTCTGTATTCTTCAACCATATAGGCTTCAAAAATGTCGCCTTCCTTAATATCGGTAAATTTCTCAAGGCTTATACCACATTCATAGCCCTCAGCTACTTCCTTTACATCGTCTTTGAAGCGTCTGAGACCGTCAATCTTATCGTCGCCTACGATAATACCGTCACGTACGATACGAATATTGCACTTGCGCTCTACCTTGCCTGAAAGCACGTAGCAGCCTGCAACTATGCCGACATTTGTGATTTTATAAACCTGACGCACTTCGACTCTTGCAAGGTCAACTTCTCTGAACTTGGGAGCAAGCATACCCTTGATAGCTGTCTGCACCTCTTCGATTGCATCGTAGATAATTCTGTAAAGTCTTACGTCTACGCCGTCACGCTTTGCATTATCCGCAGCAGCGGGATGAGGTCTTACGTTGAAGCCGATGATAATAGCGTTTGAAGCGGAAGCCAGCATAACGTCGCTTTCACTGATTGCACCAACCGCACCGTGAATTACGCGTACTCTTACTTCTTCGTTGGAAAGCTTTTCAAGAGACTGGCGTACTGCTTCAACCGAACCCTGTACATCTGCCTTTACGATTAAGGGAAGGGTCTTCATTTCGCCTTCTTCAATCTGAGAGAAGAGGTTGTCGAGAGTTACCTTCTGGTAAAGCTTGAACTGTTCTTCCTTGGCGTCAAACTTTCTCTTTTCTACCAGCTCACGTGCAAGCTTTTCGTTTTCAACAACGGCAAAGGTGTCGCCAGCGCTGGGAACTTCGGAAAGTCCCATGATTTCAACAGGTGTTGAAGGCTCTGCTTCCTTTACGGTTCTGCCTCTGTCGTTTCTCATTACTCTTACACGGCCTACGGAAGTACCTGCGATAATTATATCGCCTGTTCTGAGAGTACCCTTCTGTACAAGCATGGTTGCAACAGGGCCTCTGCCCTTATCCAGCTTTGCTTCGATAACCGTACCCTGTGCGAGACGGTCGGGGTTTGCCTTTAATTCAAGCACTTCTGCAGAGAGATTTACCATTTCAAGCAGCTCGTCGATACCTTCGCCTGTCTTTGCGGAAACAGGTACGCAGATAACGTCGCCGCCCCATTCTTCTACTACAAGACCGTGCTCGGTAAGCTCCTGCTTTACTCTGTCGGGGTTAGCGGTGGGCTTATCCATCTTGTTGATTGCTACGATAATGCTTACTTCAGCCGCCTTTGCGTGGTTGATAGCTTCAACCGTCTGGGGCATGATACCATCATCGGCAGCAACCACGATAATTGCGATATCCGTAATGCTTGCGCCTCTTGCACGCATGGAAGTGAAGGCTTCGTGTCCGGGAGTATCGAGGAATGTGATATCCTTGCCGCCTGCATTAACCTTGTAAGCACCGATATGCTGTGTGATACCGCCTGCTTCGCCGCTTGCCACGCTTGCGTCTCTGATTCTGTCGAGAAGAGAGGTCTTACCGTGGTCAACGTGACCCATAACTACTACTACGGGAGGACGGGTCTGGAGGTTTTCTTCAGTATCTTCAACCTCTTCAAAGAGTCTTTCTTCGATTGTTACAATTACTTCCTTCTCAACCTTTGCGCCCAGCTCTTCAGCTACGAGAGCAGCTGTATCAAAGTCGATAGTCTGGTTGATTGTGCACATTTCGCCAAGACCCATGAGCTTCTTGATAACCTCAGAAGCGGTAACCTTTAAGCGCTGTGCAAGCTCGGAAACCACGATTTCATCAGGAATAAGAACCTTGAGCTGCTGCTTTCTCGCTCTTTCAAGCTCAAGACGCTTCAGCTTCTGAGCTTCTGTCTCGCGGTTGTTCTTGCTGCCGAAAGGCTTCTTGTTCTGGGACTTCTGGTTTATCTTCTGCTTCTTTGTGAAGTTTTCATCATGTCCTCTGCCGTTTCTGCCCTGAGGAGCAATGGTTTCATAGCGCTCATTGTATTTATCAAGGTCAACATAGCTGCCTCTTGTGTCAACGTACTTTGTAACCTGCTCGCCGCGCTTTACAGCTTCACCCTTTACCTTGGCCTTGGGAGGTTCGTTGGTCTTTACAGCGTTGATATCAATTTTGATTTCAGGCTGCTTTACAGGCTGTGCAGGCTTCTTGTCCTGTGCAGGACGGTCGTTTCTGCGGTCGCCGGGCTTGCCGTTTTTATCAAATCTGGGCTTTTCGCCGTTCTTGTCAAATCTGCCGCCCTGAGGAGCATTGCCGTTCTGACGCTGACCAAAGCGGTCGTTCTGTGCAGGACGGTCGCTGCGCTGGGGTCTGTCACCCTGTGCGGGACGGTCATTGCGGGGCTTTCTGTCCTCTGTGCCGTGAGCCGCTTCGGGCTTCTTTTCAGCCTTGGGAGCTGCTTCTACCTTGGGAGCTTCCGCCTTTACAGGTTCAGCCTTAGGAACTTCTTCCTTTGCGGGTTCGGCCTTGGGCGCTTCTGCCTTCTTTTCAGGCTTAGCTTCTGCCTTGGGGGCTGCTTCAGCCTTGGAGACAGCTTCAGCCTTGGGGGCAGTCTTCTTCTCCTTCTTTTCGGGCTTGGCTTCTGCCTTGGGTTCTTCCTTCTTTTCTGTTGCGGCAAAATATGCTTCAAAGCTGTCTACCTGATGACTCTGGGAAACCTTCTCCAGCACCAGATTAAGCTCGCTTTCAGTAAGACTGCCTGCAGGCTTTCTTTCGGTACCTGCCAGCTCCTTTACCATTTCAACCACTTCGTTAGCGGTAAGGTTAAGGTCCTTAGCCGCTTCTTTTACCTTGTATTTGTTTTCCTTTTGTGTCATTCGATATCCCCCGATCTATTATTGATTGTTTCGGTTTGTTTGCTTATTGAACGGAAAAGCCCGTCATCAAGTATTCCGAGGATTCCCGTGTATTTTCCTATAACGCCCTTTATTTCGTCCATTGTTACCCCGGGAGCACACACTGCCTTCCCGTACTTGCCACAGATGAAATTTACTTCCTTTTTGGATTTATCCGAAAGGTCGTCGGCGATAACCACGCCGCTTACCTTTGACGCAGGCTTCATAACCTCGTCCTTTACGGCGTCAAATCCGAAAATGAGCTTCCCTGCCCGGCGGCAGAGACCTATTGTTCCCAGTGAATTTTTCATAGTCCCTCTATTTCCTGTCTGAGCTTTTCATAGATTTCTTCCGAAATGCTGCATTTCAGCGACCTTTCAAGGCTGTGCTTCTTCTGCGCCTTCAGAAAACATTCCATATCGCGGCAGATATATGCACCTCTGCCGTTCTTCTTGCCCGTTTCATCGATTGAAATATCCCCGTCCTTGGTTTTCACCACACGGAGCATTCCCTTCTTGCCGAGCATTTCATCACAGCCCAGACATTTGCGGAGCGGTATATTCTTTCCCATAAAAGTTATCCTTCCGCTCAGCCTTCAAAAAATCCGCTTTCGGGCTTTATGTCAATCTTGAAGCCTGTAAGGCGCGCCGCAAGCTTTGCGTTCTGACCCTTATTGCCGATTGCGAGGGAAAGCTGATTGTCAGGTACGATAACCGAGCATGCCTTTACTTCCTCGTCGGGAATATCAACGCTGATAACGTCTGCGGGCTTTAATGCCTGCTTGATAAACTCCTTGGGGTCTTCGCTGTACTTTACTACGTCAATCTTTTCACCCTTGAGTTCATCGCAGATTCTGGAAATTCTGCTTCTCTGAGGTCCGATACAAGCGCCCAGTGCGTCAACGTTCTCGTTGTTGCTGATTACCGCTATCTTGCTTCTGGAGCCTGCCTCACGGCTTATGGACTTGATTTCTACAACACCTTCCTGAATTTCGGGAACTTCAAGCTCGAAAAGTCTCTTGATGAGGTCGCGCTGGGTTCTTGAAATTCTCAGTGTGGGACGTCTGTCGTTGGCAGATACGCCATATACGAATACCTTTACGATATCACCTGTCTTTAAATCATCTCCGGGGAGCTGGTCGCTCTTGAAGAGTGTAACCTCGCTGTCGTTAATCATTACGGTAGCGTTGCCTGTTGTGGGTTCAACCTTGATAACCGAAGCGGAAATAGCCTCGCTCTGAAGTCCGCCCCACTGCTCTACAAGCTGGCTTCTTTCAAATTCCTTGATGCCCTGCTTGATAACCTGCTTCGCTGTCTGCGCCGCAATTCTTCCGAAATTCTTTGTGTCAAGCTTTATAGTGGCTGTATCGCCTATGCTGTAACGCTTGCTGATGTTTCTTGCTTCCTCAAGGCTGATTTCGTTGGCGTCGTCCTCAACCTCTTCAACTACTGTCTTCATGATTGCAACGTCAAACTTACCCTTTGCGATATCTATATCGAAATTTGTGTTCTCGCTTCTGGGATAGTCCTTCTTGATTGCAATAACAAGCGCAGTCTGAATCTTCTCAATGAGAAGCTCGGGGCTTATTCCTTTCTCCTTTGCAAGTAATGTCAGCGCTTCAAAAAGCTCTGTTGTTCCTTTAGCCATTTTTCGTATTCCTCCTTAAATTTACAAATCTGAATTTATCTTAACGCACTCAGGTATGGAAAGCGTGGTCTTTTCGCCCTCATTGTCGAGAACTATTTCGTTCTTCTCCTCGTCATATTCCGACAGGATACCGAAAACGCTTACCTCCTTGCCCTTGTCGTCGCGCACCGTAGCACGCACCTTCTCGCCTGTACAGCTTCTGAAGTGTTCGGGCTTCCTGAGCTTTTTTGAAAGTCCCGGCGAGCCTATCTCAAGAATGTCGATATTGCCGATGAAATCCTGCTTGTCAATAAGCTCGTTGAGGGGACGGGAGATTTCCTCACACTCGTCGCTGTCAACGCCGCCCTCCTTATCAAAGAGGATTCTCAGATACCACATTGCGCCTTCCTTCTCGAAGCACACATCCCAGAGCCGGTATCCCTTTTCTTCAATAAAGGGCTTTACCAGTTCATAGGCTCTGTCCTCGATCTTTCCGCCTTTAAGGCTTTTGCTGTTCTTTCCGGACGTAGCTCATCATTCCTTTCAAACCGTATTTTTGATAAATAATTAAGGTCAGGTTTTGTCAACCTGACCTTTCTTTAATATTACAATTATGATTATATCACGCAAAATCCCTTTTGTCAAGCACATTTTTCGCATTTTTTGCCCCTGAATGAGGATATTTTTACGGCATTTCCACAGAATTTTCACACTACCCCTTGTTTTTTCTTTAAAATAGTAGTATAATAATATATGTTTTGGGAGTTTATGCCCGAATGCAATTACGATAATGACAAAGTATAAAGTTATTTATCACCGCCGACAATTATGGGCAAGAGAAATAACTTTAGACAAGGAATAACGTTGAAGGCGTATGCAGATACGCCGAAACGGCAATGACGAAGTATAAAGTTATTTATCGCCGCTCAGAATTTGCCTCCTTAGTTAAATGGATATAATAAACCCCTCCTAAGGGTTAGTTGTGGGTTCGATTCCCGCAGGGGGTGCCATTGTGCTCCGCACAGACACTTTAAACTATAAAGGTAACTTGTATGAAATTCAGATTCAACCAGAAGTATACCCAGATTGCTGTTTACGCGGTTATTGTAATTGTAATAAGCGGTTTTCTGCTGACCTCGGTTCAGGCTATACCGAATCTCTCGGAGATAGCGGGAAAGATACTCACCGTGCTTACCCCTCTTATATGGGGCGGCGGCATTGCGTATATCCTTAATCCTGCGGTAGAGCTTTTCAGGTTCAAGATTTTCCGAAAGTGGAGCGAAAAGGCCGACACCGAAAAAAAGAAAAATTTTATACGAAATATCTCTGTTCTGATTGTCTTTGTTCTTGCGCTCGGGCTTGTGACCGGACTGGTTTTCCTTATTGTTCCTCAGCTTTCCACAAGTATAAAGGGACTTATCGACAAATTTGACGAATACATCGGTAACCTCACCGGCTGGTTCAACAATCTTTTCGTTGAATACCCTCAGCTCGGCGAGCTGCTGAAAAACCCTGTCTCCCAGATTGAACAGTATATTATGGATTCCTGGACAGATATTTCCAAATCCCTTGTAAATCTCGGCACTGCTGTGGGCGGAAATGTTCTCGGTCTTATAATGGGACTTAAGGATTTTATAATCGGTATCGTTTTTGCAGTTTATTTTCTCCTTGCAAAGGACAAGCTCAAATCTCAGGCGAAGAGAATTTTCTTCGCTCTGTTCAAAAACAGCGTTACTCAGAAAATTCTTCATGTTACACGCAGAACCAATGACGTTTTTATCCATTATGTAATAAGCGTACTTGTGGACGCATTCATCATCGGCTGTGCAACCTTTATTTTCACAGCCCTTGCGAAGATGCCTTATGCAATCCTTATTACCGTAATCGTAGCGGTTACAAATATCATTCCGTTCTTCGGCCCGTTTCTCGGCGCAATACCCAGCGCGTTCCTTATTTTCCTTGTTGACCCTGTCAAGACGCTCTGGTTCTTAATCTTTATCCTGATTCTTCAGCAGTTGGACGGAAATATTATCAAGCCCCTTCTTTACGGCGAGTCCATGGGGCTTCCCGCAATATGGGTGCTTATTTCAATTATCGTAACGGGCGGAATATTCGGTATCGCAGGTATGCTGCTGGGTGTTCCCGTTTTCTCAATTATCTATATGCTGGCAAAGGAATTCCTCGACGCACGGCTTCAGAGTAAGAACCTGCCCTGCAACGGCGCACTCTACAACCGCGATGATATTGATAAATTCGTGGACGGCTACGAATATACCGAGGAGGAGCGCAAAAAAGACGAAAAGTGGCTCGAAAGCCTTAAAACTCCCGAAAAGGAACGTAACTTCTTCCGCCGGAAGGGCGGTAAATAAATTTTGTAGAATGAAAAATCCGGTAAAAGCGGTAAAATAACAATTAAGTATAATGGAGGACCTTATGAAGGAACAGCTTCAGAAAATCAAGGAAAGCACCCTTGCGGAAATCGCAGGTATCAGCGACGCAAAGGCGCTTGAAGATTTAAGAGTTAAAGTTTTAGGTAAGAAAGGCGAGCTTACTGCTATTTTAAAGCAGATGGGCAAGCTTTCCGCTGAGGAAAGGCCCTTAATCGGCCAGCTCGCAAACGACGTAAGAACAGAAATCGAAACCGCCCTCGGCGAAAAGCAGTCTGCGCTCAAATCCGCAGAGCTTGAACAGCAGCTTAAGGCAGAATCTATCGACGTTACAATGCCCGGTGTAAAGCGCGAGGCGGGCAGACGCCACCCCCTCAATATCGTACTGGAAGATCTTAAGTCCATTTTCCGCGGCATGGGCTACACCGTTGTTGACGGCCCTGAGGTTGAAGAAACAAAGTATGTTTTCGATATGCTGAACACCGATGAAGGCCACCCCGCACGTGACCCCCAGGATACCTTCTATATTACAGATAAAATCCTGCTCAGAACCCAGACCTCTTCCGTTCAGATAAGAACGATGCTGAAGGAAAAGCCCCCTATCGCTATCATAAGCCCCGGACGTGTTTATCGTTCCGACGCCGTTGACGCGACACATTCTCCTATTTTCCACCAGTGCGAGGGTCTTGTAATCGACAAGAAGGTGCGCTTCTCCGACTTAAAAGGCACACTTGAAATCTGGGCAAAGCGCCTTTACGGCGAGGATATCAAGCTCCGCTTCCGTCCTCACCACTTCCCGTACACAGAGCCTTCTGCTGAAGTTGACTTACAGTGCTTCAAGTGCGGCGGCGAGGGCTGCCCGCTCTGCAAGGGCGAGGGCTGGATTGAAATGCTCGGCTCGGGTATGGTTCACCCTCAGGTACTTATCAACTGCGGAATCGACCCCGAAGAATACAGCGGCTTCGCTTTCGGTATCGGTCTTGAACGTATCGCTATGATGAGATACAATATCGACGATATGAGACTTCTCTACGAGAACGATTCAAGATTTTTAAGCCAGTTCTGATTTAACATAAACTATTCTACGGAGGACATATAAAGTGAATCTTTCAATGAAATGGCTTAACGACTACGTTAAAGCCGATATGCCTATAAAGGAGTTCGTGGCTGAAATGACCATGAGCGGCTCCAAGGTTGAAACTTATGAATACACAAAGGGACCTGTTGACAAGGTTGTTGTCGGCAAGGTCGTAGAAATCAAGAAGCATGAGGACAGCGAAAAGCTCTGGATTTGTCAGGTTGACGTGGGACAGGAAGCTCCTATCCAGATTGTAACCGCTGCGCAGAATGTTTTCGAGGGTGCGTATATTCCCGTTGTTCTTGACGGCGGTACAGTAATCGACAGACATAACCACACTGTTATGAAAATAAAGAAGGGCAAGCTCAGAGGCGAGGTAAGCTGCGGTATGTTCTGCTCCTTCGACGAATTAGGAATGGAAAACTATGATTTCCCCTATTCCTCTCCCGACGGCGTGCTTGTACTTAACGACGACCCCGATTTCGACAAGATGAAGGTGGGCGACGATGTATGCAAGGCGGTAGGTCTTGACGATATCAGCGTTGAATTTGAAATCACAAACAACCGCCCCGACTGCCTTTCCGTTATCGGACTTGCACGTGAAGCAAGCGCAACCTTCGATACTCCCTTAAACGTTAAGGAACCCGCTTTCAAGGGTATCGGCGGCGATATCAACAGCGAACTTTCCGTTTCTGTTGAAAATACAAAGCTCTGCTCAAGATACATGGCGGCTAAGGTCAAGAATGTAAAAATCGGACCTTCTCCCCGCTGGATGGTTGAACGTTTAAGAGCCTGCGGTGTGCGTTCTATCAACAACTACGTTGATATCACCAACTTCGTAATGCTTGAATACGGTCACCCCATGCACGCTTTTGACGCAAGATATATAAAGGACAACAAGATTGTCGTAAGAAACGCAAAGGACGGCGAAACCTTGAAGCTTCTCGACGAAGGCAAGGAGCCTATAAAGCTTTCTCCTGAAATGCTGGTAATCTGCGACGCTGAAAAGCCCGTTGCAGTTGCAGGCGTTATGGGCGGCGAGCACAGCGGTATCTGGGACGACACAACAGAAGTTATCTTTGAATCCGCATGCTTCGACGGCGTTTCCGTAAGACGTACAGCAAAGAAAATCGGTGAAAGAACCGAAGCCAGCTCCCGTTTTGAAAAGGGTATCGACCCCATCAACGCGAAAAATGCTCTCTACCGTGCTTTAGAGCTGGTTGAAATGCTGGGCTGCGGCGAGGTTGTAAGCACTGTTATCGACGTTGACAACTCCAACAAGATTCCCCACAAGCTTGTTCATGACTACAAGTGGGTCAATGAATTCTTAGGTTCCGATATTTCCGAAGAGGAACAGATTGCTATTCTCGAGCGCCTCGGCTATATCTATGACAGAAGCACTCACGAAATCACCGTTCCCAGCGTACGAATCGATATGGAACGCCCCTGTGATATTGCGGAGGAAATTGCACGTATCTACGGCTACAACAATATCCCCTCCACTATCCCCGCGCTTTCCAGCCAGGGTAAAATCACAACTATCCAGAAATTCCACGACAAGCTTATTGATATCATGATTACCCAGGGCTGTCTTGAAACAATGACCTTCAGCTTTATCTCTCCCAAGTGGTATGAAAAAATCCGTCTTGATGAAGCTATGAGAAAGAGCGTTGTGCTTACAAATCCTCTCGGCGAGGATACAAGCGTTATGCGTACAACTATGATTCCTTCCATGATGGAGCTTATTGTCCGCAATATCAATAACCGCAACCTTGGCGGACGCTTCTTTGAAATCGGCCGCGAATACTACCCTAAGGAAAGCATTCACGAGCTTCCTGTTGAAAAGGACGTTCTCTGCGTCGGACTTTACGGTGCTGACGAAAGCTTCTTCACAATCAAGGGTATCGCTGAAGAATTATTCGCAAAGACAGGTCTTAAGGTTAAGTTCGCAAAGTGCGAAAATGACCCCACCTTCCACAGCGGAAGATGTGCGGTTATGACAATCGGTGATACAGTTGTGGGCAAAATCGGCGAAATCCACCCCGCTGTTGCCGCTGAGTACGGCGTTAAGGAGCGTATCTATATCGCAACCTTCGCTATTGAGCCTATGTTTGAAAATGCACAGCTTGACGTAAAATATAAAGCACTCCCCAAGTTCCCCGCTATCTCCCGTGACTTAAGCCTTGTCTGCGACAAGGAGCTTGCTTCCGGCGAAATTATCGAAACTATTGAAAGAAGTGCAAAAAACCTTGAACAGGTTTCTCTCTTCGACCTCTACGAAGGCACAGGCGTTCCCGAGGGCAAGAAGAGCGTTTCCTACAAGCTGGTATTCCGCAGAGCCGATAAGACTATGGAAACGGAAGAAGCTGACAAGGCAGTTGAAAAGGTACTGAAGGCACTTGGCGAAATCGGCGCAGTTCTCCGCTGATTTCCCATGTATCATAACAAAGGAAAGGATAAGTTAAAATGAAGAAGTTTACAAAAAGAACTGCAGCGGCTCTTCTCTGCGGTGCAATGGTTCTCACAGCTGCAGGCTGCGGCAATACCACAGGTACAGCTCTCACCATTGACGGCGAAGAAATCCGTGCAGGTATCTATATCTACTACCAGATGAACGCACTCAACGAGGCTGCAAGCCTTCTTGGCGAAGAACAGCCTGAACTCGACATGTATGCTGAGGATTTTGACATCACCGACTACACTGTTGAAGGCGTAAAGGTTGAAGATTGGATTAAAAACAAGACTATTAAGGACTGTAAGTATTATGTTGCAGTAAATAAGGCTTTTGATGAATACGGTCTTACTCTCACAGATGAAGAAATCTCTGAAATCAGCTCCACTGTAAACAGCATCTGGACAGAAGAAAATATGTACGCACAGTACGTTTACGGCGTTGATGTTATCGGCGAATACTACGAAAGTCTCGGTATCGGCCAGCAGTCCTACGAGGACGTAACCATGATGGATTACAAGCTGGAGACTATCTTCTCCCACCTCTACGGCGAGGGCGGCACAATGGCTGTTGATTCCGCTGAAATCGACACAAAGGTTACCACAACCTATGCTCTCACCAAGAGCTTTGAAATCGACCCCGAAGTAAACAGCCCCCAGGATTATCTCGATATGATAAACAGCGGCATGAGCTTTGAAGAGGTTGAACAGGCTTACAACAAGGACGATGCAATTGCAGGCATTGAAGCAGACATGGCCGAAGCTGAAGCAAACGGCGAAGAATACACAGGCACAAAACCCGAAGATGTTGAGGTTGCCCTCTCCGCCGAAGAAGACCTTGAAAGTGTAATTTCCATCACCGACACATATCCCTCTGAAGGTTATGTTGCAGATGTTTTCGCAATGGCTAACGGCGAAAGCAAGGTCATCACCGTTTCCAACACATCCACATCTCCCACAACAGGAGAGGAAACCACCAACGTAAGCTACTATCTCGTTCAGCGCCTCGATATTACAGCAGACGCTGAAACAATGGACAGCTACCGCGACTCCGCTCTTCACGAAATGAAGGACGAGGAGCTTGAAGCAAGCCTCACAGAAAAGGCTTCGGCTTATGCAGTAACCGAAAATGCAGCAGCTATGAAAAAATACACCGTTGAAAACCTCGGTCAGGTATAAATCAGACACATTCCGCCCCGCACAGATGTGCGGGGTTGTTTTTTATCATATTTTGCTGTAAAATTTGACAAATTACAAATTTTGTGTTAATATTTATATAAGAATATAAACCACCGTGAGAAAGGATTTCGCCATGGCTCAGACACACGATATTTCAGGCTCTGTAAACAAAAAAATTATAAATATTCACGCAATAATGATAATTTCAGTATGCGCTATCTTTGCGCTGCTGAATTTTATCTCCTCTGCCTTTCTTATCGGCGGAATAGTTATCGCCGCAGGCATTGCCACAGGACTTGTGGCTTATCTCCTCCGCGATAAGCTTAATGTTGTCACCATGGGCACAATTCTGACGCAGATTCAGCTTCTCATTATAATCATAATCTCCTCCGCAAAGGGTGAGCTCCATACCATGTTCCCGCTTATGCTGGCTTCAATGGCAGTAGGCGGCGTTTACCTCACCAAGCGCAACTTACATATCCACTGGGTAATTATGGATGTAGTTTCTCTCGCAGGCTTTATTTTCAAGGATTTCTTCTACAAGGGCGCAGATATGGGGATGCTTCTTAAGGGTATTGCAGGTATAAATATAGGTGCATTCCTTATCGTTTATCTTGTCAATTTCTCCATAAAGCAGATTGAAAGCGTAAAGGCGGCAGAGGCTGAAACAGAAGAGCTTCTTGAACGCGTAAAGGTACAGATGGACGAAAGCAATGTGCTTGCTGACAATCAGCGTCAGGTGGTTGAAAAAATTGCGGAAATTTCCTCTGATGTAAATAAATATTCTGCGGATATGAAGGATGTAGCCGCAAATATCAGCACTTCCGCAGAACAGCAGCAGGCGGAAATAGCCCGTATAACCGAGGAAATCGTTTCTGTAACCAATGAAAATAATAACAGTATCGCTGAAGCGGGAAAGGCTTCAGAGGCCGCTCTTCAGAGTAAGGAGCTCCTGAACGAAAGCCAGGCTGAAATCCGTCACATGGTTACTGCTATGGCGGAAATCGAAGCAGCTTCGGGAAAAATCCAGAACGTTGTAAAGGCTATCGAGGATATCGCTTTCCAGACCAACATCCTAGCCCTCAACGCGTCCGTTGAGGCAGCAAGAGCAGGCGATTTAGGTAAAGGCTTCGCCGTCGTTGCCGACGAGGTGCGTAACCTCGCAAACAAGAGTGCCGAGGCTGTGCAGAACACCACCGTGCTTATCGATGAATCCCTTGAGGCTGTAAACCGCGGCAGAAAGATTGCTGACGGTATTGCATCAAAGATGGATGAGGTCATCGTTACCGCCAACCGCAGTGCAGAGCACGCAAATACTATCAACACGCTTACACGCCAGCAGGCAGATTCCATAAGCACTGTGAAGCTCCATGTTGAGAATATTTCCCAGGTTATCTCCTCCAATACCCAGACAGCGGGCGAAAGTATGCGTATTGCCGCTGAGGTCGCTTCCGACGCTGAGAAGATGGATAATATCGTAAGCGTGTACAGATAACAGGTATGTAATCAACTGTTAATAGCAACAGCGGACGACCGCAGGTCGCCCGCTTCTTTTATAGACACAAAAACGGCGGAAATCGCACTACTGCGACTCCGCCGTTAATCTTAATTATAATTCTGTTCTGCCGTGGCTCACGGATTACGCTGTAACAATCTTGCTTGCGTCCTGTAAGCCTAAATATTCAACTGCCCATTCGCGCATCTTATACTTTAAGATTTTGCCTGCCGCATTCATGGGGAAGTTGTCAACGAATGCAACATATCTGGGCACCTTGTGCTTTGCAAGTCTTTCAAGGGCATACTGCTTCATTTCCTCAACGGTAGCTTCCTCGCCGGGTTTCAGCACGATACAAGCCATGATTTCTTCGCCGTAGTCCTTATCGGGCACACCGATAACCTGAACGTCCTTAACCTTGGGATGTGTGTAGAAAAATTCTTCGATTTCCTTGGGGTAGATATTTTCGCCGCCGCGGATAATCATATCCTTGATACGTCCTGTAATCTTGTAATATCCGTCAGGAGTACGTCTTGCAAGGTCGCCTGAATGTAACCAGCCGTCTTCGTCAATTGCCGCTGCGGTAGCTTCAGGCATCTTGTAGTAACCCTTCATGATATTGTAGCCGCGTGCGCAGAATTCGCCGTCAATGTTGTCGCCTAAATCCTCGCCTGTTTCGGGGTCAACAATCTTTGTTTCAACACCGAAGAGGGACGCGCCTACTGTATTTACACGGACTTCAATGCTGTCTGTGGTCTTGCTCATAGTGGTTGCAGGACTTGCCTCGGTCTGACCGTAGG
>JAFUNV010000216.1 GCA_017472865.1 Ruminiclostridium sp. | reverse complement strand
TATGATGATGGTATATTTATTGACCCCGGCGTACTGGTTGATGATGACGGCAGGGTTTATGTATACTGCGGTTATCAGGGCTCGTACATGGCGGAAATTGACGGGGAAAATATGTACCGTGTAATTGACGGCACATATCAGGAAAATATAATCCCCGTGGAAGAACCTCACCGCTTTTTTGAAGCCTGCTCTCCCCGTAAGGTGGGCGATACATACTACATGATTTATTCGCCTCAGCGCGGAAGTTGTCTTGATTATGCCGTAAGCAAATCCCCCACAGGTCCTTTTGAGTACAAGGGAACGATTGTGGATAACGGCATTGATTTCCCAGGCGGAAACAATCATGGTTCCATCTGCTGTATCAACGGTCAGTGGTATATTTTCTACCACAGAATGACCAACGGTTCCATAATGTCACGCCGCGGCTGTGTTGAAAAGATTGAAATTCTGCCAGACGGAACTATCCCTCAGGTTGAAATGACCTCTCTCGGCTTTGAGGAGTACCTCAATCCTTTTACTCCTGTTGAGGCAGACACTGCCTGCGTGCTTACGGGTGGTTGTCTTATTACAGAAAAGAACGAGTTCGAGAGAGTTGTTACAAACATCACTGATGGCTGCGTAATGGGCTGGAAATATTTTGAATTCGGCGAAAGCTCAGGCAGCGATACCTGTCTTAAAATCAGAATAAAGGGTCGTGGCTGTAAGGGAAGAATACGCGCATTCATTGATTCACCCGAGGGTGAGGAGATAGGCGTGGTAAATTTCGGAACTGACGACAGTGTGCTTACAATGCCTGTAAAGCACATAAGCGGCAGACACGCTCTTTACCTTAAAGCGGAAGCAGGGTATGAAGGCTGGGCGGCGTCAATGTTTGAAGGCAGACAGCTTTTCGAGCTGGCTTCATTTGTATTTGTGAGATAAATAAAAACGCATGCAGGTGTATTACTTGCGTGCGTTTTTTGTATCTAAACCGATGATTTTGATGGTTGTGATAAAATTTTAACAGCTTTTGGCTGTTTCGTTGGACTTTTTGCATAAAAAATATCCGCAAAGTTAGTGGTATTCATCACTTTTTCTCTTTACTTTTGGCTTGAAATTTAGTATAATAATGCTTATAAGGATTAAAAGTATGCCTGTTATTTTAATAACATTTATTTCTTCCTTGAAAATTATCATTCCGCAGGCGGTTGCCACCAGCGGTTCAAGATATGCGATAATTGCGGCGGTGCCCGTATCGGTCAGGGAAAGTCCTTTTGTGTAGCATAAAAACGGTATAAGTGTGGAAATAATACCCAGTAACAGGGTAAAAAGCAGAGCTGTCGGCTTTTCGGCGCATATATTGACAATTTCACCTGCCGAGCAGAAGGGCAGAAGTCCTGCCGAAGCTACGATGAAGGTGTATGCGGTAACGGTCAGCGTGTGGTACTTTTTCAGGGCTACCCGTCCGAAGATACTGTAAAGTCCGTAGCCGAGCCCTGAAAGTACGCCGTATACAAGTCCCTCTGCGGTAATTCTTCCGCCTGTGCCTATGAAGCCTACCGCAAGCGCGCAGCCTGTAAAGGCTATGAGCAGTGCGGAGATTTTAACGGCGGTGAGCCTTTCCTTAAAGAAAATTGCCGACAGGACAAGCACGAAGAAGGGTGAAGTGTAGAGCAGTATTGCTGCGGCGGAAAGCCCCGAGGCTTCAATTGCGTTGAAATAGCATATATTGAAAAAGGCAATGCTTAAAATTCCTGTACCAAGGAAAATCCACAGGTCGCCGGGCTTTATTTTAAGCTTTTCGCGGTCGGTAATAAGTATGTATACCACAAGCGACAGGGCGGTTACCAGACAGCGTGTTTCGGTAATCTGCACGGGTGTGAAGCCGCGGGCGGAGAGCTGTTTTGAAAACAGACCGATTATTCCCCAGCAGAAGCCTGCCGCTATTATGAGAAGCGGTGCTTTGTATTTTTTCATGTTGTTCTTCCTTTTCTTTTTGTCGGGAATAAAGTATACCGCAAAATTCTGCGGTTGTCAATATTTTCCGTTATATAAGCAGGGAAGAGCAGTTATATCAATTTAGCATTTCACAAAATATCAGAACTTTGTTATAATATTAACAAACACAGAGATGTGTTTGAATTCAAATAAACCCTTAATTTTATTATTAAAGGAGAACGAAAGCATGGACAACAAGGAATATCCTATTACGGAAAACAATGAACAGCTTCTGGAGAATATCAAGCGTATACGTGAAGCACAGCGCAGGTTTGCTGAGTATACCCAGGAGCAGGTAGACGCAATTTTCAAGGCGGCTGCAATTGCCGCAAACATGAAGAGAATACCCCTCGCAAAGATGGCTGTTGAGGAAACAGGCATGGGTGTTGTCGAGGATAAGGTAATCAAGAACAACTATGCGTCCGAGTATATCTACAACGCATACAAGAACACGAAGACCTGCGGTATTATCGAAGAGGACAAGGCCTTCGGCATGAAAAAGGTTGCAGAACCTATCGGTGTTGTGGCTGCGGTTATTCCTACCACAAACCCCACCTCCACTGCTATTTTCAAGTGCCTCCTTGCTTTAAAGACAAGAAACGGTATTATCATAAGCCCTCACCCCAGAGCAAAGAAATCCACTATTGAAGCGGCCAAGATTGTTCTTGAGGCTGCCGTTAAGGCGGGCGCACCCGAGGGAATTATCGGCTGGATTGATATCCCCAGCCTTGAAATGACCAACACAGTAATGAAGGAAGCAGATATTATTCTCGCAACAGGCGGCCCCGGCATGGTAAAGTCCGCATACTCCAGCGGTAAGCCCGCACTTGGTGTAGGCGCAGGCAATACTCCCGCTATTATTGACGAAACCGCTGATATCAGCGTTGCTGTAAGCTCCATTATCCACTCCAAGACTTTCGATAACGGTATGATTTGCGCTTCCGAGCAGAGCGTTATCATTGCCGACAAGATTTACAAGAAGGTAAAGACTGAATTTGTAAAGCGCGGCTGTTATGTTCTCAACGATGAAGAATGTGACAAGGTAAGAAAGACAATTATCATAAACGGCGCTCTCAACGCTAAGATTGTAGGTCAGTCTGCATTTAAAATTGCAGAGCTTGCAGGCGTAAAGGTGCCCGAAACAACAAAAATCCTTATCGGTGAGGTTGAAAGCGTAGAGCTCAGTGAAGAATTTGCACACGAAAAGCTCTCTCCCGTACTTGCCATGTACAAGGCTGAAAGCTTTGAGGATGCACTCTGCAAGGCTGAAAGACTTATTGCCGACGGCGGCTTCGGTCATACCTCCTCGCTCTATATAAATGAAATAACCGAAACAGAAAAAATCCACGCTTATGCGGAAAGAATGAAGACCTGCCGTATTCTTGTGAATACTCCTTCCTCTCACGGCGGTATCGGCGACCTCTATAACTTCAAGCTTGCTCCTTCGCTTACCCTCGGCTGCGGCTCATGGGGCGGAAACTCCGTTTCCGATAACGTTGGCGTAAAGCACTTACTGAATATCAAGACGGTTGCTGAAAGGAGAGAGAATATGCTTTGGTTCAGAGCACCTGAAAAGGTATATTTCAAGAAGGGAAGCCTTGCCGTTGCACTTGACGAGCTGGGCGCAGTAATGGAAAAGAAGAGAGCCTTTATCGTAACCGATAAGTTCCTTTTTGAAAACGGTTATACAAAGGCAGTTACAGATAAGCTCGATGAAATGGGTATCATCCATACCACATTCTTCGATGTTGAACCCGACCCCACCCTTGCAAGCGCAAAGAAGGGCGCAGAGGTTATGTCACAGTTCAAGCCCGATGTTATTATTGCAGTAGGCGGCGGTTCTCCTATGGACGCGGCAAAAATCATGTGGGTTCTTTACGAGCATCCCGATGTGGATTTCATGGATATGGCAATGCGCTTCATTGATATCAGAAAGAGAATCTACACCTTCCCGAAGATGGGCGAAAAGGCATATTTCGTTGCAGTTCCCACCTCCGCAGGTACAGGCTCCGAGGTTACTCCCTTTGCGGTTATCACTGACGAAACAACAGGCGTCAAGTATCCTCTCGCCGACTATGAGCTTATGCCCGATATGGCTATCGTTGACGCAGATTTAATGATGAATGCGCCTAAAGGCCTTACAAGCGCTTCGGGTATAGACGCTATGACTCACGCTCTCGAAGCTTATGTTTCCGTAATGGCAAGCCCCTATACCGACGGTCTTGCTGTTGAAGCGGGCAGACTTATCTTTAGATATCTCCCTGACGCTTACGATAACGGTCAGAACGACCCCGAAGCAAGAGAGGGTATGGCTAATGCCGCAACAATCGCAGGTATGGCTTTTGCCAATGCATTCCTCGGCGTGTGCCACTCCATGGCGCATAAGCTGGGTGCTTTCCACCACCTCCCCCACGGTATTGCAAACGCACTTATGATTGACCACGTAATCCGTTTCAACTGCTCCGAAACTCCCGCAAAAATGGGTACTTTCTCCCAGTATGCATATCCCCAGGCGCTTTCCAAGTATGCTCGCTTTGCTGAGGGCTGCGGATTTACAGGAAAGAATGACAAGGAAAAGGTTGAAAACCTCATTGAGGGTCTTGATAAGCTTAAGAAGAAAATCGGTATCAAGCCCACAATCAAGGATTACGGTATTGATGAGAAGGACTTCCTCGACCGTCTTGACGAAATGACCGAACAGGCTTTTGACGACCAGTGTACAGGCGCTAACCCCAGATATCCGCTTCTCGCAGAGATAAAGCAGATGTATCTTGACGCTTACTACGGCAAATAATTATCGAAAGGACGTAATATTATGAATCTTCAGAATATAATCGCGGAAAGAACCAACAAGACCGTTTACTGTGACGGCGATAAGGCAATCAAGGTTTTCAGTGCAGAATATAAAAAATACGATGTTCTCAACGAAGCACTCAATCAGGCTCGCGTTGAAGAAACTGGTCTTAATATTCCCAAGCTCTGGGAGGTAGGCGTTGCTGACGGCAAGTGGATGATTGTCACCGACTTTATAAAAGGAAAGACTTTAGCTCAGCTTATTGAGGAAAATCCCGATAAGCTTGACGAATACCTTGAGCTTTTTGTTGACCTTCAGATGCAGGTTCATGCGCAGAAATGCCCGCTCCTCAGCAAGCTGAAGGATAAGATGAACAAGAAAATCAGCGATACAACACTTGACGCAACCACAAGATACGAGCTTCATACCCGTCTCGAAGGTATGCCCAAGCACAATAAGGTATGCCACGGCGATTTCAACCCCAGCAATATTATAATTTCTGAGGACGGAACTCCTTATATTATCGACTGGGCGCATGTAACCCAGGGTAATGCTTCCGCTGACGTTGCAAGGACATATCTTCTGTTCTGGCTTGCAGGCAAGTCTGATATTGCCGAAAAGTATCTGAAGCTTTTCTGCAAGAAGAGCGATACAGCTATCCAGTACGTACAGAAGTGGATGCCTATTGTTGCGGCTTCCCAGTCTGTAAAGGGCAGACCTGAGGAAAAGGAACTCCTTTTAAGCTGGGTAAATGTTGTTGATTACGAATAATTAAAGATAACAATGTGTAATGACGTTGAACAAATGTGAATGAATAAGAAGAAGGAAGGTCTGTTTATGGCAAAAATGTATGAAGAATGGCATGATTTCAAAAAGGGCACATGGGTGAATGAAGTCAATGTCAGAAGCTTTATAAGACATAATTATACACCTTACGACGGAGATGAAAGCTTTCTCGAAGGACCTACAAAGAATACACTTGACCTGTGGGAACAGGTAATGGAGCTTACAAAGCAGGAGATTGCGGCAGGCGGCGTTCTTGACATGGACACCAAGATTATTTCCACAATCACCTCTCACGGCCCCGGCTATCTCAATAAGAGCAAGGAAAAAATAGTAGGCTTTCAGACGGATAAACCCTTTAAGAGAGCCTTACAGCCCTACGGCGGTATAAGAATGGCGGAAAAGGCGTGTTCCGACCACGGATATGAGGTTGACCGCAGAGTTAGCGAGTTTTTCTCAATCCACAGAAAGACGCATAATGCAGGCGTTTTTGACGTATATACCCCCGAAATGAGAGCCTGCCGTTCCAGCCATATCATTACAGGTCTCCCTGACGCTTATGGCAGAGGCAGAATTATCGGCGATTACCGCAGAGTTGCCCTTTATGGAATAGACAGACTTATTGAGGATAAGACCGAGCAGAAGGCTCAGACCCGAACCGCAATGTACTATGAGGTTATCAGGGAAAGAGAAGAGCTTGCCGAGCAGATACGCGCATTAAAGCAGCTCAAGGAAATGGCTATGCTTTACGGCTACGATATCTCCCGTCCCGCACGCAATACCCAGGAGGCTATTCAGTGGCTCTATTTCGGTTATCTTGCGGCAGTAAAGGAACAGAACGGTGCGGCTATGTCACTGGGCAGAACCTCTACCTTTATTGATATCTATGCTGAAAGAGACCTTAAAAACGGCGTATTCACCGAAAAGGAAATCCAGGAGTTCGTTGACCACTTCATCATGAAGCTGAGACTTGTAAAGTTTGCACGTACTCCCGAATATAATGCACTTTTCTCGGGCGACCCCCAGTGGGTAACCGAGTCCATAGGCGGCGTTGCCATCGACGGCAGACATCTCGTAACCAAGATGTCCTACCGCTATCTCCACACCCTCACAAACTTAGGTGCAGCTCCCGAGCCTAACCTTACGGTGCTCTGGTCGGTAAATCTCCCTATGAATTTCAAGCGCTACTGTGCAAAGATTTCAATTGAAACCTCTTCTGTTCAGTACGAAAATGACGATATCATGAGAATCACCCACGGTGATGACTATGCTATCGCCTGCTGTGTATCCTCAATGAGGGTTGGTAAGGAAATGCAGTTCTTCGGCGCAAGAGCAAACCTTGCCAAGTGCCTTCTTTACGCAATCAACGGCGGTGTTGACGAAATCACGGGCAAGCAGGTAGGCCCTGAATTCAAGCCTGTTACTTCTGAATATCTTGATTACGACGAGGTTATGAAGAAGTACGACGCTATGCTTATGTGGCTGGCAGAGGTTTATGTGAATACTCTGAATATTATCCACTATATGCACGATAAGTACTGCTACGAAAAGCTCCAGATGGCGCTTCATGATAAAAAGGTCACACGCTGGTTCGCTACGGGTATCGCGGGACTTTCAGTAGTTGCCGATTCACTTTCAGCGATTAAGTATGCGAAGGTTAAGGTAATCCGTGACGAAAACGGTCTGGCTGTGGACTATGAGGTTGAAGGCGATTTCCCGAAATACGGCAATGATGATGACCGTGTTGATTCAATCGCCTGCGAAATTGTTCACCTTTTCATGGAACATGTACGCAAGAATCATACTTACCGTGACAGTATCCCCACAACTTCGATTCTCACAATCACTTCAAATATAGTATACGGCAAGGCAACAGGCTCAACACCTGACGGACGCAAGAGAGGCGAGCCCTTTGCCCCCGGTGCTAACCCCATGCACAGAAGAGACAGCCACGGTGCGGTAGCTTCCATGGCTTCCGTTGCAAAGCTCCCCTTCAAGGACGCACAGGATGGTATTTCAAATACATTCTCT
>JAFUNV010000215.1 GCA_017472865.1 Ruminiclostridium sp. | reverse complement strand
GAATTTATGAAATAAACCCTGCCATTGAGCACATTTATGCTCATTGCCTCCATTTCTGTAAGCCTTACAGTCGTATCTTCCGAACTCATATAAAGCCCCGTGTTATCGGAGTGGAAAAGTGTATCTGTTTCAGCTATATAACATACTTTTCCCTCATAGTATGAGTTTTTCAGGTTCACTGAATTGTCGGTAGCTGAGGCATTTATGTTCTTCTCGAAAAGCCATGATTTTTCCTTCACAGCTGAGTCATTTTCTCCCATTTCAACTGCTCTATACATACCTGTCATTTCGTCATAGTCATAGCGGTAAAGACGGAAATTTGTTGTAAGTCCGTAAAGGTGCTTGCCGTCTGTCATAATACTCTCGGCGGTAACTATGCTCTGGCCTTTTTCTATTGCAATCTTTACCGCCTTTGCACCCTTATCACTGATTTCGATGATACCGTAATCCATTGACGCATACAGCGTGTCGCCTACCCACACATAGCCGTAAATAAGTGGAACACTGTCGCTTTTAAAGGAACGTATCTCACCTGTTTTAAGGTTCAGTGCGGTTATTTCCGTAAACGTTCTGTCCAGATATGTAAGCCAGTCTCCGTTTACGGTGTGGGAATAAGTATTTCTCGGAAGAATGTCTGTATATGTGTTGCTTTCGATGTTGTAAAAGGACTTGTAGCCATTATGATTTACAAGTATATTTTCACCGTAGAAGACAGCATTTTCACCGCCGTTCATAAGCTTGCATAAGTTCTCGCCGTTGAAGTCAATGCGGTATAAATCAAGCTTATACGTCGTCGTTTCCAAGCCGCTTTCATCGGTGGATTTTTCAACATTCCCCGAATGAAAATCAATACCGTAATCGGAAATCATCAGCGTATATGCGTCAACCTCGTAGAACAGCTGGTTTTCGCCTGTTTCAAGATTATACCGCCATATATCACCGCTTCTTAATGATACATAACCGCTGTAACCTACGGGATTTTCGCTGTCACATATATAGTAAAGCCAGCCGTCCCATAAATTAAGATAACTGCCCGATTGTGGTACGAGTTCGGTAATTTTACCGTTTTCTTTCTTGCAGATATGGTTTGTATTGCCGAGGTCGGTAAAATACAGAATGTCATTTCCCGTATCGGGACAGATAAATCCGCTCATGTAAATTATGTTAAGATTACAGGGCAGGTTTCCGTATTTTACGTCACGGGTTCTGGTTATTGGTGTAAAATCGGGAGCGTCCTTTTTATATTCCATATCATTCGGGAACTTTGGTTCAAGCTCCTCGCCGAAAGGATATACGTTTGTTACAGGTGCGGTTTCGGTGGTTGTGACAGTGGTTGTTGCTTCGGGTGTTTTCGTGCAGCCGCAGAGCAGTGCGGAAACAACAAGCAAGGCTATAATTCTTTTCATAAATTTACCTCTCAAAAAATATGCAGATGTACTTTCAATAAATACATCTGCACAAGCTGTCAATTTATTACATAATTTTAAGAATAAATTTCTTCGGCTGTCTTGATTTCCTTCGGGAAAACCTCCACAAGTTTTTCCAAATCGAACATATCCTTTACGGCATTAACCGTTCCGAAATGATATACATATACCCCATCGCACCATATTGTATCCACAAGATTCCCCTCTTCGTAGCGTATGGTAATCCTGTTCTGGCTGTAACTGTATTCGGTTATTGTCTTATTCTTTTCAACACCCAGATAAAACTCGGAAATTACCGACTGGGAAAAGACATAGCCGTAGTCGCCGTTATAGTAGGCGGAGGTATGGAATTTATCGGTACTGTATGAGGCTTTTTCGTTTTTTACAAAGCCATCGGGAACTATCGGCTCATAGTAATTTTCAATTGTTTTCGGCGCCGTACCGCTGTACTTTACAGTAAAATTTTCAAACCCGAAAAGCTCGTCGCTTTCCTTTTTGAAAACAGTATCAGTGACAATAAACCCTGTAAGGAGCACAACCGCTGTCACAAGGGCAATTATTACGTATTTCATACGGCGCAGGGTGGTAGTCTGGGCAGATGATTCAGGGACATACTGGTTCTGTATGAGCTTATCCATTTTTCTGCAGAAGCGCAGCGAGAATTTGTGCTGAGGCAGCGCCGAATATTCAGCAAATTCATTTTCGCAGATTTCCAGCATTACATCAGACAGCTGTCTGTTCATTACTTTCACCCTTTCTTTATTTCTTCGGCTATGATTTTTCTTGCACGGAAAAGTCTTTGCGCCACAGTGTTTTCGCTTACCCCTAAAAAATCCGCAATCTCCTTATTTGTCATATCGCAGAAGGCAGACAGGGACAAAGTATCGCGGAGAGCTTCGGGCATTTCCCTTATCCGTTCCATCAGCTCATCACGGCTGATATTTCCGAGAGCTATATCCTCCGTCTGAGGCGCACTATCCGTAACGAAAGCATAATCCTCTATATCATCGGGAGCACTGCAATTCTTCTTAAACATATCCACTGCAACGTTCCTTACTATAACATCTAAAAATGCTCCCCGTTTATTACGCGGAATTTCCATAATTCTTGAAAAATTTTTCGCACAGCGAAGAAACGCTTCATGTACAGCGTCCTCAGCGTCGTGAGAATTATTAAGCTTTGAGTAGGCTATATGGTACATGATGTTTTTCTGGACGTGGTAAAGACGTTC
>JAFUNV010000214.1 GCA_017472865.1 Ruminiclostridium sp. | reverse complement strand
TACAGCTGCAAAAGTTTTAACAGGAGTGTCAGCTGCAACTACACTGCTTGGTACTGCGTTAGCGCCAGTTACAGGAGGGGTAAGTCTTGTTGTAGGAGGTTTGGCAAGTGGTGTGTTAAGCGGAGTAGGTTCAGCTGTTACAAGTACGGTATCTGACTCCACATCCCAAAACAGTTCCGTAAGCAAAAATAAATCAGAGGCGCGAAGTGAAACTACAGGCACAACAACAGGATCATCACATACTTATACATACGGAACAAGTACGACTGAGGGTAATTCGAACGCCATAACACTTACCACGCACGACAAAACCGTAGAAAATATGCTTTCCAGAATAGATAAGCAGCTTGAAAGACTTGATGAATTTGAAAGTCTCGGCATGTATGAATGTGCTGCATATTTCCTGTCAGGAGAGCAATATGTTTCCGAAATGGCTGCCGCTACGTATAAAGCCTTGATAGGCGGCGAAAACACAGGAGTTGAAGTAACGGCAATAAATACATGGAGTAATTTCGAAAGTGAAAAGACTGAACTGGTTGCTCAATATGTTACGAATTTTATCCATCCTGTTTTCAGATACAGCGGTGAATTGGGTAATATTGAAGTAACGCCGAGTTCTATGGTAAGCGGCAACGAACTGTCTATTCATATGGGGCTTCCGAGAAAATCCGTATGCGGATTGCCTGTTATCGAACATACCGATTTTGGCAAAGAGGTCGTAAATTACGACGGAAAAACTATTCAGGGCGGAATCAATCTGGGAAAAGTCTTTAATATGGGAAGCGAATGTCCGAACAAGGTAATTCTCGATAAAAACAGCCTTTCTATGCATACCTTTGTAACAGGCTCTACGGGATCGGGAAAAAGCAACACTATTTATGAGCTTGTACGCCAGTGCAATAATGCGGGCGCTAATTTCATGATAATTGAACCTGCCAAAGGTGAGTACAAGCATGTATTCGGTAACAGGAATGATGTAAAGACGTTCGGAAGCAACCCGCAGTATTCTGAATTACTCAGAATAAATCCGTTTAAATTCCCCGAAGGTATTCACGTGCTGGAACATGTGGACCGTCTTATTGAAATATTCAACGTATGCTGGCCTATGTATGCAGCAATGCCTGCCGTTCTGAAGGAGGCGCTTCTGAAATCCTATGCAGATTGCGGTTGGGATTTTTCATCTTCGGAAAATATTTATGACAATAATATTTTCCCGACATTTGTTGACCTGGAAGAAGAACTTGTAAAGGTAATTTCTGAATCAGCTTATTCCGAAGAAGTAAAGAGCAATTATATGGGTTCTCTCGTTACACGCGTCAAATCACTTACAAATGGGCTTAACGGTCAGATTTTTGTTTCAAATGAGATTGATAACTGTATTCTGTTTGACAAGAACGTAATTATTGATCTGAGCCGTATCGGCGCTCTTGAGACCAAGTCACTCATTATGGGAATCCTTATTATGCGCCTTAGCGAATACAGAATGTCAGAGGCCGCAGGTATGAATGTTCCTCTGAAGCATATTACTGTTCTCGAAGAAGCTCATAATATATTGAAGCGAACCTCAGGTGAACAAAATCCTGAAAATCCAAGTGTTTCAGGAAAGTCAGTTGAGATGATTTCAAATGCAATTGCAGAAATGAGAACCTACGGGGAAGGATTTATTATTGTGGACCAGTCTCCGGGCGCAGTTGACATTTCGGCAGTAAGAAATACAAATACAAAGATTATTATGAGATTGCCTGATGAATCTGACAGAAGAGCAGCCGGTAAGGCGGCAGGACTGAAAGATGAACAGCTTGATGAAATTTCAAAGCTTCCGAAAGGCGTAGCAGTAGTATATCAGAATGACTGGGTTGATCCTGTACTGTGTAAAATTCAGAAATATAAGGGTCAGGAGTCAAAATTCTTATATACACCAGAAACGGTCAAAATATCTTCGACGGCTGAACTTAAGAAAAAGTTGCTGGAGTTATTGCTTTTCAAACGTGTAAGTAATGTTATTGACTGTGATATTGAAGGAATAAAGCTACTATTACCTGAAGCAGATATTTCATCAAGGTCGAAAATTATTATTCATAGATTGCTTGGCGAATATCGGTTGAAAGGCAGCATTCGTATTTGTGATAATGACAAGTTTGAAGTGCTTTCGGAAATAGTCAGCGGCATTTTAAACAGCTCGTTGTGGTTCAGCGGAGTGCTTGCGGCATCCACTGAATTCTCGGTATTGACAGATAAACTTATTGATGAAATAAATAATCAGACAAGCGGAATAAACAAAGAGTATGCTATAGCTTGTGCACAGTGCATAATGAAGCATGAAACCAAAGCGTCTGAGGATTACAGGGAAATTTATTCTGCCTGGGTATCTGATTTACGTAACAAGGGGGTGTTCTGATGAGCGAACTGAATTTTGGTGAAATTTTCAGTAAAATTGGCAGTGAATTGCTTGAAAAATCAAAACAGATTGAAAAAGTCGGTGATATAAATGAACTTGATAAACCGATAGCAAAATTTCTTGATATTAATGAAATTCGAAGAACCGATCCTCGTGAATGTCCGGACGTTGATGAAAATATGTCCGGTTGTCCCATTGAAGGCCATGGTGGGCACTGGGACGGGGAACGCGGCAATTCCACCTGGTATCCGGACAAAGATGAAGTTCCTAAGAATCCAAAGACAAATCCTGATGGATTGACATGGGGGCAGATACTTGATAAATATGGTATAGACGGAATACCTTTCAAAAATGGACAGCCGGATTTTTCCGAGGTGTCAAAAGGTACGGTTGAAATCGATAATTTTTCGGAGAATCGTTATGGAAAAGGCGGAAATTTCGATCAAGCGTGTGAAAAATTAGCTGAGCAAAGGGGCTGCACAAAAGAAGAAGTAAAGCAGTGGATGAAAGAAAACAAATATACATGGCATGAAGGAAATGACTGCAAAACAATGGATAAGGTGCCTACGGAAGTCCATGGAAATGTTAGGCATGAAGGCGGTATTTCGGAAATGAAAAAGAATCAGACGGATAATGCTTCAAATGAGGAGAAAACATAATGGAAAATAAAGTATTTGGAACGCTTAATTATGATGGTGGTTGGTGCAAAAAAGAAATTATCACATTTTGGAAAAAAGATTGTGAGGTAAAAATAAATGTATCAGCCTACGAAAATGAAGAACCAAATAAAGAGCAGATGGATTCATATATTAAATTTAAAAACGAAATCGATAAATTTTCAGAAGTAACATTAAAAAAATTAAAAGAATATATGTCTGAAATAGAAGATGATATTAAAGTTTATTGTAATATTCCTCGTATTTCTGAAAACATATTCGATTATGTTACGATAAAAGAAATATTATTTATAGAAAATGGTTCTTTTGGAATTATGTGTGATTGCAAATGGGATAGTCACGGCATTGCTGTTTTGTGTACAAAAACAAGCGTAGAAGTAGGAATGCAGGATATTGTCTGGCTGGAATCATAACTGGAAGTTAAAAGTTATTTATGTATATTGCATTTTAATTTTTTAAAAAGCATATCCTTTTTGGTATTGACCTTGATTAAAAATATTGAGAATTGTTATGAAAAACTTTTAAAAGGACATACATCTGTATTTTAACGGTGGTATAATGTAATCAGAATCTCGGAAATTTGAGGTTTCATATCTGATAACCAAGGAGGATTTAAAATGAATATTGCTGATTTGCCAGATTACGAACCAACTGTTTTAAACAGTGCAGATGCTCATGAATACGAAAACCATGAAGACCTTGTGGATGTTGTAATTGCGGATGGTGTTGCCGAAATAGGTAGTTTGGCCTTTAGTGGCTGCGAAAATCTCAGAAGCATAGTGATTCCTGACAGCGTTGTAAAAATAGGCAATTTTACCTTTGAAGGCTGCAAGAAATTAGTCTGTATCGAGATGTCAGAGAACCTTTCGGAAATAGGAGATTTTGCATTTCAACGCTGTAAAAGCCTTACAGGAATAAAGCTTCCATATACCTTTGTGCACATGGGTGAATATGCTTTTGCTGAATGCGATAATCTTTACGATATAGAGCTGCCTGAAAATCTCACATATATAGGTCAGAGCGCTTTTGAAAACTGCAAAAGCCTTAAAAACATAACAATACCTGATTGCGTTGAGGAAATAAAGCGCGGTGTTTTCTTCGGTTGCAATAATCTTAAAAAAGTAATAATCCCAGATAGCGTAAAAATGATACGTGATGTGGCATTTTTTGGATGTGAAAAGCTCACTGTATATGCAAGCAGTTATTGCGAGGGACGTGAAATTTCAAACGTCGCATTTGAATACAGTGTAATGGTGGATACCGACAAAGGCATTATGAGCAATGGAGATTGGATTAAAAAACAGATAAAAATGAATAACGGTGTGTGCGAGGAAAGTGAAATAACACGGATTGTTGACAGAAATATCAGAGAAATTCGGAGATTTGGAGGATCATACGATTCCTGTGAAATCCTGACAAAGGGAAAGAGCAAGGTTGAAAACGCCAGAAACACATTCGGCAGAAATGCCACAGGGAAGGTTGTCGGTCTTATAGATACTTCAATTATGAACAGCGGCAAGGACGGATTATTGTTTACCGAAGACGGAATTGCTTTCGACTATTTATTTGAAAAGGTTTTCGTAAAGTATAGCGACATAGACTCTGTTGACTATGACAAAAATAAGTATAATCTTGTGATTTCGTGTTTTTATACAGGAAAGAAGGGGTTAAAGGACGAAGACCTTACAATTTCAAAAGGCAGTTTTAACATAAAGCCTTTAAAACGAATGCTTGAAGAAATAATGAAAATAGTAACCTGATTAAATAATAACCGCCGCTGATTTTCAGTGGCGGTTATTATTTATTAAAGTCCAAAACTCTTTACAAGTGCCTTATACTCGGGTGAGATTACAAATCCATTGAATACATCTTTTCTTGACATACCGTTAACCATATTCTGGAGCCATTTTGCCTTACCTGAAGCATCGGAAGCTCTGTCGAAGAAGGTATTGTACATACACTCAACAAAATCAGCGTCACTGAGGTTTCTCTTTTCAAATTCAGGAGAGAAAATGAAACCCGAAGCGATTACGTCAAGGGTATATTTTCCTGAAATGTAGTTACCTGTGTGGAAATTAAGACCGCTTACGTCATAAGCTCTGTTAAGTGCCTTGGTGTAAAGACGGCTGATAAATTTTGTGAGTTTACCGTTTACATCGCGGTTTTCAGTTGCAGTGTAAGTGCCTGTTTCAATGCCGTAACTTGAGCAGAGGTTTGCGAACTCAGGAGCTGTAAGGAAGCCTCTGAAAACAAATGCATAAGTACAGCCAGCTTCAAGATAAGAAGCCCAGTTTGCAACTTCCTTATCTGCGGGAGTTCTGTCAAGCATTGTCTGGTACATTCTCTTTACGAAGGTTTCGTTGCTTAATTTCTGCTGTTTGAGTTCGGGACTGAGCACGAAATTAACTGCAATGTCTGCGGCTGTTGCGCCGTTATTCAGCTTTTCAACCCATTTTGCTTTGCCATTTGTGTCTGAGGCGCGACCAAGCATGGTCGCGTAAAGTCTTTCTACAAACTGCTCCACAGGTGTTTCTTCTACAACACCCGTTGCAGGAGTGATAACATAATCACAGATTGTGCAGATTTCATCTTCTGTTTCGGTCGCTGCGCCGCCTGAAATATGTGCTGAGAAATCAACCTTTCCGCAGTCGCATTCATACCAGTGGCCTGTTTCGTCATTTGATAATTCTGAAGCCTTATTTGAATGATTTGTGTTATCAACAGCACCATATTCTGTTTTGCAGGTTTCGCAAACTGCTTTACCTGTACAGGTTGCTGTGCCGCCGCTGTGAGCGGTTATATCAAGCTTTTCATCACAACCTACACACTTATGCCAGTGGTTTATACCGTCGGAAAGCCACTTGCTTGTATCAGCAGTATGCTTGATATGACCTGTTGCGGGTGTAATAACATAATCGCAGATTGTGCAGATTTCATCTTCCGTTTCGGTTGCTTCACCGCCTGAGATATGTGCTGAGAAATCAACCTTTCCGCAGTCACAAGTGTACCAGTGACCTGTTTCGTCCTTGTTCCATTCAGTTGATTTATTCACATGATTTGTACTGTCAACTTCGCCATATTCTGTTTTGCAGATTTCGCATTTTGCTTTATCTGTACAGGTTGCTGTACCACCGCTGTGAGGTGTAATATCCATTTTTTCATCACAGCCTACACACTTATGCCAGTGGTTTATACCGTCGGAAAGCCACTTGCTTATATCAGCAGTATGCTTGATATGACCTGTTGCGGGTGCAATCACATAACCGCAGGTTGTACATACCTCATCTTCTGTTTCGGTAGCTTCACCGCCTGAGATATGTGCTGAGAAATCAACCTTTCCGCAGTCACAAGTGTACCAGTGACCTGTTTCGTCCTTGCTCCATTCAGCTGATTTATTCACATGATTTGTATTATCAACAGTGCCGTATTCTGCTTCGCAGATTCCGCAAACTGCTTTATCTGTACAAGTTGCTGTGCCACCACTGTGAGTTGTGATATTCAGTTTTTCATCACAGCCTATGCACTTATACCAATGGTTTGTGCCGTCGGAGAGCCACTTGCTTGTGTCAGCGGTGTGCTTGATATGACCTGTTGCAGGTGCAATTACATAACCGCAGGTTGTACATAACTCATCTTCCGTTTCGGTTGCTTCGCCGCCTGAGATATGCTCTGCAAAGTCAACCTTTCCACAATCACAAGTATACCAATGACCTGTTTCGTCCTTGCTCCATTCGGTTGATTTATTTACGTGGTTTGTACTGTCAACCTCGCCGTATTCTGCTTCACATATTCCGCAAACTGCTTTATTAATACAGGTTGCAGTACCGCCGCTGTGTTCACATTCTGAAACAGAATCTCTTGTACAAGACGGCAAAGTAAACATATTTTCATAGTAAGAGGTATCTATATCGTGCATTCCTTGGGCAGCTGCGGAAGTAAAAGAGGTCTCACTTTTATTGAACCAATCATACCATATATGGTCATCCTGGTCCATCCATGTTGTATCAACCTCGTACCAATTGTCATAAAGATTGACTCTGTTCCATGCGTGATTGCTGCTTACAACTGTTACGCAATCAATTCCTGAAGCGTTGCAGAAATACGACATAGCCATAGCATAACCGTTACATACGCATTTTGTGCCAACCAGTGCGCCCGCAAGTGACTGATGAAAACCTGTTTTTTCATAAGTTATGTAATCGCAGATTTTTTCTGAAATCAATGTTTCCTTTTCAAGAGGAGTATCGCAGGCATTGATTTCCGTCATCCATTCATTTGTAACTTCTTCAATTTTTTCAGAGTACTCCTTTCGGGTCGAATATAGACAGAAATTGTCGCCTGAACCGTCGGCAATAGGCACAACAACAGCGTTTTCAGTTCCTGAACGGCTTAAGCCATATCCGTTTGCTAAAAAATAAAACTGCGGATTTGAATAATAAACAGCATGGAAAATCTGTATCATTTCGCTTTCTGTAATGCTTGTACCATCGTAATATGCATAGTCCAGATATCCGCCTGCTGAAGAAGAGACTTCGATATCAATGGTAGAGGCTGCAAACTTTTCGCATGATTCAACAATACTGTCGTATAGTTGTTTTTCCTTTTCATCAAGCTGATTGTAATAATAATCGGTTGAATGCTTGTAAAGCGAGTCTTTTTCATCAAGAACCACATCAACACCGCTGTAAGCTTCATCAATTTTTCTGATTACCTCAGAAAGATCTTCTTCGGATAGCTCAATGACGCATATAGGCTCCAAGCCGTTTTTACACTCATCATAAGCTTGCGGAGTCTGCGCAAAAGCGATTGATTCCAACGACGAAAAAGCAAATGCGCCTGTTAAAAAAGCCGAAACTATTCTTTTTAAAGCACCTATTTTCATGACACACTCTCCGTTTTCAAGGAAATTTTAAAATTATTTTTATTATAGCACAAATTGTTTTATTGTGCAATATATCGGCGTAAAAACAGGAACGCCCGATATAATATGCAGAGGCATAGGACTTGTAAACACCGTCATATCTGATTTCCCGCGAACTGGGTCATGTACAGGTTGTAATACTGTCCCTTTCTTGCGAGAAGCTCTTCATGGTTTCCTGTTTCGACCACGCAGCCCTTATCCATAACCACGATTTTGTCTGCGTCGCGGATAGTAGAGAGTCTGTGTGCGATGATAAGGCTGGTGCGGTTTTTCATAAGGTTTACCATTGCATTCTGGATATTCTTTTCCGTTCTTGTATCGACCGAAGAGGTTGCTTCGTCAAGAATAAGTATTTTCGGGTCGGCAAGCACAGCTCTTGCTATTGAAAGCAACTGGCGCTGGCCCTGAGATAGTCCCGAGCCTGCCTGCTTTAAGAAGGTCTGATATTTTTCGGGCAGACGCTCGATAAAATATCTTGAATTGCTCATCTGCGCGGCGTGTATCATTTCTTCGTCCGAAGCGTCGGGATTTGCATACTTTATGTTGTTTTCAATAGTATCGGAGAAAAGCACCGTATCCTGCAAAACGATACCGATATTTTTTCTCAGCTCGTCACGGTTGATATCCATAATATTAACGCCGTCAACAAGAATTTCGCCTGAGTCTGTATTGTAAAATCTCATAAGCAGGTTTACAATGGTGGTTTTACCGCTGCCTGTAGAGCCTACAAGGGCTATTTTCTGTCCCGGCTTTATATCAAGGTCGAAATCATGTATAACACGCTTTCCTTTTACATAAGAGAAATTCACATTACGGAAGTAAACCTCGCCTCTGATATTATCCATAGTCAGACTGCCGCGGTTATCCTCATCAGGCTGGTCGATAAGTGCAAATACTCTTTCAGCGCCTGCAACTGCCGTCTGAATAGAACCGTAGAGCTGTGCAATTTCATTTATGGGTCGGGAAAACTGCTTTGCGTAGATTATGAACATCGAAATCGTACCGATTGAAATAAGACCTGTATAGGCGAAATAACCGCCGAAGGCCGCTACAATTACAAAGCTGATATTTGAAATGCAGTTCATGATAGGTCCCATTGAGCCGCCGAGGATTTCAGCCTTCATGCTTACCCTTGCAAGCTCGTCCGAGGTTCTGTTGAATTCGTCAATAACATCTTTCTGCTTGTTGTAGGCTACAATGGACTTATAGCCTGTAATCATCTCCTCGGAGTGTCCGTTGAGGCTGCCCAGAATCTGTGAGCGCTTTCGGTAAACCTTTCTCATTGCCGCAGACATATATTTTGTAACGATTACGGTGAGTATTACTGAGATAAGCGTTATAAGCGTAAGCTGCCAGCAGTGGTAAAACATGATTGCCACTGTTCCGATAACGGTGAGAATACCCGAAACAAGCGAGCCTAAGCTCTGTGAAACGGTATTTGATACATTTTCGATATCGTTGGTCATGCGGCTCATGATATCACCGTTGGAGTGGGTGTCCAGATATCCTATTGAAAGATTGTCAATTTTTCTGAACAGGTCATGGCGCATAAGCTTTACAATAAACTGGCTGAGCTTTGCTGCAAGCAGAGATTGCGCAAGCCCGAAGGCTATATTGCAGAGGTATACGATACCCAGCAGGATAAGACTTGTATAAAGCTTGTTCCATTGTCTTTGCTCAATATGGTCGATTGCTGTACCTTGTAACATAGGCGCAAGGATAGCGGCAATTGTTACAAAAATTACCGAAATAATAAGAGGGAAAAGCAGCTTTCGCGCTTTTTCAAAGTATCTGAAAAGTCGGGAGAGAGTACCCTTTACATTTTCTGCCTTTTCAACGGTTTGCCCCATTCCTCGTCCCGGGCCGCCTCTGCCGCCGAAATTCACAGAGGGCGCAGCCTTTTTTGCTTCCGCACTTTTATATACAGCCTGTCCGCCGCCGCTTTTTTCGAAGCCCTTCGGAAGTGTATTGTTCTCAGTCAAGCTGCTCGCCTCCTTCCTTAAGCTGAGAATTGAAGATATCCCTGTATATGGGAGAATCAGCCATAAGCTCATCATGAGTGCCGATAGCGGAGATTTTTCCGTCATCAAGCACAGCTATTCTGTCTGCTCCCTTGATTGAAGCAATTCTCTGCGCAATTACAATTTTTGTCGTATCGGGGAATTCCTTATTCAGTGCTTCATATAGCCTTGCTTCTGTTCTGAGGTCAAGAGCACTTGTAGAATCGTCAAAGATGAGGATTTCGCTGTCCTTTAAAACTGCACGGGAAAGAGAAATTCTCTGCTTCTGACCGCCTGAAAGAGAATGACCTCTTTCTGCAACAACGGTATGGTAGCCGAACTCGGTATTGCAGATGAAATCATCTGCCTGTGCGATTTCTGCCGCTTTTTTTATCTCCCAGGGGTCGGCGTCAGCCTTGCCCCAGCGGATATTTGCTTCAATGGTTCTTGAGTAAAGCTCCGCCTTCTGAAGCACGATTGCGATTTTCTTGCGCAGTGCTGCCAGTTCGTATTCTTTTACATTTACTCCGTCAACCAGAACTTCGCCTTTATCTGCGTCGTAAAACCGCGGTATAAGATGAATGAGGGAAGATTTGCCGCTGCCTGTTCCGCCTATGATGGCAAGGGTTTCGCCGGGGTTTACAGTAAAGCTTATGTTTTCGAGGACATAATCCCCAGAAGCTTCCGGGTAAGCAAAGCTCACGTTGCGGAACTCAATTTTACCTTTCTGTTCGGTTTTGCCGTCAAAGCTGCCGCCGCGGATTATTTCGGGGCTTTCCAGCACCTCGTTTATTCTGTCTGCGGAGGCCTTTGCCCTTGTAAAGGTCTGGAAAATATTCGCCATAAAGGTTATGCCGTGTAAAATTTGCGCCAGATATGTAAGCGAAGCCATAATTCGTCCCGGGGTCATGTCACCGCCCTCTTTAAAGGTGATTCCGCCCACGAGAATAACAATAACGATGCACACATTGAGCACGATATTCATACAGGGGCCCATAAACGCAAGAAGCGTCTGCACCCGCAGGTTTGTACCGCATAATTCTTCGTTTGCATTGTCGAAGCGCTCAAGCTCATGTTTTTCCTTGACGTATGCCTTTACAACCCTTGCACCCATGATATTTTCCTGCATTATATTGTTTATGCCGTCAAGCTTTTTCTGTACAACCGCGAAAAGGGGAGACGCTTTTTTCAGGAAAAAGAAAACGAAGAATATCACGAACGGCAGACCGCAGGCGGCAATAAAGGCAAATTTCGGCGACTGCCTGTAAAGCATGAATATGCCGCCCGCAAACATTACGGTGTTGCGCACAAAGCCACGCACAGACATCATAACCATGTTCTGTACCTGAGTTACATCATTTGTGAGTCTTGTTACCAGCGAGCCTGTGGAAATTTTATCAGTCTGCTGGAAGGAAAGGTTCATGATTTTTGAAAAAAGGTCTTTTCTCAGGTCGTTTCCGAACTGCTGACCTGCAAGGTTAGCGAATACGCCGCAAAGCATACCACTGAGACCGCCCGCAAGCACCAACAGTATCATTTTTACACCCACGGTTATAATCAGGTCTATATCGCTTTTCAGTACGCCGTTGTCCACGATATCACGCATAAGGTCGGGCTGCAGCAGGTCCATGCTGACCTCGCCAACCATGAAAAGTGCGGCGATTATACAGAACCACCAGTATTTTTTAAGATATTTAAGCATTTACAGTTCTTCTCCTATTACTTCGCAAAGATAACCGAGCAGGGAGATTATTTCTTCTTCCTTTTCGGCGCCTATTTTTTCGGTTATTATCCTGTCGGATTCTGACAGCCTTTTTCTTAGCATACGGGATTTTTCAAGTCCCTTTTCTGTAAGGAAAAGCTTTGTAAATCTCTGGTCGGATTCATCAGTTTCCTTTCTGAGGTATCCGTTATCCAGCATTTTTCTTACATTCTGATTGATTGAGGCTGTTGTTGTGTTTGTGAACTCGGCAAGCGCTTTCTGATTAGCGCCGGGGTGCCTGGAAAGGTACATTATAATCGCTCTGTACGAGTCGGGTATGCCCACCTCCAGGGCGCATTTTCTCATGTGTGCGGACCATTCCTTGTGAGTACGCGACAATGCCATCATAAGCGTTTTCTTTTGATATTCCATAAAGCGGCACTTCCTTTCTGCGGTAATATATCATGTGTAATTAATTAACAGCTTAATTATATCGCAGTTGTTATTTTTTGTCAACAAAAAAGACAGTCTTATGCAGACTGTCTTCTGTGATATTTGATTTATTCCGCCCTGATACCGAGAAAATCAAAGGTAAGTCCATCTTTTAATGCCTTTGTGTATTCTCCTGCCTCATCAACGCCCTCTGCGCCGTAGAAAGCAACTTCAATAATGGAAGTATAGCTGAGCCCCTCCCAGAAGTCAAGTCCTGCTGCGAGCTTTGCAATCGGAACGACCATTTCATAATAGCCGTCCTCTGTGATTACGAATTCATAATCCTCACCTGTCAGAGTATTGAAAGCGTCATTATTCCATACGGAAAGCTCTTCGTCGTCCTCACCGCAGCCGTAGGCAAGAAGCCCGCAGAAGGCTGTAATTTCCTCGGTAACGCCGCTTATATTGAAGCAGATTGTCAAGTTTTCAATATCAGAAGCCATGTCTCCCGGTGACATGGGAGTAAAAAGAGAAACGTCATTGTAGGGATTGATAAGATGTGCCCATGCTCCCTTTTCGCCTTCGCAGGTGAAGCAGGTCATAGAGGTTTTGCCATCGGCAAAGGTTGTGAAATATCCGGATACTTCTTCCGCTTCTGTTTCAGCGGTCGTTGTAGTCGTTTCGGGGGCGGTAGTTGTCACGGCGGCTGTAGTTGTTTCTGGTGTGGTTGAAACGGCAGTAGTTGTGGCAGATTCTGCGGTTTCATTTGAACAACCCGAGACAGCTGCTGAAAGGATAAGAGCTGTTAATAATACAGATGTGATTCTTTTCATGTTATTCTCCTTAATATTCGATTGCGTCAACGGTATAACTGCCGTTAATCACTTTGATTTTTACAGTGTGTGTGCCTTCTGTAATGTCAGCGGAATAACTGCACTGTCTTGCCTGTGTCTTTGCCGTTTCCGCTGTTTCCAAAAGCTCGCCGTCAATATAAATCTCAATGGTTGCCATATCGGACTGACCGATTAAGGCGAAGTGATTTCCTGTAAAGCTGAAGCTTATTTCTGCACCTTCGCTTTCAGCGCGTGAAATTGTGCGGTTGAAATGAACATATCCGTCAGGAACGGTTCTGTACCAGTCGCCTGTATATGTAACGGAAGCGTCATGGTCGTCAACTCGTGTGATAGTGTGCTGAACGCCATCAATAGGAGTGATTTTAAGATTGTCGAAAAGGTTATTGTAAAGGCTGCTGCCAATCATAATTCTGCCCGAATGAGCATAACCGCTTTCGTCAAAATAGCTTGTAAGTTCATTTTCGTCAAGATATGCAGTGATATTCTGACCGTTTGCAGTGATTTTTACTGTGTGCCACACCGTACTGTCAAAGTTTTCGATAACACCGTCAGCAACAGACTTGGTGTTTTTGCGCAAGCTCCATTTTCCGTCGGGTGATATTTTCAGGCTATATCCGTTTTCTGCACTGTTCGTATCAAGCTCTGCAAGCAGATAACGCACACCGAAGGAAACATAGTTACGCGAGTTGTTGTCGGCAAGTCTGAAATCAATTTCAGCATTGTAGTTGCTCCAACGGTCGTCACCCAGCGAGGTTATGGGGTAGGGTGTGCCTCTGAAACGCCAGTCGGTGGGCTTGTTATCCATATTGATTTTTTGCATGAGCACCTTGTTTCCGTCAACGGTATCTACTTCAAATGCTCCTCCGTAATCGGTCGTGTAAAGAGGTGCATATCCTCTTGCGGAAAGAAATTCATCTGAATATTCAAAATCATCGGAATAGTTAATATCAAGAGGAATATCCTTGTAGCCGCACTTATCAACAGAGGTGTCAACAGTCTTGTCAAGAGTTGTGATTGTTACGATTGAATAAGGCTTTACTTCGATAGAAAACTTGTTTTCATCGGGCTTGTATACGCCGATATTCCTGAAATAATTTGCGTCATACTCCTGACCATCGTCGGGTCCTCTTGTTTCCCATACATAAATCGGAACGTCAGCCTTTTCCATGTTTTCCAGAGTAAAGGTATAATTTCTCTGCTCCTCGCTGTCGTTGCAGATAACGATTGTGTAATCGCCTGTTTCAGTGTCGGTAACGGTCATGTAGTTGTTGGTGGTTTCGGAGATTGCGTGTGCCTCCTTGCCGTCGCCGTAGCAGGCACTGTCAACATATCTCCAGCCATTTTTTATGAACATTGTAAAGTGTGCAGAAGTCCAGATACCGCAGTCAGCTTCATAGTAACCGCTCCAGGGATTCTGAGCATTGATAAGGGATTTCGGGAAATACTTTGCCCCCGAATAATAAGCCGCAACTGCGGGCTGATATTCATACATTGTCATTCTGCCGTTGTAGTAGCCGTTTATAATACGGTTGCAGACATCGAGTGCGCCGTTTGTGCCGTTGATACCACTGCCGTTACTGTTTACCGCAAGCTTTGCAATATTTGTGGAAGCAACGCCCTCGGTGTACCATATTTCTTTGCCGTATTCGGTGTTGAGAGTCTTTGCGTTTTTGTCCGCCCATGTATTGTAATGCTCGCCGAGAATGTCAACTGCGTTTTTCAGCTCTTCATTCTCCATCATTGCTCTTGAGATTTTCCACGAACCAACCTCGTCGGAAGCGACGATTTTAATTTCGCCGTAATCGTAGCGCTCATCAGTTTCGTTTTTCAGTGAATCTGCAAAGTAAATTATCCAGTCGGTGTCAATTTTGTCAGCTTCGTTTGCGTCTGCACTTATATGAGTGAACTTTATTCCATAAGTATCGTATGCTTTATCAATAGCCGCTTTGTACCACTTATAACGTGCGGCATGACCTGCTTCTGTGCTTTCATCGAATGCGTCTGTAACCCATTTCGGCTCACCCCAGCGTAGCAAATCAACGGTTATGTCGGGATTTATTGAAAGCGCGTCAGCTGCAAACATAAATCCCGCGCCTCTTGTAACGTCAGCTTCTTCGTCAGCTGAACGCATAATAGAAGGCTCTGTGCCCGATGAGGAGTTTACATCTGTGCCGAATTCTATTTTAACGTGGGTAAGACCAGCACCGTAGTCGGGCTTGAACAGCAGGTTCATAATCTCCCAGTATGCATCGGGATTCTCGGTTTTATAATCCATAAGCAGACGGGAGGAGTTGTTGCCTGTGACAACGCCAAGTCCTCTGTAAACTGTACCTTCATCATTGTTTATTGTATTGCCGTCAACTGTGACGGCGTAGTATGAATCATCAACAACAGCAACGGGGATTTCCTTTTCGGTAACTTCAGTTGTTGTTATTGCAGTAGTTGTTTCTGCGGTTTGCATTGTGGTTTCCTCCGTTTCAGTGTTGTTGCCTGCACAGCCTGTGCCGAAGCATAGAAGCATTGACAGACATGTTACGGTTGATATAAACTTTCTGATTTTCATATTAAGCCTCCTGTATAAGGTTTATAAGGCTATTTTAACGTAGTTATACACTCGATAGCATTAAATAATCTGCTTATTTTTATAGAAAATCTGCTGTAAAAGTATTGTAATATCAGTTGCGGTGTGTTAATATATAAACAGTAAGAGAGGTGACTCAGAAAATGGCAATAATCGAGCATTCGGAATATTATGAAAATCCTATTTCGGCGGTTAATCATGCCCATACCTCATGCGAGCTTATGTATGTTATTGAAGGTGAGCTTGAAATAACAGTCAATGATATAATTCATCGTATTATGCCGAACACGCTTGTGCTTATAAAAAGCCGTCAGCATCATAAAGTGAAGTTTGTTTCGGATGGGAATTATCGCAGATATATTGCTATGATAAATCCGTGGGAGCTTCGTAAACAGCTTGTCCGTCCTGATTTGTTCGCAATGCTTACTGATATAAGCGAAGAGGGTACAGTGATTGTAAGAAACGCTGTTCTGACTGCCCAGTTTGAACGAATGACAGATATATTTGAAAACGGCGGGAATATATATTCCGAGCTGAGTTCAGCGTTGGAGATAATCTCGGTTATATATGAACAGATAAAACCGCAAAAGAAAAGCGACAATGAAAGCACAGGAAAGCAGCTTGTAAAAAATGTCCGTGAGTATATTGAAAAATTCTACGCGGATAACATAAAAATTTCTGATATTGCAAAAGAAAACTTCATAAGCGAAGGTTATCTCACACATACATTTAAAGCAGAAACGGGTATGTCGCCCCGTGAGTATCTTTCTCATATCCGTTGCACGAGAGCATACGAGCTGATAAAACACACAGGTATGAAATTCTCGGCCATATCGGCGGTAACAGGTTTCTGCTGTGTCAACGATATGAGCAGAAAAATCCGTGAATATTACGGGCTTACGCCGACGGAAATAAGGGTGGGGAAGTGAGAGTATAAAATAATATCCCGCTGTTGTATAGCAGCGGGATAGATTTATTAAACTGTTTCCTCAGAATACGTAGCGCCGAAGCTGTCAAGAAGAGCCTTTGCCGAGTCGTAAACAGACTTGATAGCCTGATTGTCGCGGAGTATGTACTGCTGTTCCTTGTCAGCGGTTTCGTAGAAATATTCTTCAAAAGCGCCGTAGTCACTGAAGGTTTCACTAGCGAAAATAATTGTATCGCCCTGAATTTCAATCACCATAGGTCCTCTTGCTTCGGGTACGTCCGATTCGGCAGGGTCTGCGGTAGCGATTGCCGCTACGGAGTCGCCTTCATTTGTGCTGTTTTCGCCGATATTGCCCAGACCCAGACCCGCGCCAAGCCCCAGCCCGAATTTATCACCGAATAGCAGGAGCAGAGCCAGAATTAGTATAATCAGAAGAAGAAAGCCGATAATTCCGCCCTTCTTCTTTTTCTTTGGCTTTTTTTCTTCTGTCTGACCGGATATCTTTACTTTCATTGCCATTTTTAACGTCCTCCTTATGATTTTTCCGTTGTATCATCAAATTTAATATAAACGTGGTTCTTGCCCGACTGAGCTGAAGTAATCGCTTCCGCAATCATGTTATAGTCCTGACGGTAGATTTTATCGCTGTCGTAGGAAAAAACTATGAAAACGGGCGCATCACCTGTGGTACATTCCTCTAAAGCGGCGTCGAGAGCTTCCTTTGCGTAGTCCATATTGTCCCAGCCGTAATCCGCCGAGGCAATTTCCGTTTCCTCCGCCACGTGCACGCTTCGCTTGTATCCGCTGTCAACTACGTAAACCGAAATAATCCTGGCGTACTCTGAAAACACCTCGTAGCTGTTCAGTCTGCTTTCCGTAAGGCTGAGATTTTCACGCTCCTCCTCGGTTTCTCTCAGCATGGTCTTGTAGCTGTCACGCTCGTTTTCCATAAGCGCGGCGTGCGCTTCTGCAACGCTGACCTGCTCTCTTGCCGCTTCCTGCGCTTCGGCAGTGGCGGTGCTGTTACGGCTCATAACCATGAAAAGCATAATGAAAATAACGTCCAGCAGGGAAGTAAGCTCAACCACAACGGATTTACGCTTTCTCATTCTTTCCTGCCTCCGTTTCTCTGTCGGCGGCAATACCGAGACAGCGTTCAGCTTCATTTACACCTTCATCGAGCTTAGCTTCAACTATGGTCTGGAGAGATTTGAAAATAATTGAAAAAACCAATCCCCAGAAGGTAGAGGTAAGAGCCAGCAGAAAGCTGCTGTCGTTGCCCATGTCCTTCATACCTATAAGGGCGATAACTGTTCCAAGAATACCCAGCAGAGGGAATACGGCGGAGATATTCACATACCATGTGTAAAGCCCCTCAGCCTTGTTTCTAAGGGCAATTATGTCCTTATCCTTAAGGCGCTTGCCGCTTTTCTTGCCGTTTTTACGCATATCCGCCTGGCACAGCCCGTCTGTTCCGAGAACAGCAACAAGCTCCCGTGCGGCATTGTAGGCTTTATACATCACCCAGAAATTGAAAATGCCCAGCAGCATGATTATTCCGTCGAAACCGATAAGATTGCCGAAAACCGCTTTAAGCACAGCGTCACCCCCTATTGTTTTTATTATAACTCTCTGAGACTTATTTTGTCAATATATGACATATTTTTATCATTCCCGCACTATTTCGCACTCGGGCAGTGCCGCCTGGAGTCTGTCAATCTGCTCGTCGGTCAGGGGATTTTCCGCTACCTCAATAAATCTGAGCTTTTTAAGATTCTCCAGTGGAGTTAGGTCGGTAATATTGTTCCCGTCAATCCTGAGCCATTCAAGTTCTGTAAGTTCTGAAAGGAATGAAATATCAGAAATTCCTGTGTCCATTAAACCTAGGTTTGTAAGCTGTGGCATTTGTGCCAGCACTTCGGGATTTTCAAGCTGATTTCCCCAGAGGTACAGAATTTTAAGTGACTTTGCATTTACAAGCGGTGAAATATCCGTCACAGCCGTATCGCAGATATTAAGCTCGTAAAGAGCGTCCAGCGTCCCCAGCGGAGTTATATCCGTCACAGGTGTTTCCCGAAGGCTGAGATTTTCAAGCTTGTCCAGATTTTCAAGTGGCGAAAGGTCGGTTACGGGACAGCGTTCAAGATTCAAATAAGTGAGGTCTGAAAAGCCTGAAAAAATTGCAAGGTCGTCAATGCCGTAATCGTAAAGGTCAAGCTTTTCCACTGTCATCAGTTTTTTCATGTCAACCTCGCCGCCTGCACGGTGGGTCAGAATCATTTCTCTGGCTTCAATGGGCGAAACAGGCTCGGGCTTTGGGATAAATATAACAGCCGCTGTTACCGCCGCCAGCAGAATAAAAATTATTACGACAGCCTTTTTCATAACAGCACCTGCACCTCGTCAACGCCATATCTCAGCAGTTCGCTGATACAGTCGTGGTCTATAATTTCGCCCGCCATTACAAGAGGCACGCAGGGAGGGCAGGGGGTATGAATACCTGCACAGATTTTTCCTGCAGCTTCTTCGGTTTTTACCGTGGTTTTTCTGCCGAAATATGCGTCTCGGGGCGAAAGTTCCTTTTTAGGATGGAGAAGCTTATGTTCAGGGATACTCAGAGGAGTTTTTATGGGAATACTTCTGAGCATTTTATAAAGGCGCATAAGGTCGGTTTCGTTCTGTGCGGCAGAGAAAAGGAGAACGACATATCTTTCGTCGCTCATTTCTGCTTCAGCACCCTTCTCGCGGAGAATTTCCGCAAAGTCCGTGCCTGTGTAGCCGTATTTTGCCGCGTCTATGGTAATACGCATGGGGTCGCTTTTTCTTAAAGTATAACCCATATCTGAAAGCCAGCCCTTAAGCACATTCACATTATGGATTACGCCTATTGCCTTTGCAAGACAGCCGTTTATAAAGGTGTTGCACAGGTCAAGACTGTCAAGAATAAGGTAAGAGGGGCTTGATGAACCGAACATATTCATGGCTCTTTTTGCGGCCGCCCTAAGACTGCCGTCCTTTAAATGCAGGTATGCCGCACCTGTAAGGGCAGGCAGGGTCTTGTGAGCACTGTCGGCGGTCATATCCGCACCGAGAGTCAAAGGGTGATTTTTTGTGAATACTCGGTATGCACCGTGGGCGTTGTCCACGAGCAGAGGAATATTATGCTTTCTGCATACTGCGGAAATCGCGGCGATATCCGCTTCTCCGCCGTAGTAATCCACTGAGCTTACAAAAACCGCCGCTGTGTCATTGTCAATGAGCTTTTCTATTTCATCAGGCGGAATAACCGCGCTGAGATACTTTTCGGGATATGCCCATTTTATGTCATAGCCAAGCAGGATTGCACTGTTTATAAGGCTTTTGTGTGAGTATCTGCCTGCGATGATTGTATTTTTGTCGGAAATTTCTCTGAGAGTCTCCAGCATACCCTGAATTGCAAGGGTGCTGCCGCCGCAGGAATAGAGAGAAGCGCCTGCGCCGAAAAGGGAAGCGGCAATATTCTCACTCTCAAGTATAATTCCGTCGCATTCGTAAAGGCTGTCCGCACTGTTTATTTCGGTGATATCGTAAGGGTTGTTCTGTCCCTTGCCTCCGGGCATGTGACAGCGTACAGCACCCGAAGAAGAGTATATTTCCAGAAAGGTATGTATAGGTGTATTCATAAAACGACCGTCCTTGACAATTTTATATAAGTTAATCATACCACAAGAGGTTATTTTTTGCAATAATTTTATTGACTTAACCTGTGCAAAGTGCTATAATTATAATGTTAATGATAAAAATAAGGAAGTTTATGCTATGGAAATGCCATTTGTCCCCAACGAGGGAAAAAATCTTACGATAGATACGGATTTCGGCACATACGCCCGTTATCCCGTCAGAACTCACGTTATCATGCGCGAGGACGTTATGACCGATGTGCTTGATAAATATGTATGTCCTTATCTTCAGAAGGGCGACACAGTTATTATCTCCGAAAAGATAATTGCAATCACACAGGGCAGAGCCTTCAAGCTGGAGGAAATCAAGGTTTCCCGCCTTGCTAAGTTCTTAAGCCGCTTTGTAGTTAAGACAAATTACGGTATCGGTCTCGGTATGCCCGAAACAATGGAGTTATGCATACGCGAGGTAGGCAGACCCAAGGTGCTTTTTGCTGCTGCCTGTGCCGCTGTGGGTAAGGTTTTCGGCAAGAAGGGTGTGTTCTACAATATCTGCGGTATGAAGGCGAGAGCTATCGACGGTCCCTGTGACTATACAATCCCGCCTTACAATAATTATGCAAAGATGGCACCCGAAAACCCCGACGGCGAGGCTGAAAAGCTTTCACGCCACTGCGGCTGTGATGTCATTATCATCGACGCAAACGATATTGCCGCAACCGTTCTGGGCAGAAGCCGCAAGGATATGCCTATTGCCTTCGGCGAGCAGGTATTCCGCGATAATCCCCATGACCAGTGCTCTCAGCAGACGCCTATTTCTATCGTGCGTAAGGTAGAGGGATAACTCATTAATTATTCGTAAAAAAATGTATTGCTTTTTTCGGCAATATGTGATAAAATAATAACAGTATTTTATGAAAGGAAGTAAAATCCAATGTTAGTTTCAGCAAAAGAAATGTTAAACAAGGCTCGTGAGGGCAAGTACGCAGTAGGTCAGTTCAATATCAACAACCTTGAATGGACAAAGGCTATCCTCCTCACAGCTCAGGAATGCAACTCTCCTGTTATCCTCGGTGTTTCCGAAGGCGCAGGTAAGTACATGTGCGGTTATACAACAATCGTAGGCATGGTTAAGGGCATGATCAACGAACTCGGTATCACAGTTCCTGTTGCTCTTCACCTCGACCACGGCTCCTTTGAAGGAGCTAATGCTTGCATCAACGCAGGCTTCTCCTCTGTAATGTTCGATGGTTCTCACTATCCTATCGAAGAAAACATTGAAAAGACAAAAGCTCTTGT
>JAFUNV010000213.1 GCA_017472865.1 Ruminiclostridium sp. | reverse complement strand
TATGCAAAGGACGCCAACAATCAGGACGTTCTCTTAAAGCAGATAAGCAGTGATGAAAGCCGTGTGTGGGTTGAAATCGAAGATATTCCCCAGCACGTTCTTGACGCATTCGTTGCGGTAGAGGACGAGCGTTTCTTCGAGCATGACGGCGTTGACTGGAAGCGTACACTTACCGTAACGGTACAGGCGGTATTCTCTGACGGTACAGCCGGTGGTTCTACCATTACACAGCAGCTTGTCCGTGATATTACACAGGATAAGGAAACTACTTTCGGACGTAAGCTCCGTGAAATTTTCCGTGCCTTATCCCTTGAAAACAAGTACACAAAATTCGATATTTTAGAAAGCTATCTTAACCGTATCGGTTTCGGCGGTACAGCTTACGGTATCGGCTCTGCCGCTTACCACTATTTTGACAAGGATGTAAGCGAGCTTACCATTGCCGAAGCGGCAATTTTAGCGGGCGTTGTACGTTCACCGTCAAAATATAACCCCTACTACAGCTTACAGCAGTCCAAAACCCGTCAGGAATATGCTTTAAGTCATATGTACGAAAACGGCTACATCACTACTCAGGAATATGAAGACGCTTTGGTTGAAAAGGTAAGATTCAGAAATCCTGTTGAGGGCGACTGGTACGGCTATATTGACGAGCGAAGCGAACAGGTTGACGACAGCGAGGATTTATACTACGAGGATGTACCGTGGGATACAATCCTTGGTGAGGACGTTGCCTTTGCGTATCAGTGGAACGGTGATTATGAGGTTACTCAGAACTGGTACATGGACGCAGCCCTCAATCAGATTGTAACAGACTTGGCAGAGCTTTTTGATATATCCTATTCCGCTGCCTGGGAAAAGTTCAGCAGCGGCGGTTATACCGCATATCTCAACATGGATATCGATATGCAGGATAAGCTTTCCAAAAAGTTTGAGGATCCCTATACCTGTCTTTCTGAATATGATACCTCTCTCACCTCCGACAGCATGGACCTTATTCAGGGTGCTTTTGTAATCATGGACTACCGTGGAAATGTAAAGGCTATTGCAGGCGGTATCGGCGAAAAGCCCGGTGATAACTGCTTTAACCGTGCTACCCAGACAGTAAGTGCTATCGGTTCTACCATCAAGCCTATCGGCAACTATTCTCTTGCCATAGATATGGATCTGATCACATATTCCACGTTTTTCAAAGACGCTTCAGGCAGAGTTTATGTAGGTCATGGCCTTGAAGATGAATATAACGCAATGCAGGAGTACGATGAAGAAGAAGGTACTATAAACTGGCCCATGAACTATGAGGGCAATTATGGTACAGGTGACTATTATCCCGCATGGTATGCGGTGCAGAAATCCACCAATACCATTGCCGCAAGAAGCATGAGTAAAATCGGTCTTGCAAACTCCTTTAACCATCTTGTAAATAAGTTGGGCTTCTCACATCTTGACAGCACCAACGATATGGCGTACGCTCCTCTTGCAACAGGTGCTCTTACAAACGGTGCTACCTTAGTTGAGCTTACTGCCGCATTCCAGGTAATCGGTAACGGCGGTATGTACTATAAGCCTTATTTCTACTCAAAGGTTGTGGACAGCAACGGTAAGACTGTTCTTGAACAGGATACCAACGGCAGACGCGCAATCGCAGAGGACAGCGCATGGATTGCCAACCGTATGATGAAAAAGGTTATCGACGATCCTTACGGTACAGGTCAGTATGCAAAGTTCGGCAACGTTGAGGTTGTCGGCAAGACAGGTACCGCAAACGACGAATCAAACCTCCTTTTTGCAGGTCTTACACCTGAATATGTTGCTTGCTACCGTATTGCCCACGACGACAACCACGAAATCGCAACCAAGAATGAAGCGGGCTATGCAGGCTGGCGTACACTTGCTAAGGTGTGGTCTGACGTTATGGATGAAATGGTGGTTGATATTGAAACCGAGCAGAGCTTTATTCCTTGCAGTGATGTTCTTACACTGAGCTACTGCAACGAAACAGGTCTTCTTGCCACATCAACCTCAAAGTGTCCCGAAACCACTATCGGCTACTACCGTCAGTCCAACTATCCTCAGGCCTGTGATTCAAAGCATGACGGAACATATTGGGCAGAGCATGACGAGGAAGAGCCTCCCAAGTTTGAATAATTCTTTTACCGTGCGGTGAAGCTACTGCACGGTAAATTTATGAAAGAAAAGGAAATAAATATGACATATAATCTTACTGCGCCCTGCCATTTCGGACTTGAAAAGATCCTGTCCTGTGAGATAAAGAGAGCAGGTGGCGAAAATATAAAGGCAAGTGACGGACGTGTTGATTTCACAGGCGACGAGAGGGTTATTGCAAGAGCAAATATCACCTGTTCCGTAGCGGAAAGAATAGGTATTGTCCTTGACAGCTTTACCGCCAATACCTTTGACGATGTTTTCAACCATATGAAGAACGTGCCTATTGAAGAGTACGCAGGCAGAAATGACAAAATCCATATTGTAAAAGGCCATTCTCTTAACTCAAAGCTTACAAGTATTCCCGCAATCCAGCGCACGATGAAAAAAGCCTTTGTTATCCGTATGCAGAAAAAGTATAAGATAAATACTCTGCCTGAAACGGGTGTAACCTTGCCTATACATTTTCTTCTGATGAAAAATCAGATGACGGTAACACTTGACACATCCGGTGTTGGACTTCATAAAAGAGGCTACCGTGCTATGTCCAATGCCGCACCTATAAAGGAAACCCTTGCGGCAGGGATAATTGATATTGCAAGAGCGAGAAACGCTGAAACAGTAATTGATCCTTTCTGCGGAAGCGGCACGATTCTTATAGAATCCGCATTCAAGGCGGCAAATATTGCTCCCTGTCTCAACCGTAATTTCGCGGCAATGGACTGGGGCTTTGCTGACAGAAAAGTGTGGGCGGACGCCTTTGATGAAGCAAGAGAAGCTATCCGAAAGGACTGCGGGTTTACAGCGCTTGGGTTTGATATTGATAAAGCAGCCTGTGAGCTTACCCGTGAAAACGCCTGGAAAGCAGGGGTTGACAAGTATATCAAGGTAGAAAAGAGAGCTATAAAGGATTTTGTTTATCCTGAGGGTAAGTCCAAGATTATTACAAACCCGCCTTATGCGGAAAGAATGGGCGACATAAACGAAGCTAAGGAAATTTACAGAACTATGGGTAAGCGTATGCTCCCGTTAGGCGAAAACGAGCTTTATGCGATAACCTCCGTAGAGGATTTTGAAACTCTTTTCGGTGAAAAGGCAAGCAAAAACCGAAAGCTGTATAACGGTATGCTTATGTGCAGACTTTATTCTTATGTTTAGCGGTGCTTTTTGGTTTGTAACAAATAATCCTTTACTGAATATACTATAACAGCGCTAAAAATCCTGGAGGTGTTGTTATGTGCGGTATTGCAGGCTGGGTTGATTTTCGGAGCAATTTATCCGACAAGAATGAAATAATGAAAAATATGAGGCAGTGTATATCACACAGAGGCCCCGACAGCCAGGGGGATTTTCTTGATGTCCACTGCTGTCTTTCTCATACGAGACTTGCGGTAATTGATGTAGAAAAGGGCAGACAGCCTATGTGTGATGGTGCTTATACGATTGTCTACAACGGCGAATTGTATAACACGGAGGAAATCAGAAACGACCTTATAAAAAGCGGTCAGGTGTTCAGTACAAAAAGCGATACCGAGGTGCTTTTAAAGGCGTATATTACTTGGGGTGAACGCTGTCTCGAAAGACTTAACGGCATTTATGCCTTTGCTGTGTGGAACAGTGTGGAGGAAAAGCTGTTTATTGCCCGTGACAGAGTAGGGGTAAAGCCGTTTTTCTACTATGCCTACGAGGACGGAATTATATTTGCTTCCGAAATAAAGGCTATACTTTCCCACCCTTATGTAAAGCCTCAGATTGACCGTGAGGGAATTGCTTCCCTTATGCTTTTAGGTCCTGCCAGAAAGGGAGGACTGGGAGTTTTCAAGGGAATACAGGAGTTAGAGCCTGCACAGTGCGGTACCTTTACTGCCAGAGGTCTTATGAAAAGGCGGTACTGGGAGCTTAAAGCCGTTCCTCACACAGAAAGCCTTTCGGATACCATAGGGCATTTACGCTTTTTGCTTGTGGACAGCATACAAAGACAGCTTGTAAGCGATGTGCCATTGTGTACGTTTCTTTCAGGCGGACTTGATTCAAGCCTTATCAGTGCGGTTGCGGCACGAAAGTATGCTAAAGAGGGCAGAACACTTTCTACCTATTCCGTTGACTACAAGGATAACCGCAAGAACTTTGTTGCAAGCGCCTTTCAGCCTGATGAAGATGCTCCGTGGATTGTGAAGATGAGCGAATTTATCGGCTCTGAACATACCAATGTGGAGATAGATTCACCTCTTCTTGCCGACGCACTTATTCCGTCAATGAGATCGAGGGATTTACCCGGCATGGCGGATGTTGACAGCTCCCTTTATCTTTTCTGCGGTGAAGTTAAGAAAAGCTTTACCGTTGCAGTCAGCGGTGAATGTGCTGATGAGCTCTTCGGGGGTTATCCTTGGTATCACAAAAGGGAGCTTCTTTATTCAGACAGCTTCCCCTGGTCAGGAGCAACGGCAGAGCGTGCGGAGCTGCTTAAAACAGGCATTCTCGGTGATATTACCCCATATGAATATGTTAAGGACGCCATGCGGCAGACAACCGACCGGACATCATACCTTGATACGGATAAGGATGACGACAGGGCGATGCGCCGTATGTTTATGCTGAATTTCTACTGGTTCATGCAGACGCTTCTTGACAGAAAGGACCGCTGTTCAATGGCTCACGGGCTGGAGGTCAGAGTGCCTTTCTGCGACCACAGAATTGCGGAATATGCCTATAACATTCCCTGGGAGCTTAAAGCACTGGGCGGCAGGGAGAAAGGACTTGTCCGCAAGATTGCGGAGGAATTCCTGCCTAAGGATGTGGTGTGGCGGAAGAAATCCCCCTATCCCAAAACTCACAATCCTGATTACATGCGCCTCGTTTTCGGAAAGTTTAGAGCCTTGTCGGAAGAGCGGAGCTTCCGTCTGACGGAAATACTTGAGCGGGAAAAGATAACCGAGCTTATTGCGTCTGAGGGAAAAAGCTTCAGCAAGAACTGGTATGGTCAGCTTATGTGTACGCCTCAGATGTTCGCATATCTTATTCAGCTTGAAATGTGGCTGAGGGAGTATGATCCTGAGATTGTGCTGTAGATAAAAGCAGGCATTGCGAAAGCAATGCCTGCTTTTATTATTTAAGTCTTACCTGTACTTCATTTGAGTATGCACCGTAGTAGTCCTTGCCGTCATCTTCGGTAACTGCACGGACAATGAATTCACAGTTATATTTCTGGAAATATTTGCTCTTTAAAACAACAGTAGTTGTATCGCTGAATACAGCGTTGAATTTCTTGTATTTTCCGCCGCCCTTTGCGTAGTAAATCTGATATTTTTCAGCACCCTTGACAGGTGTCCAGGAAAGCTTTATTGTAGTGTCGGATTTTCTTGAAGCCTTAAGAATAGGTGCTTTGGGTACAATTTTGTAGGTGAGAGTTTTTTCGCCTGTATACTTGCCCTTACCCTTGACTGTAACGGAAGCTGTGCCTATATTCTTGCAGTTTCTGTATGTAAGTGAGTAATCAACGCCCTTTTCGAGGGGTGCAGCCATGGATGCGGTAGCGAAACCGGCAACCATGAGTGCGGAAAGGATGAGAGAGAGTGCCTTTTTCATGTTTTCCTCCTGTATAGCACTTGTGTGCCTTAATTCCTTAATATTTTAGCACACTCTTTTATTTTTTGCAAG
>JAFUNV010000212.1 GCA_017472865.1 Ruminiclostridium sp. | reverse complement strand
AGGCTCGGGTACCTTAACAGGTTCGGGTTCAGGAATATTGTTCTGAACAGGCTCGGGCGGAATTATCGCCTCGGGCTTCGGTTCGGCCGCAGGCTCAGGCGCTTTCGGGAGCTCGGGCGCCTTTGGCTTTTCAGCTTCGGGAGTGCGGATTTTAGGCTTTGCAGGGATTACAGGCTCGCCGGGCTCTGCAAAATTCACCTTGGGAAATTCCTTGGACTGATAAGGCTCACGAGTTACCGTCACCTCAGGCTTGCCCTCGTCCTCATCGTGGAACTGTGCGGGCTGGAATTTAATAAGCTTTCCCGGGACGGATTTCTCCTTTTTATGGTGCGGCTGGGGAGCTTCCTCGTGGGTCTGGGTCTTGCTCTCCTCGGCTTCAGCGAATGCAGCAATACGCTCCATTTCTCCGATAAGCGCGTCGTCGTCAAAGTGGTCTATTTCAACGGTAAGGTCATGTACCTGAGGAGGTCTTGTAATAAGCGAATCGGGAGCGCTCAGGCTTTTCAGATAAGCCTCGACAGCGTCCTTGTCCTTACCCAGCTTTTTCTCTGAGTCGGAAAGCTTACGCTCTACGGTCTCCTCTTTGAGACCTGTAATAATAGTTATTTCCTTGGTTTTATATCCGAAAGCAAGGCTTAAAGCGCATACCAGACGGTCAAGGTCATTAAGGCGGCAGAAGGCTGTTTTTTCGGGGATATCGCCGCCCGAAACAGTTCTGTTTTCAGCGCGGTATTCCTTTAGCTTCGCCACGATATATTTTGTAAGCTCTCTTGAAAGCCACGCGCAGAGATGGTTGCCGTCATTTATGCGGTCAACCCCTTTGAAGCCGTCTTCAAAGGCGTTCTTTACCGCTTCTTCCGCGTCAGCGGCGGTGTCGAGCACAAGGAATGCAACCGCATACAGCGGGTCTGCGTAATCATTGCACATCATACCGTATGAACGCTTATTTCCGTTTCTGGCGCTTTCAAGATATTCCGTAAAGGTCACGTTTTTTCTCCTTTCGGCAGGGTAAATTACCTTTGATAGTTCCGCCGCAGCGGAAAGCAGGCGGGAATATAAAACCCCGTCTTATTATAAACAGGCACGGACACGGCTTTGTCCGAGCCGTGTCCTTTGCGATTACTTTTCGGGAACTGCGATAACGCTCTTTCCGCCCATGTAAGGTCTTAAAACCTCAGGGATTCTGATACTGCCGTCCTCGTTGAGGTTATTTTCGAGGAACGCGATGAGCATTCTGGGAGGAGCAACTACTGTATTGTTAAGGGTGTGAGCAAGATACTTCTTGCCGTCCTTGCCGTTTACGCGGATTTTAAGACGGCGCGCCTGAGCGTCGCCTAAGTTGGAGCAGGAGCCTACTTCAAAGTACTTCTGCTGTCTGGGAGACCATGCTTCAACGTCGAAGGACTTAACCTTTAAGTCAGCCAGGTCGCCTGAGCAGCATTCGAGAGTACGAACGGGGATATCCATAGAACGGAAAAGGTCAACAGTGTTCTGCCAGAGCTTTTCAAACCACATCATGCTGTCTTCGGGCTTGCAGATAACAATCATTTCCTGCTTTTCAAACTGGTGGATACGGTAAACGCCTCTTTCCTCGATACCGTGAGCGCCCTTTTCCTTACGGAAGCAGGGAGAATAGCTGGTGAGGGTGTGGGGAAGAGTTTCTTCCTGAACGATGGTGTCGATATACTTACCAATCATGGAGTGTTCGCTTGTACCGATAAGGAAAAGGTCTTCGCCTTCGATTTTGTACATCATAGCTTCCATTTCCGCAAAGCTCATAACGCCTGTAACGACGTTGCTGCGAATCATGAAAGGAGGTACGCAGTAGGTAAAGCCTCTGTCAATCATGAAATCACGCGCATAGGAAATAACTGCGGAGTGGAGTCTTGCGATATCGCCCATAAGGTAGTAGAAGCCGTTGCCTGCTACTCTTCTTGCAGCGTCAAGGTCGATACCGTTCAGCTTTTCCATGATTTCTGTGTGGTAGGGGATTTCAAAATCGGGAGTAAAGGGCTCGCCGTACTTTGTAACTTCAACGTTTTCGCTGTCATCCTTGCCTATCGGAACGCTTTCGTCAATAATGTTGGGAATAACCATCATTATCTTGTTTACCTTTTCGGCAAGCTCGGGTTCAAGCTTCTGAAGCTCGTCAAGTCTTGCGGAGAATTCGCTTACCTTCTTCTTTGCTTCTTCTGCTTCTTCCTTCTTGCCCTGTCCCATAAGAGCGCCTATCTGCTTGGAGATACGGTTCTTTTCGGAACGGAGGTTTTCTGCCTCCTGAAGAGTCTTTCTGTACTCGGCGTCAAGAGCGATTACCTCGTCAACAAGGGGAAGCTTGCTGTCCTGGAATTTCTTCTTGATATTTTCCTTTACGATATCGGGGTTTTCTCTTAAAAATTTAATGTCCAGCATTGTTTTTATTTCCTTTCATTTGTTATGAAATATTATGCGTATGTAAGACGTTCAACTGTTACCGTCCACTGTATAACCTCAGGCTCAAAATTCTTAACGTTGGGAGCGAAAGAGATAGCCTGGGTAACTTTATATTCAATACCCTTGATTTTAATTATGCCTGTCACAGGGTTTTCAACAGTGCCGCAGTAGTAGACTGCCGCGCCCTGAAGAAACTGAGGCTCGTTTACAACTCCGCCCAGCTTTTTAAAAAGCTCAAGAGTGTTTTCGTCAGGAGCGTCCTTTTTTAAAACAGCATTGTATTCATCTTCGTTGATTGATGCCTTAAACGGCTCAGAAAGCATGGAATAAGGTATACATTTGATATTTGATATAGAGTCGGGAGTGATATACATTTCCGCTTTTTCAGCCGCTTCCTGTGCGGCGGGGCCTGCCTGAGTCGCCATAACAAGCCCGTAATAAAGAACTGCTGCTATTGCCAGTACGAGTAAAATTGTGAAAAAAGTGCCGATGGGATTGCTTTTCTTAACAGCCATGATAAAGTACCTCTCTGTCATTAGTCGTTGATTATTAAAGTTTTCCAATCATTTTTCATATTCTATTTTACTTATCCGCGTTCGGAAAGGAAGCTGATAAGCTCTCTGAGTTCTTCTTCCGTTTTACAATCTATACTCATTGTATATTTATCTTTTGTTTTATCTATGTGTACAGGCTTGCCGATATAGTCGGTCATGCTGATTTCTGCTTCCGTAAGGAAAACGTCCTTTAAGGGCTTCGGCTTGGACTTTTTCTCAGCGGAAAGCTGCTTTGCCAGCTTTTCCAGAGCACGGACGCTTATTCCGTCTTCGATTACCCTTTTGGCAAGTTCTCTCTGCTTTTCCTCGTCGGACACGCTCATGATAACCTTGCAGTGGCCAATGGAAAGCTTGTTGTCCTTTACATATTCCTTTACATCATCGGGCAGAGCCAGTATTCTCAGCGAGTTTGTAACCGAGGAGCGCGCCTTACCCACTTTTTTTGCAACCTCGTCCTGTTTCATACCGAAGGAGTCGATAAGCTGCTGATAGCCGAGGGCTTCTTCTATGGGGTTCAGGTCCTCACGCTGAAGATTTTCAATAAGAGCAAGCAGGGCAACCTGCTCGTCGGAAAGTTCCATTATTCTTACGGGAACTTCGCTGAGACCTGCGATTTTTGCCGCGCGCCAGCGTCTTTCGCCCGCTACAATCTGGTAGGTATCGCCGTAGGGTCGTACGGTAAGCGGCTGGATAATGCCGTTTTCCATTATCGACTCGGCGAGGGCGTTCAGAGCCTCTTCGTTAAAGGTTTTTCGGGGCTGCTTCTTATTCGGTTCGATATCGGTGATTTTCAGCTTCTGGGGTACGGTGTTATCTTCCGCACTGAAAAAGCCGTCGTCGTCGAAAATAGAATCGAGATAATCATCGCCCAGTCCTAATTTCTTTGCCATTCCTGCTCCTTTCGTATTTTAAATATTTTTAAAGCATTTCCTCTATGGCCTTGCACTTCTTTGCAACTTCCTTTGCAAGAAGGTTATAAGCCTCTGCGCCCTTTGAACCGGGGTCATAGTACATTATAGGCTCGCCGTGGCTGGGTGCTTCGGAAATTCTTACGTTTCTCGGGATTTCTGTTTTAAAAATAGTATCCTCGGGGAATTTCGCCTTGATACTTCTCATAACCTCACGGTTTACTGTAAGGCGCTTATCCAGCATGGTGAAGACAATACCCATAAGCTGAAGGTTGCGGTTATGTGATTTCTTGACGCGCTTTACAGTAGCTAAAAGCTCTGCAACGCCCTCTAAGCTGTAAGGCTCGCACTGCATGGGGATAATGATTCTGTCGCAGGCGCAAAGTCCGTTCAGTGCCAGCACACCGAGAGAGGGGAGGCAGTCGACGATAATGATATCGTAGCTGTCCTTTATCTGAAGGAGCGCTTTTTTAAGGCAGAGGGTCTTATTCTGGAACTGGAGAAGTCTTATTTCAGCCTCCGCAAGGTTTGCGGTTGCGGGCATTAAAGATACATTTTTAAACTTTGTTGCAAGTACCGCCTGAGCAGGACGAACCTCGCCCATAAGCACTTCGTATGTAGTATTTTCAAGATTTTTCTTTGCGGCGCCTGCATAGCCGTAGCCTGTGGTTGCGTTACCCTGAGGGTCGAGGTCGACCAGCAGAACCTTCTTACCCATTGCGCCCAGAGCAGCACTTAAATTTATAGCCGTAGTTGTCTTGGCTACGCCGCCTTTCTGATTAACAATTGAAATAATCGTTGCCAATGTTTTTTCCTTTCGTTTTGTTTTCTATACACTTTTCAATATTCATTTCATTATAACATATATTTGAGAAAAAATAAAGAGTTTTTAATTAAAAACGTGATTTTTTACGAAAAAACACAGTAAAGGTCACACAGTTTCGGGAACTGTCCAGTCTGCGGCGGCTTTTTCGTACATTTCCGCCTTTTCAGCGTCCCCTGTTTTCCTGTAACAGTCTGCAAGTCCTGAAAGGCTGTGAGTGCCCTTTGAATAAACGGAAATGACTGCTTCTGTCTCAAAAATTCCGTCATGATACCAGCAGAGCGCCTCATTATAATCGCCGTTATCGTAGAAATAATCCGCAATTTCCACGCACATTTCACTGCACGGAGTTGACATAGCTTCATGAAGTGACATTCTGAAAAACGCCGCGGTATTTCCGCTTAAACGGTAGTATCTCGCCAGCACGCAGGCGGCCTCTCTGTGTTCATCGGCGGAACGGGCGGGGTCGGCAAGACTTTCCTTAAAGAAAGTTTCCGCTTCTTTGAGGTCGTCTGTGTCACCTGCAATAAAAAGCTCTTTTGCGTACATTCCGTGAAGAACCTTATCCAGCCGCATACCCTTTCGGAGTGCTTTCTGAAAGGTTGCGAAGTCGCGCTTTGCATGACTGCCCTTTGCGAGGTGCATAATTTCGATATCGCTGTCATAGACGTTTGGCATAAGCCGCACGGTTTCATGAACAGGATTTATCCACTCAAAGGTGCGTAACCGCTTGAAAAGCTTGGGTCTCAGCTCGCGCTTTGAATTATAGGCGGTGTTGGTTTCCATAAGATTGAGATAATGCATCTGCACAATCTCGATTTCGGGCAGCAGGACTGCTTTAATCTGCTTAAAAAGGGCAATGTTTTGTTCATCAATAACCTCGTCGGCGTCGGCAGTATAGATATAGTCCATAGTTGCCTTGCTGAAAACGAAATTGCGCGCCGCGGAAAAGTCGTCTATCCACGGAAAATCATAGATTTTATCGGTAAATTCGGCGGCAATCTCCTTTGTGCGGTCGGTTGAGCCCGTATCGGCGATGATAATTTCATCGGCTATGGGGCGGAGGCTTTCGAGACAGGCTCTCAGCTGCTCCTCTTCATTTTTGACTATCATGCATACGCTTATTGTAATCATAACAGCTCCTTATTTTAAAACGATGACGTTCCAACCCTCCTGTGAAGCGGAGGAAACCACGTCAAAGCCGTTCTCTTTCAGTGCGGAAAGCACCTCGTCCAGTCTTTCGGTGATGATACCCGAAACCACAAGAGTTGCGCCCTCAGCCATAAATGAACGGAAAAGGCTGCTCATTGCAATAATAACGTCAGCCACGATATTTGCCACAACCACATTGTAGCCTGTGCCTATTTCGGCTCTGAGAGCTTCATCATCAATTATATTTCCGCAGTAGGAGCGGAATTTTTCAGAAGAAAAGCCGTTTTTCTCCATGTTTTCAGCGGCAGTATCGGCGGCATTCTTAAAGATATCCACCATGCAGGCGCTGCCTGCACCGAGGAGCATAGCAGCGATGGAAAGTATACCGCTGCCGCAGCCCAAATCAAGCACACGGTCACCGTTTTTGACAATCCCCTCCAACTTTTCCATAACAAGACGGGTGGTGTGGTGCTGACCTGTACCGAAGGTTGAGGCAGGGTCGATTTCCAGGATTTTACGGTCGCCTATATCGGAAACCTCCTCCCAGGAAGGCTTTATAATAAGCTTTTCGCCCACGTTAAAGGGCTTGTAGTACTGTTTCCAGTTGTTTGCCCAGTCCTCTTCCTTTACGTTGTCAATCTGGATTTCAAGTGAACCGTAATAACCGGGGTTTTCTGCTTTAAGCTCTGCAAGCACGCCTTTAAGCTCCGCAAGAGTTTCCATGCCCTGCTCGTTGTCCTGAAGATAAAGGGTGATATGTGTGGGGACATTTTTAAGACCCATAAGGTCGTCGTCAACATAGTCCCAGTTCATGTCCTTATTTTCGAGAAATTCTTCAAAATCGGCACGGTCGTGAATGGTGAAGCCGTTTATTCCCAGCTCGGAAAGACGGATAACCAGTACATTGACCGCCTCGGATTCGGTATAGACATCTATCTGCATAAAATTCATGATTAAAACTTCCTTTCAGGGTAAAATATACATTGGCTACACTGCATAATTATTGCCGTGCGATTGCGAAGCTGAATTTTTCGTCAGACGATACAAAAAACGCAGTCAATACTGTATGTATTAACGAGTATTTTTGTGAAGTATGACGGAAAAGACACAAGCAAGCGTGCGGCAAAGGCGTAAGCCGTTAATTGTGCGGTGTTGCCATTATCATTATGCAACATTTTTCAGAAAAAAGCAATAGAAAAGCGGTATTTTTCGTGAAAAATCCGTATATGGTCCTTGCGCGGACGAAATATTGCATAAATTCAACAGTGAATTCTGTTGAAAATTACTATTGAATAAAATCTGCTATTCGTTTACAATAATTTACAGTGTTTATTTTACAGGAAAGGAAGGTCGGAGATGAAAAGATATATAAAGGTTACAGCGGTTTTATCCTGTCTTATTGCCTGTCTTATATTCAGCGTGGCTGCCTTTGCGCAGGAAATACCCGAAGAGCTGACCGAGTCCGACAAGTGGATTTTCGGCGTTTTTCCTGTCTGGCTGTTCCTTCTTATTCTGGCACTGGTCGTCATGGTGGCTATTATAATTATTATCGAGATTTTCAAAAGGAAGCATAAATAAACTGAGGGCGGTGCAAGGCAGAGGTGCCACAAAGAGGTTTTCGGCTGCGTAGTTTTTACTACGCAGCCTTTCTCTTTCTGTCGTAGTCCATCGTATCGGCAATAACACTCGCCTGCGCAATATTAAATCTGAAATAAATATCAATCTTCTGCTGTCTGTGTCCGCTGGATTTATCGGGAGCGTGAATTTCAATACGTTCAATCAGTTCGTGCATAATTTCGGGAGTAATCTCCGAAACAAATGCGTACTTCTGTACTATCTTAATAAACTGGTTGATGTCAGAGGTTTTCTGTTCACGTTCCTCAATAACCGTCGTCAGTTCTTTGACAGTTTCATCAAGTTGTTTCTGCTCTCGGTCATAATCCTTTGATAACAGCTCGTAACGCTCATCAGACAGCTTTCCCGAAACATTATCCTCATACAAACGCTTAAAAAGCTTGTTCAGCTCCGCAATTCGCTTTTCGGACTGGGCGAGCATTTTT
>JAFUNV010000011.1 GCA_017472865.1 Ruminiclostridium sp. | reverse complement strand
TGCTTTGTCAATACCTTTTTAAAACTTTTTTAAGGCTTTTTTCTCGGTACCTTCTCCGCTTTTCAGCCGCTCTGCTGCTCCCCCTCTCGGGTCAGCTTGTTTATTATATCACCTCTTCTCCCTTTTGTCAAGCGGTTTTTTACCTTTCTGCCTTTTGCCCTCTTTATATCTACTTTTTTCAACACTTATTGTCAATTATTGCCAATCAATAACAAAAAACAGCCCCCGGCGCTGAACCGAGGGTTGCATATCTGATTATTTTCAGGTTTCAAGGAAGCCGTAGTTGGACTTACCATTCTTCTTGATCTTGTACATTGCGTCGTCAGCCTGACCGATAATTTCATCAACGCGCTTGCTGTTGTCGCGGATAATGGAAATACCGATACTTACATTAATAGTAAGGTGGTCGCCGGAGTCGCTGTCAAAACCTTCCTTAAGAGTGTTGAGAATCTGTTCTGCAATAAGAGCAGGGTCGTTTTCTTCCGCATTCTTAAGACATACAATAAATTCGTCACCGCCGTAACGACCTGCAAGACCGTTCTCGCCGATAGCATTCTTAATAGTAGTAGCTGTGAAGCGGAGAACCTGGTCGCCTGTTGCATGGCTGTACTGGTCGTTATAGAACTTGAAGTCGTCGATATCAACGAAGAGGATAGCAAATTCTGCCTTTCTTACGCCGATAAGCTCGATTTCGTTATTAATAGCGCTTTCAATTGTTTCACGGTTATAAACGTTGGTAAGGGAGTCGAAGGAAGCACGTGCTGTAAGCATATTTTCGCTCTTCTTTGCACGGTCGATATCTACGATAACGCCTACAACCTTGAGGGGGTTGCCATCCTTGTCGTTAATGGTAGCTGTACGGATAAGAACCCAGATATAGTCACCGTAGATATTCTTCCAGCGGTACTCGTTACGCTTGAAGTTTTCACCCTTTGCGAGCTTTTCAAGGTCAGCCTTGTAGCGGTCGGCATCCTCAGGATGAACCTTACACTTCAGTAAGAAGCTGTCGGCAAAGTGGTCGGAAGGAGCACGGTAGCTGAACTTCTTGTTGAAATTGTTGGAGAAGGTTACTTCGTTGTTGTGGAAGTTCCATTCAAAGATAATGTTGTCAGACATGTCAATGATAGTTCTGTAACGGGACTCACTGACAATGATGTTATCCATGATATCGTTGAATACACGTGCGATATCGCCGTATTCGTTCTTGGACATGATATCAACTCTGGCTTCGTGGTCGCCGCGGCTGATTTTAAGAAGAGTATCGGAAATCTTGTAGAAGGGCTTTGTAACAGAGATAATAAGGATAATACCGAGAACTACGAAAACAACACAGAGTGTTACGGCAATACCTATAATAGTACCCATAGTTGCCTTGGATTCGGCGGTAGCGGTAGAAATCTGGTTGTTTGCAACAATTGTCCAGCCGCCTGCTGTCTTGGTAACGAAAGCGATTTCATCCTTGGTTTCATAACGCTGAATGGTGTCATTCGCATCAGAAACAGCACTCATGTATGTTGCATACTGCTGGGGCGCATTGGTGCTGTCGCCTACGATAGACTGAGCAGTAACAATAGAACCGTTGGGGTCAACGAAGAATACGCTGTTATTAGCGTGCTTGAGTACTGTACGTACGCCTGTATTTTCCTGGTCGTATACAACAGCTATGTTGTAGTTGCCCGACTCCGCTTTTACGGAAACATTATACTTGGAGTTATCAGAGCCTGATACGAAAAGAACGGGCTCAAAATCCGCAGCGGCTGTATCGCATACGCCTGCAGCGTCAACAACGCCTTCCGCAACGCCTGCCATAAGCACAATCTTGCTGTCGTCATAAATGATTACCGACTTTGCCGCACCTGTGTCAACAAGGCTTGTGATAAGCGCCTCGGCGTCCTTGTACTGGGTAGAGGTGCTGCTGTATGTACCGGAAGTGAAATTCTTCACCGCAGGCATTTCCGTAAGAGCCCTGAAGCTGCCTGTCAGGTTATCGAGATAAAGCTGAAGGCTGGCGCTCTGACCCTTTGCCATATCCTGAAGATATGTCTCATACATAGCCGTAGCGGTAGAGTCAAGCTGGATTCCGAGGAACACGCTGAAGAAAACCGTTGAAGCTATCAGCAGGACTGCTGTAACAATAATAAGTATATTTCTTACTTTCATTTTTATATCCACGCTCCATATTATTTCTGAGCAGAAAAGACTGCTCGCTTACTATATAATATCACAAAAAACTCAAAAAGTAAATATTCAGTGGAGAATTTGTAACCTCGCCCTAAAAAAACGAGTTCCTTTTGTACATGTTATACAAAAATGTAGGGGCGACCTGTGGTCGCCCGCATTGAATTATCATCGTTCACTGTACGGTGAATCAGTTGCCGAGATTATCCCAGTTCTTTTTGAGGTCCTCGCCGAATTTCTTGAGCCTGTCGAAGAAGCCCGACTGCTTTTCATAATTCTTGTCGGTGAGCATCTGGCTGAACTCTTCGAGAGCTTCCTTCTGCTTCTTGCTGAGGTTCTTGGGAACTTCCAGAATGACCTTCACCATCTGGTCGCCTCTGCCGTCGCGCTGAAGCTTCTTGATACCCTTGCCCTTGAGGCGGAATACCGTATCGGGCTGAGTACCCTCGGGCACCTTGAAATTGATATTTCCGTCAACGGTCGGCACGGTAACCTCCGCACCAAGCACCGCCTGAGCGTAAGTAATGGGAATTTCCGTCCATACGTCAAAGCCCTTGCGCTCGAAAAGCGGGTCGCGTCTTACGGAAATACGCACGTTGAGGTCGCCTCTGGAGCCGCCGTTGGTGCCCACATTGCCTTCGCCGCCTACACGGAGAATCTGACCGTCGTCAATACCTGCGGGAACGTTGACGGTAATCTTCTTCTTCTTCTGAACTCTTCCGCCGCCGTGACAGGTGGGACAGGGAGTTTCAATAACCTTACCCTTGCCGCCGCACTTTGTACAGGGACGGGTGGACATCATTGAGCCTAAAATAGTCCTCTGCTGGAAGCGTACCTGACCTGCGCCGTTACATTCGGGACAGGTTTTCGCCGTTGTGCCCGCCTTTGCGCCGCTGCCGTTACAGCTGTCGCAGGTTTCGGAACGGTTTATCTCAATTTCATGCTTTATACCCTTGCAGGCTTCCATAAAGGAAATATCGAGACTGATTGAAATATCCGCACC
>JAFUNV010000211.1 GCA_017472865.1 Ruminiclostridium sp. | reverse complement strand
TCAACCTTGACTACTACAAGGTTCTGAACAGTAATTGTGTCACAACCCATGTGACCGGGCATGCCCTTACCCTTGAAGATTCTGGAAGGGTCAGAGATAGCGCCCATGGAACCTGCATGTCTGTGTACAGGGCCTGTACCGTGAGTCATCTTAACTCTGTGATGGTTGAGACGCTTGATAGCACCCTGGAAGCCCTTACCCTTGCTGGTACCCTGTACGTCGATAACGTCGCCTACTGCAAATGTGTCAGCCTTTAAAATGTCGCCAACGTTTACAGCGGAGGTATCATCAAGTCTGAACTCCTTGAGTGTTCTCTTGAATGCTACGTCATTCTTCTTGAAATGTCCCTGCATGGGCTTGTTTACGCCCTTGGGGGAGATGTCGCCGAAACCGAGCTGAACTGCTTCGTAGCCGTCGTTTTCAGAAGTCTTCTTCTGAACAACTACGCAAGGGCCGGCTTCAACAACTGTTACGGGAACTACATTTCCCGCTTCGTCGAAAATCTGAGTCATACCGATTTTCTTTGCGATTAAACCCTTCTTCATGGTTTTCCTCCTAATTGGTTATTGGTTGAGATTTCTCAACGTGACCAAGTGCAGCGTGTCTGCCTTGGTTAGTGGTTGGCTTTAAGCCAACATAACTCGAAACTTCTACTTCGGTCGCAATTCTTTATGCAACACTGTGGGGAATCAGAATTCCATTGAAATTTCTACGCCCGCAGGTAACTCGAGGCTCTGTAAAGCTTCGATAGTCTTGTTTGTGGGGCGGATTACGTCGATAAGACGCTTGTGGGTTCTGAGTTCGAACTGCTCACGGCTGTCCTTATACTTGTGAACTGCACGTAAGATTGTGATAACTTCCTTGTTTGTGGGAAGCGGAATAGGACCAGCAACTCTGGAGCCTGTTCTCTTAGCGGTGTCAACAATCTTAGCTGCTGCAGCATCAACGATGGAGTGCTCGTAGCCCTTGATCTTAACTCTTACCTTTTCCTTAACTGCCACTTTCGTATATCCCCTTTCATAGATTTGCACTCCGGCGTGTTGCCGAACTTTCATGAAAGCGAACAGAACCAGGAATTAAGTTACACACTATGTCGTGTGTTTCCTTATAATCCATATCGGTTGTCACCTGAATCCCTTTAAACGGGGGTGTCTGCCTCCGGCAAACCCTTCCCAGAGAAGGCCTACCGAATGGATTTTTCCTGTTTTCGCCCATCTTTTAGACGGACATGCTCCGTCGGAATTACCGTCTGTCGTGCAGGCGCAACCTCCGATTTCATCGCATTATTCACAGTGCAAGACTTATTATACAGCATTTTGTCCGTAATTACAACACTTTTTTGAAAATTTTCCGATTTTTACGTGTAGAAAATAAATGAAAATTAAATTCAATTTTTGTGCATAATTACAACAGATATTTTTGCAAAATGTATGGGCGGATATTATCCGCCCGAAACATTATTCAATCTCAACCCTCTCCACAGCACCCGTGTCGGTTCTTTCAAACACATTCATTATATACCACTCCTCCGTACCGTCGGAAAGAGTATATTTCGTGTCATAGCGTATGCAGTTGCCGCTTTCCTTATCAATCGAAAACAGCACCGAAAAATCCGTAAGCCCCTCGTAGGCTTCAAATGCGCTGTACTTTTTCAGCTTTTCAAGGTCATAGCTGAGAGTAAGCATTGTCTGGGTATCCGTTTCGCTGATTTCGCTTCCCGAAACCGCCGCGGCATAATCAGCAAAGAGCTGCTCTCCGTCCGCAAAATAGTGGCGGCTGGCCTTGCTGTAACTGTAATACCCCTCGCTGCCCTTTGAAGCAAAGCTCCACTCCGTTTCATCGGGTAGGGTTATGTAATTAAGCTCCGTACCGTTGTTGTACTCATAATAATCCTTGCCGTCAATATGCGCCGAGTACATATAGGTCATCACTTCGCCCTGGAACTGATATTCTATGCTCTGCACAGGGAAATTGTCTATGTGGTCGTTGACGGTAATCCACGCGCCCTCGAAAGCGGTGTGGTTTTCCCTTGCCCTGTCAACAAGCTCCTTGCCCTCGTAGGTATATTCCTGCGCCGCGCATGAGCCGAGCCCCAGGCATACTATTATAATATATATAAGAGATTTGATTTTTTTCATCTTTTCACCAAAACATAAAGCCGTGTTATGACTTATGCCACAACACGGCTCTTTCTGTTAAAACCGATTATTCTTCAAAGCCGCCTTCGATGAGCTTTGTTAAGCCGTCAACTGCGAGCTGCTCGTCAGCACCGTCAGCAATGATTCTGATAGGTGTGCCGCCTACGATACCGAGAGAAAGGATACCGAGTAAGCTCTTAGCGTTTACTCTTCTTTCTTCCTTTTCAACCCAGATAGAAGACTTGTATTCGTTAGCCTTCTGGATGAAGAATGTTGCAGGTCTTGCGTGAAGACCAACCTGATTTTTAACTTCTACTTCTCTTACGAACATAAGAAAAATCCTCCATTATTTTAAGTTACCCCTAGCGGTAATATCTTCCGCTGTCTACTGTCTTAGTATATCCCCAAAAAAGATTTTAGTCAACAACTTTTTCGATTTTTTACGTCAGTTTTGAAATAATTTTCCGTTTTTGTTCATACCCGCTTGAAATCGCCGTGAAAGGTTGTGATAAATGCACAAATAGTTTTCAACATAGTATTCAACATAAACAAGAAATTTTCAACATTTCCCTATAAAAGGTCAGGACGTTTCTTTTCTGTAACCTTTACCGCCATTTCCTCCTGCCACTTTTTTATGTTGGCATGGTGCCCCGAAATGAGCACCTCGGGCACCTTTCTGCCCCGCCATTCCTCGGGTCTTGTATACTGAGGGTGTTCTAAAAGCCCGTTGTAGTGGCTTTCGATTGAATAAGCGTCCTCGTTGGGAAGAACACCGTCCTGAAGCCGCGCAACACTGTCCGCCAGTATAAGGGCAGGCAGCTCGCCTCCCGTTACTACGTAATCCCCCGTAGAGATTTCCTCAAATTCCAGCTCGTCAAGCACTCGCTGGTCAATACCCTCGTAGTGTCCGCAGAGGAGGATAAGGCTTTCCTCCGCCGCAAGCTCCTTGACAATCTCCTGCGTCAGCGTCCGTCCCTGGGGCGACATATAGATAAGCCTCGGCTTTACGCCCTCGGGCAGCTTCTCCTTTATCGCCATAACGCAGTCGTAAACGGGCTGAGCCTGGATAACCATGCCTGTGCCGCCGCCGTAAGCCTTGTCGTCCACGCGGCGGTGCTTGTTGAGGGTATATGTACGTATATCGTGGCAATTTATTTCAATATGCCCTGCCTTACGCGCCCTGCCTATGATGCTTTCGCCCAGGACCGCCTCGCACATATCGGGAAAAAGGGTCGCAATATCAATCCTCATCGCCGTTTTCACCCTTTCCGCGGTAGATATCGAACAATCCCTCAAGAGGGCGGATTGTTATTTTCCCCTCGTCAATGTCCGTGCTAATAAGCACCTCGGGGATTGCGGGGAACATGAGATTTTTCCCGTCGGGGGTCTTTATAGAATAAACGTCGGCGCTTCCGTTCTGGTAGATTTCGTCAACCTTGCCGTAAACCGTGCCGTCGTCCGCGTCTATAACCTCAAGCCCGATAATGTCCTGTATGAACCATACGTCCTCGGGAAGCTCCACATCATCGCGGTTGATATAGAGCATTTTACCGATAAGCTTCTGCGCTGCCTCGGGGGTGTCGATGCCCTTTATTTTTATGACAGCTACGTCGCTTTTGAGGTATCTGCTCTTTTCAAGCTCAACCTCGGTCTTTTCCTTGCCCATATATAAAACATTGAACTCTTCAAGCTCGTCGGGGCTGTCGCAGTAGTACTGCATACGCACCTCGCCCTTAAGCCCTTGGGTCTTTGTGATTTTTCCCATTTCAAGATACTGTTTTCTCATTTTCTTCAGTCCTTTCGGTTATCTTTTTTATCCAGTCGTATAAATCCGCATAAACTCTCATTCGGTTCGTCTCGTGTAGCAGCATGTGCCTTGCCCCGCCGTAAAGCCTTACCTTTATATTTTTACAGCCTGCCCGTTTAAGCCGCCGATACAGCTTTGCAACGCCCTTTCCGCATTCTCCCACCGCGTCGCAGTTGCCGCTCATAAGGAGAATCGGCAGCCCCATAGGCACGCTGTAAGCCCAGTCGGGGGCGGAGATTACATCAAGGAGAGTAATAATGTCGCAGTAGGCGCGGGCGGTGTAGTCGAAGCTGTGGCGCGCCACAAGGTCACGTACATACTCGTCACGGGTAAGCCAAGCCCAGATTGATTTATCCTTGTTTTCGGCAGTACCTGCGCTGAAAATCGTACAGCCTGCCTTCATGACAAATGGCGCGTGATATCTGCCATCCTCGTAAAGGCAGAGGGACTGCGCAAGAGCTTTCAGAAATCCGCGGCTCTCAAAGCCGTCACTTGTTCCCACCAACACACAGCCTGCTAAGATATCCCCGTACCATGTCAGATACTCACGGGCGGCGAAACTGCCCATGCTGTGGCCTACGAGAATTACAGGCAGGTCGGGGAATTTCGCCCTTACCCTGTCGGTGAGGAATTTCATATCTCGTATAATACAGCGCCAGCCGTTACGGGGCGCAAAAAAGCCCACATCTTCGTAATTGCGGACGGAATTTCCGTGGCCGAGGAAATCATTTGCGCAGACTACGCAGCCGTGCTCAGCCATAAACCGCATAAAACCCTTGTAAAGCAGTGCATTTTCACACATTCCGTGTGCAAGCTGGATTATGCATTTCGGTCTGCCGTCGGGCAGAGCGATATAATAGGCTGTACGGTTGATACCGTTGGAGCTGTCGAAAAATCCACGGAATGTTTTCATAAAACACCGCCTTTCTGTGGTTGTTATTCTTTAGTATACCACAAAAGGGCGGAAAATAAAAGTGGTTTTTAAAAAAGCCGCAAGGCTTTTTCAAATGACAGTTGACAAATGACAGTGTAGGGGCGAACTGTGTTCGCCCGTTTTAGAATATCCGTCCGCCGTGCGCGGTGCGTTTTTTCGTTTGCGGGCGACCGCAGGTCGCCCCTACATTGGTTATTTTAAATCAATGTCGTTTTCTATGCAGTATTTTATTGCATTTACAATAACCGTTGCTTTGCTTAATCCTGTATCCTTGCAATAATCTTCAATTATTGCAAAATCGGCAGGCTTTATGTTAGCTTGTATTTTCTTATAATTTTCTTTATTATACTTGTTGCTGGCTTTTATATGCGCCTTACTTACCGCCATAACTCCTCCTTTGTCAATATAGCATAGAAAATAACAGTAATCTATGATAAATTCAGTAAAAATATCCTTGACAAATAACCGTAATCCATGTTATACTATAAAAAACACCAAAAGTCGGGCATGACCCGACTTTATCTTAATATTAAATTATATCATATATGCAGGATAACGTCAAGAAAGGAATAATAAAAATGGGGATAATAGACGATTTTTTCAACGGAAACCTGTGCCCTGCGGATATTCAGATTACAAATCCGAGGTATATGGTCGCTATGTCGCGGCAGGAGCAGTTTCTGAAAACGCTTTCGGAAAATCTTTCCGAGGACGACCGGCAAACGCTGGAAAAGCTGATGAAATACTGCTCCGACATGGAATATGAGCACGGGCGCAATATGTTTGCCCTCGGTTTTTCCATGGGCGTGCGCTTTACGGGCGAGGGGTTCTCAATGAGAGAAAAGAATTTTCCGTGATAAAATCGGAGAAAAATCCCAGATATATATTTAAACCGATGCTTGCGGCAAACAGAAGTGCGAGAAGGGTTATTCCCGTTATTTTAAGTGATTTTTTGGTTTTCATTTTCTCTCCTTGATTTATTCTAATAATTTCAATTCATAAACTCCTTAAGCATACCCTTGAACTCGTCGCAGAACACCTCAGGGTCGTCATACTGGGGCGAGTGGCCGCAACCCTCGATAAGTGCGATTTTCTTTTCGGGTGCAGTTATTGCGTCACAGTAATCCTGTGCGTACTTAACGGGTGTCGTCCAGTCCATTGAACCTGTAATAAAGCCCACAGGAACGCTGTACTCCATGCCGTAATCCCTTACGTCCGTCACCATAAGTGCGTCAAGCTGCTGCTTATTGATTTCTATAAACTCTTCCATATTGAACATGGGCTTTAAAACCCAGCGTAAATCGTCAATCCCCATATACGGCGACGATATACCCGTCCAGATTGTATTGGCGGATTTTTCAGCCTTATGATAAGGAGAAGTGTATTTTCTTACCTCCATCATATTCGTAAGCGAAGGGTCTGCCGCATACCTGTTATAGGCTTCAACCATTTTTGTTGTATCATAACCCTTGGCTGCTGCTTTTTCAAGAGCGTCATTGTAGCTGTATGTATCTGCTTCCATTGTAACGAACTGACCCACTCCCACAAAAGCTGCAACCTTTTCGGGACAGGTAAGGGCATATTTACTGCCTATAACAGTGCCGCAGGAATGGCCTGCAATAATCACCTTTTCCTTGCCGAAACGCTGACAGGCATAATCCACAAGGTCGTTAAGGTCGGTCTGGAGCTGTTCAAATGTAGCAGTTTTGTTTTCTGGGTCAGCTTCCTTATTGCGGAAATAAGTTCTGCCGCAGCCCCTCTGGTCCCAGTTTATAACCGTATAATCTGCTGTAAGGTATTTCTGAAAATAATAATTCGCATAACCCTCGGGGCTTGCAGGACCGCCGTGAAGCCATATAATCACGGGGTTATCCTTGTTTTCACCGCGGATAAGCAGGTACTGCTCCTGTCCGCCCAGATTCACATAAATGCCTTCATCAATTCCGTTTTCGGCAGTTATGTGATTTGAACGGTAATTCACCGCCCTAGCGCCTGCCACAACAAGGACTGTTCCTATAATAAGAGCCGCAACGCCTATAAGAATGAATTTCAATATCATTGCAAAGCCCGCCTTTCTTTTGCTTTCGGTCATGTTTTTCTCTCCAGTTTAATATGATTCTGATTTACCGATTATAGGTACGTATATTGTCCGCCCGCCGTGCGCGGTTTATTGCGTTTGAGGGCGGCAGATTGCCGCCCCTATGTTGTAGACTATCAGTTATGAATCTCCACCTCGCCGCTTACAAGGTCAACATTTACCTTATGGCTGTTGCTGCCGCCGATAACGCCAGAGCTGCTTTCGCCCGAAAGATTAGCGGTGCCTGCGCCCTCGCCCTCAGCTGTTTCAAGCTCAACGTCAACACCGCCGCTTACTGCGTCAAGGTCAACCACTACGCCCGAACCTGCGGGGAGTGTTATGTCCACCTCGCCGCTTACCGCGTCAATGCTGATATCTCCGTCCCATTCAGCGAAGCTCAGATAGATTTCGCCGGAAGTGAGCGCAACCTCGCCCTTGCCCGAAAGCCCGTCAACACGGATTTCGCCGCTGGTGGTGTAGATATTATAGTCCTCTGTGCCGAAGCCCTTGATTGTGTGGTTGCCCGAAACAGAGCCGATTGTGATATTCTCCGCCTTGCGGTCGGTGCAGTTGCTTGCGTTTACACTGCCCGAAGTTGTGTAGATATCAATATTCTCGGCGTAGATTTCATAATCGGTGTCGCCGCTTGTAGTAACGGAAACAAATTCCTCACATACGAGGTTTTCAATATCAATGTTGCCCGAAGCGCTTGCAACCGAAATATCGCCGTATTCCTTTGCGGGAAGGAAAATTTCAAGCTGAGAATCATTGTCGCCTAAATCAAACAGCACAAAGAATGCGCCTTTTTCTTCAATTTTAAGGGTGTCGCCCTCCATCTTAGCGCTGAAGGAAAGTCCACCTGTTCCCGAACGATAGATTACTCTCGCAATGTCGGAATCAATTGTTCTCACACTAACCTCAGCGGCGCTTGTTGCTATTTCGATATCATTGATTTCTTCGCTGAAATCATAGGTCTTTTCCTCGCCTGCCTTGAGGCTTTCAATTCCGATAAGTCTTTCCAGACCTATTTTAAGGGAAAAGTTCTTCTCTCTGAGACCTGTGGCAGCTACGGAAATTCCGAAAGCTATGCAAGCCACAAGGAACACAATTGTTGATATGATTAACGCTTTTTTCATTTATAAAGCCTCCCCGTCATTGTTCTTTTTCTTGAAGGTGCAGATTTTCTTACCTGCAAAGGTCATGCTGTGCCAGTTTATAATGTGCTTGAAGATATTGATTGTGCCCTTGGTTGCCGCGATACTTCCGATTACGAGAAGCGGAATTGCCGCAATCATCACAACGCCCAGAAGGCTTGTGGATATGGGCGAAAGGGTGGTAAAGAGCCATGTTGAAGTGTCCATAAAGCTCATTAAAATGCCCGCGATAAAAGTGACTACGCCTGCGCCGCCGATACCGATTGTAATTCCGTAAAGGGCAAATATAAGGCCCACCAGTGCGGGGAGCGCCCACGAGAAAACAAGCAGGTCGGTTGCCAGAACCCCTACGATTGCGCCGCCGCTGGGGTCGAAGCCCTGGGGCTGGTACTGCTGCTGGGGCTGTGAATAGGGCGGAGTGTTGTAGGTGTACATTCCGTTTGAATCCGTCTGAGTGTAGCCCGTCTGCTGTGCGGTGTTTGTCTGTGATGTGTTTGTCTGTGCATAGCCTGCGCCTGTGTAATTGTTGGAATCAAAAGCGCTGGGTTCTTCAGCCTTAGGAGCTGCTTTAACCTCTTCAACGCTGATATCACCGTCGGGAATGTACTGCTTTGCAATTTCAACGGGGTCGCCCAGCTTTTCACACACCATATCCTCTGTTTCACCTGCGGCTCTGCCGTCCTCGAAATGCTGTTCAAAATCGAGAAGTATCTCTCTTGTATCAGCAACCCCGTAATCCGAGAGGCTGCTCTGAAGCTTATTCATAAAATCGGTTTTATTCATTATACCTCGTCCCCTTTTAATAACTTATTGATTGCCGAAGAGAAGCTGTTCCATTCCTCTTCCTGTTGTGTTTTGACCTCTCTGCCCCTGTCGGTGATTGCGTAATACTTACGGGGCGGACCCTCCTGTGATTCCACTATGTAGGAATCTATCATCATGTTATCCTTAAGCCGCTTAAGAAGCGGATAGACTGTCCCTTCGGTAATCTGCATACAATCTGAAATGCGGTTGACGATTTCGTAGCCGTAGCAGTCGCTCCGTG
>JAFUNV010000210.1 GCA_017472865.1 Ruminiclostridium sp. | reverse complement strand
GACAAGAATGTTAAGGTAGGCAATTACAGAAGCCTTTGCGGTACTGTTGATTATCCCGTATTCGTAAATAAGGATTCCGTGGTTTAATAGAAAATTCAAAGCGGCAGGATTTATTCCTGCCGCTTTTTGTGTATATATCTTGCTTTATTGTTTTCAACGGGTTTTATAAAACTAAGGAGCTTATTCATTTTTCTTTCAAATTTTGCTGAGAAAATATGCTCTTCAGTAGGGCAGAGGCAGTTTTCATACTCGTATGCCAGAGCTTCAGTAAGTGATTTCTTCCATTTGCTTTCTTTCATAATCATTTTCCTCCAAGTATTTTCTGAGCATCTGTCTTGCACGCTGTAAGCGCTTTGTTACTGTTTTTTCTTTTATCGAAAGCATAACCGCTATTTCTTTTACCTTGAAATCTTCCAGATAGAAAAGGTAGACGACATCCCTGTATATTTTAGGCAGTGACCTTATTGCTTCCACCAGCACCTTCTGCTCAAAGGCTTCAAAATATTCGGCGTCGAAGGAAACACTGCATTTTTCTATATCTACTTTTGAAGCGGTAAATTTTTTCTTCTTTCTCTGCATATCAATAGCTGTGTTGCGGGCAATCATGATTACGTAGCCTCTTACCCTGTCCTGGGGAATTTCTGAAATCCGCTTGAAATTTTCCGCTATTTTTATAAACGCCTGATGCACCGCGTCCTCTGCATCCTCGGGCTTTCTGAGGATTTTTACAGCGGCAGTGTACATTACCTGTCTGTGTTTTATGTAAAGCTCTTCAAAGCTGCTTTTCTCCTCCTCGGTATCAATCATGGAAAGATAAAAACAAAGCATTTACTTTTCCTCCTTTTTCTTTACTGATTCTGCAATTGCGATAATTTCTTCTTTATTGTCACACCAACCGCTGACGGAGAATACATAATCTCCGTTATCCCAAATAATTACGTGACTACCACGAGGCTGAAGAAAATAAACAGCTTCAAAGCCGTTGATATCTATGGTTTCATATACGGTACGGCTGTCTGTACTCCAACTGGTATTTTCGGCATAAATTTTTGGAGTCTGGCTGAAGTCTATTTGTTTGATATTGTATTCGTCATCTGTATTAACATATCCTATATCAATACCAATAAAGTTTGAATAATAATAATCGATATAATAGTCGCTCATATCATAAGTTATTTCATACACATCTTCAATAGTTGTGGGTGCTTCTTCGGGCTCGGCGGCAGGAAATACGGTGTTATTATGGAACACGCGCATAAAGAAATCGGCGATTTTTTCACGGTTTGCTGACGCGCTGATGGTTAGGGCAGAGGCAAGCACGGCTATGCTTGCGGCGATAACAGCCGTACGCTTTATTCTGCTGTTTATAGCGCCGTAATAGGGCTTTTTCTGAACGCCTGCAAGTCTGTCCATTTTTCTTTCAAACTTTGCTGAAAAAACGTGCTCCTCGGCATGGTACAGGCAGTTTTCATACTCACACGTCATAGCTTCCGTAAGTGCTTTGCGCCATCTGCTTTCTGTCATAATTCTGTTCCTCCAAGTATTTTTAAAAGCTGTGTATTTAAAATTATCACGGTAATATTATACAACACTATCCGCAATAATGCAATTGTCCCAAGTTGCCTCGGGGCAGTCGTTCGGTGACGCCCCTGAGGTCTTTATATTTCTCTTACTGAATCCAATTGAAGCTTAGTCAGCTCTTTGTAACGATTGAGCTGTATACTGTAATCTGCTCGTAGTTTACACCCTCATACACATAGAAAACAGATTTCAGACGGTATGTACCGCTTGAAAGACTGCTCTTGGTGTTGGTGGCTGTGCAGGTTCTGCTTGCCGCGGTTTTGCTCCAGCTTGCAACAGAGCTCCAGCTGCCCGATGTAGTCTGCTTCTGCAGGGTCTGCTCGATTACAATTTTTGTAGTTTGACCAACTTTTCCTGTTGCCTTGCTTGTGCAGGTAGCGGTAGAGTCTGAGATGGAAAGATTCGACTCGCAGTTGGTTGCATAAACATATCTGGGCATTACGCCGTCGGCAAAAGCAACGGTACCTAAGCAGGCAACGGACATGACAGCCGCCATGAGCATTGCGATTATCTTTTTGAGCATGATTACACCTCCTTCAATTAAAAATATGGGTGAAAATTTTTTCACCTATATTTGTTACGAAATGTAACGCAGAAATGTGACAAAAAAACGGCGATTTTTTTCGTTTTTTCAAGCTTTCTCTCTTTTGCACAAATATTTTTTTATTTATTGTGCATTTTTACAATAGAAAATCAGCCATCTGACGGGCAGATGGCTGATTTTTGCGTGTTGTGTTTTATTCCTCTTCGGTTTCGCTGTTCATAAGCTTAAGACTTTTTCTTGCAAGAAAATATGTAATAATATGCGAGATATAGAGAATTGCCATAAATATTCCTGAAAATAACTGTGCGATAGATTCACCGTCAAGATATCTGCTTACAGCAGTAATAGTATATCCAAACCCCATAACTGACATAAGAATAATACGTGACGTCTTTGATGAATTTATTACAAACCCGGGGTTGAGAGAGGCTCTCGCCGTGCTCTTGATTGCAAAAATTACGTACAACACTGAGGAAAATAATATAATTGCAATACCGATAAATGATAAGGTATACACAAGAGTCAGATTCTCGTCGAAAAATATTGAGCCGATGACGAGCATGGTAGCAATAACAACATTTCCCCAATAAAAATACTTGAAACAGTTGAAGGCAATTTTAAAAGCCTGCTCTCTCTGCATTTCGTCAAGTCCTTTTGTTGAAATCAGGTCAATATTCTGATTAATATTAGTGTTCTTGTTATCCATTATTCTTCCTCCTCTGTTTCTTCGGCAATCTTATTGTTCTTCTTGGCAATATATCCGAGTGCAATATGTACTGCTGTCATAATTGCAACATATATTCCGAAGTAAATAATAACCCCTGCACCTGTTTCATTGAATTTCAATATTGCAACAGTCATATATAATATAAACATTATTATATAGGAAATGATTGTTGCGGGCTGTGCCATATTTTTCGCAAAGGTCGGGTTCATTGCACCGACTTTTGATGCCTTAGCACCAAACACAAGATAAATGATATTTGTTACAATGAATAGTAGCATGGATGTGATAGCGTAAAAGGATGATTTATTGGTCACGCCCTGGAATATCATGGGTATAAAAGTAAAAGCGATATTTGACCAGTAAAGAGCCTTGAAGCACTTGAATGCAATTTTGTATGCGTAAGCCTTCTGCATTTCGTCCAGCCTGCTGTCGTTTAATAAATCCTGTTCTTCAAATCTTGATTTCATAATCAGTCCTCCTCTGTTTCTTCAATAACCTTGTTGTTTTTCTTTGAAATAAATCCGAGAGCAATAAAATGCCCGCAGAATATAAGCAGATAAATACCGAAAAATATAAAGAAAAAATCCCCGTCCTTCATAAAATTTTTTATATACATTATCGTATATATTACTGCTAAAACGAAGTAGCTTATAATTACACTTGGTTTAGCCATATTCTGTGCAAATTTAGGATTCATTGCACCGACCTTTGATGCTTTGGCTCCGAAGACAACATAAATTATACAGTCCACAAGCTCAATAACCAGCGCGGCAATTGAAAAAATCAGGGATTCCTCTGTTATTGCAAGAAAAAACATAATCAGTGATAATGCAAATACGCTCCAGTAAAGCGCCTTGAAACACTTGAATGCCAGCTTGTAGGCGTATGTTTTCTGCATTTCGTCTAAGCCATTATCGCTTAACAGGTCTCTGTCATCAGCTATAATTTTCATAATAATTTCCTCCTTAATTTTCCCAGAACAGCTCGTCCAGGGTCTTGTCCAGTGCCTTGCATATTGCGATACATAGATTTATCGTGGGATTGTAGTCTCCCTTTTCAATGGCGTTTATTGTCTGCCTTGAAACGCCTACCGCCTCGGCAAGCGCCTGCTGGGACATATCCAATGCTGCCCGTGCGGATTTAAGTTTTAAATTCTTCGCCACAACATCACCTCCGTGGTTTCTGAGATTATAATATCATACGTTTTACAATTTGTCAAGTATATTTTACAAAAAATAAAATATTTTTTTCAAAAGGTCGGGCGAGAAAGGTTTTGTGAGTTCTCTGTAATAAATAAAGAGCTTTTTTATATTAAAGTATTGACTTTTTCGCTTTTGTATGGTAAACTGTAAATAAGTAAATAACGTTTCCAAGGAAAGGACAGATAAATTATGAAAAAGCAGGTAATCAATACAGAGAACAGACAGTTTTTATATGAAGCTATCCTGAAGCTTCAGAACCTTGAGGAATGCGAGGCTTTCTTTGAGGACCTATGCACAGTGCAGGAGCTTGAGTCTATTTCTCAGCGTCTTGTGGTTGCAAAGCTTCTTACAGAGGATAAGGTTTACACTGATATCGTTGACCGCACAGGTGCAAGCACCGCTACAATCAGCCGTGTAAACAGAACTCTTCAGAGCGGTAAGGACGGATACAGCATTATCTTCAACCGCTTCTCCGGTAAGTAAAAATGAGTTATACAGCCTTTGCTGAGTTTTACGATTCGCTTACAGAAAACATAGATTACGGAGAGATTGCAGAGTATTACAACCGTCTCAATGAAAAGTTCGATGGCATAAAGGGCATACTTCTTGACCTTGCCTGCGGTACGGGCAGTCTTTCTGTAATTTTCAGCCGTATGGGATATGATGTAATCGGCGTTGATATTTCTGAGGAAATGCTGAGTATCGCTGTAAGCAAGGAGCATGAGGGTATTGAGTATCTCTGCCAGAGTATGACTGAGCTGGATATGTTCGGTACTATTGACGGCGCTGTATGCTCACTTGACAGTATAAATCATCTTGAAAATATTGATGAGGTGCGTAAGACTTTTGAAAAAGTGTCGCTTTTTTCCAATAAAGGCGCACTTTTTATGTTTGATGTGAACACACTTTATAAGCATGAAGAAATCCTCGGCGACAATACCTTCGTATACGATATGGAGGATGTCTACTGCGTATGGCAGAATGAATATGCTGGTGAGGGAAGAACAGAAATCTATCTGGACTTTTTTGTTGAGGATAAGGAAAGCGGCTTGTATGAGCGCTATTCCGATGATTTTGCGGAAACCGCATATCCGCGTGAGCTTATAGAGAAAATGCTTACGGAGGCAGGCTTTGAGGTCTGCGCCTGCTATGAGTATCTCACGGAAAATGCGCCGACGGAAGAAAGTGAAAAGCTCACATTTGTGGCAAGAAAAAAGTAGAATTAAAAGGAAGAAATCATGGGTAAAATAGTAAGAGCATTGTCGGCGGACGGAAGCGTTCTCTGCTCGGCAATAAATTCAACAGATATAGTAAACGAGATTTTCAGGGTTCACCGGACTACGCCTGTTGCCTCAGCGGCGCTTGGACGTCTTGCAACTGCAGGCTGTATCATGGGCGCTATGCTTAAAGGCGAGGACGACCGCCTCACACTGAGGCTTGACGGCGGCGGCCCCTCAGGCAGCATTGTTGTTGCGGCAGATTACAGGGGAAATGTAAAATGCTACGCGGAGAATCCGCAGGTCGACCTCCCTCTGAAGCCCAACGGAAAGCTTGATGTTTCAGGTTATGTCGGTACTTCGGGCTTCCTCGGAGTTATCAAGGACTTAGGACTCAAAGAGCCTTATGCTACCCAGACACCTATTATTTCGGGTGAAATCGCGGAGGATATCACCAGCTATTACGCTGTCAGTGAGCAGATACCTACGGTATGCGCTCTGGGCGTACTGGTTGACCGAGACTGGAGCATAAAGGCGGCAGGCGGATACATTATTCAGCTTATCCCGCCATTTACAAATGACGACGCAGCGATTGAGATAATCGAGCGCAATATTGCAAGTATGCAGAGCGTTACCGCGCTTATTGAATCGGGTATGACCAGTGAAGAGATTGCACTTAAAGGTCTTGAAGGACTTAACGGTGACATTCTTGATAGCTGGGAGGTCAGGTACCACTGCGGCTGCAGCAGAGAGCGCACCGAGCAGATTCTGATTAGTCTCGGCAGGGAAGAGCTTGGTAAGCTGGTCAAGGAACAGGAGAATGTTGAGGTCTGCTGCCATTTCTGCGATAAGAAATACAGCTTTACCTCCGATGAGGTTGCAAAGCTCATGGAGAGCGCAACAAGAGAGTAAAAAATGCCGCCTTTGATGGCGGCAGTAGCGGATATACAAGCAAAACGGGCGACTTTTTGGTCGCCCGTTAGTTTTTTTATTCATCATCCTTAAGGTCAGGTATATCCATCACAATTTCATTTCCGAAATAATTAATCAGCGGTACAAGCTCGGTTGCGCTGAAATCTGACTGATACAGCCAGTTTACTTCCATGCGGTAGCTGTTTATATCATCATCGGCTACAAAAACGACGGTTCCGAAATTATAGGGCATTCCCGAAATATCGTTCATAACACTGCGGCAGTTGCCTGCAAATTCATACATGCTGACCTGTGCGTCGGTATAAATAATTTCAAGATTTATGATATCGCTATCCTTGAGGTCGCTGATATTTTCATAATCTGCAGGGTCATCACCGTAGAGGTTTATCTCAATGATTACGTCCTTGATATTATCCGAGGAAATTGCGCGGCTGATTTCGCGTTCGAGCATATTCTGAAGCCGTTCCTCTGCGTAGTAGCGTTCGCCGCCCGTTACGGAGTTATTCACGGAGATAAGCGACATAAGGAACGTCACAAGCACAAGTGATACAGTAAGTACGAGGCTTTTAAGATTGTAACGGAGTCTTACCGTGCGGTTGCGGAAAACGGCAAAGCCTACTTCCAGTCCCAGAAAAACCAGCATAAGCGGAGCAACCTTAAGTGCCGTAAGTACGCCAGTAGGTGAGAAAAGGGAAAAGGTCATGGCAATTCCCATAAGTACAAGGGAAGCGGCGGCGGAGATTGTTCCTACATAGTGATATCTCTTCCGCGAAACAGCTCTAGGTTCGGCGGATTTTTTTACTTCTGCAAACTTTATATCAAGGCGGCTGTTCTCTTCAGCAATCTCTCTTTTAAGCTGTTCAACCTGCTGGGAGCTTTCTCTGAGGGCTGTTTCAGCAGTATCCTCTTCGGGAGATTTATCTTCATCTGTTTCGGGTTCCATCACTGCTTTTTCAAGTTCTGTCATCTTAAACACCTCGCTTTTCCTTATTTTAGCATAAAATGAGGAAAAATGCAATATGAACAAAGCAGCGTACAGTTATTTTCACTGTACGCTGCATATTTTTTAATAATAAACCTTTTCCAGGTAATCAATGGGATTGTAGTTAGTAAGTCCGTGACGAACCTCAAAATGAAGATGAGTACCGGTTACATAGCCTGTCGCGCCCATTGCTGCGATAAATTCGCCTTGCGTTACCTCCTGACCCGGCACTACATAGATAGCGCTGCAGTGAGCGTAGAGGGTCTGGAAGCCGTTATCGTGGTCGATAACTACGCACTGGCCGAAATCACCCAGCCAGCCTGCGTGGGTTACGGTACCGCTTGCGCCTGCAAAAATTGCTGCGCCGTAGTAAGCTACGATATCTACGCCTACATGACCCGCATAGCCGCCGTCCCAGTGGGTAAGCTCGCTTATATGACCGCCGTCAACAGGCCAGATATATTTGCCGTAGCCTGCATCATCAGGAGAATAAATGCTTTCGGGGGTGGGTTTTGTACCCTGAGCAATACGCTCGGTTACAGGTCTTGAAGTAACGCGCGAGGTAATAATGTCACGTTCGGTTTCAAAGTTGTTTACGTATGTTACCTTGGCGGTGACATTGTTGACGCCCTTTACACCTTCGGTTGTAACGCGTTCAACGCCTGTATAAAGCGTATTGTCGCTGTAATACTCTGTATCGTAGTCTACATAAGTGTCATAGTTTTCTTCTACTGTGACATTTACGGAGAGGAAGGGAACCGCTTCTCGGCTCTTGATGCTGTTGCCTGCATGAAGCTCGGTTTCGGCAAAGTCAGGGTTCATAAGCTCCAGCTGAGCCATGGTAAGCCCAAGCTTTTTGCATATACCTTCATGGGTGTCGTCCTCTTCGATTATGTAATAGCCTGCACCCTTCTTTACGCTGGTGAGCTGAGAAATAAGCCAGTCTGTATCAATAATACTTCCCGACAGGTAAAGACCTGCGGTTTCACATTCTATTCTGTCAGCAAAGCTGATTTCAGCCTGCGGGTAGTTGGTTTTGTACTGATTGAGGATACCATCAAGGGTAGCCTTGACCTCCGTGTTGTCGAACATTGCTCCCATGAACACGCCGTTGAGATAGAAGCCGTAGGCATATTCAACACTCAGGTCGGAATATTCAAGCATTTTATCCGCAACCTGATATTTTGTGAGAGTGTTCTGATTTTCAATAAGCTCAATGGAATACTGAGGCTCGACCTGAATATCCTCTTCACTACCCAGATAGTTTATACGGTCTTTAAGGATATCTTCAGCGTCGTAGTAAACCTGTTCGTTTTCAATATAGCCTAAGAATCTGCCGTTGACTGTAAGTTTTACGGCATAGTTCAGGGAGTTCGCATAAGCTATGATGTTGAAGAAGAACAGAACGCAGACCACGGGTGCCGCCACATTGAAAAGAGTAACGGCAAGTCCCGTTTTGCCGAATATGAAATCCCCCAGATGGCTGGCGGCAATCTTTATGCCGTTCCAGAGACCCTTTTCCTTTTTCCCTTCAATAATATCATCTCTGGCACGTACAAGCGCATTCCAGATTTTTACGAAAGGAGAAATTATAATAATTCCCAGATATTTCAGCTTGGTGAAGATGTCTTTTCTGAAAGACACGCTTTTATCCCAGATATATCTGAAGAAGCTCAGAATATTTCTGCCTGCGTGAATAAAAAGCAGAACAATTACCGAACAGATATACCGTCCGAAATTTGACAGATACAGTGCCGTAAAGTCGGAGGCATTCTTAAATATTCTCTTTTTCTTCTTTTCGGGGATATCAACATTATTTTCTTCGTCGATACTCAAAAAAACGCCTCCTTTCCAGAAATACACAGGTATTATACCACAATTGAAACAATTTTGCAAGTTTTATGGCGAGTTTCACTGTTTTGCAAGAAAAAACAGCCGTAAAAAGCCGTTCCGCTATGCAAAAGCACAGCGGAACATGAAAAATTTACATATCAATCCTTGGAAAGTGCGGGAGGTGCAAAGCGGATGCGGATATCAGGCAGCTTGTTCAGAGTTGAATAGTAGTTTGTCTGCCAGTCGTCGCCCTGAGAGGGGTCGTTTTCACCTGTTGCGGGAGGTGCAAAAATCTTAAGAGTGAGGTCAGCTGCACCGTCAAGGGGTTTTTCATAGAAAGCACTCATAAGGTCAATAGTCTTTGCCTTGGGTGACTTGTAGAACCACTTTCCGTTAATTTCCATCATAAGATTTACTTCTTCATCAAATGTAACCTCGCAGAAAACGGGGTTCTTTTCAAAGTGAAGAGGAATAGCGATACCCTCTGCGTCCTCTGAGCCGCCCCAGCGGAGCTTTGCGGGGAGCTGGATGTTGCCTGTTTCTTCGATTTCGGGATAGAAGAAGTCATCGTGGATAATTTCCTTGTAGGTCTGCATTTCGGGCTGTTCAATACCTACGTCGGGATTGTTTGGGTCTTCGATTTCAAGACCGAGACGGCCTCTGTCGCGGAACTGATAGAAGGTGAAGCCATTAAGCCAGATATCCTTGTCAGCCTTCAGCATATCGCAGAACTTCTGAACCATTTCAGCCTGCTCAAAAGGACCTGTAACGTCACCGTCTGCGTTGAATTCGCTCATAACCATGGGCTTTTCCTGACCACCGCAGATTTCCTTGAAGCGCAAATAGCTTCTCTTTGTTTTTTCGTAGATTTCGCTTACAGCGGAACGACCGAAGGAGGTGCCGCCCTCTTCTGCAACGTCATAGGGCCAGCCCCAGTGGAGAGCCATATACTTGTCAACGGACCAGATATCGGTTACCTTTACAGCTTCGGAAAATTCCTTTTCCATTTCAATTTCGGTCTTGCTTAAATCCTCGATACCGCCGATACAGAGAATTGTGGAAACGTTGGGTGCGTGCTCCTTGATAATCTTGTGGAAACGCACATAGAAATCAGCAACACCCTGATATGTGGTACGCTTTGTGAAGGAGAACCAGTTGCCTGTTGCTTCGTGGTTTATTCTCATCTGGATACGGCCGAAGGTTTTAAGTTCCTCGGCAATCTTTATAAGGTGCTCGTCGGAAACGTTGGGGTCGATAGTAAGGGTAAGGATAACGTCCTGACCGTGCTTTCTGATATCACGCATGAAGTTGAAGGGCTCGCCTTCGGTATTGCCGCCGATACCGCCGCCGTAAGGAAAATAATCGTCGTAGGGGTAATCCCACTGGAAGGAAACATTAGCGTCCTTCATAACTTCAGAGATACGTCCGGGCCATTCCTTATCAAGAGGGTAGTAGCAGTACATAAGGTTTACTGCTCTGTGGGGTCTGCCAAGCTTATGGAGGATATAGTCCTGGTTTACGTATTCGCCGCGCTCGCTTCCGTCGCCTAAGTCAACAGCGCACTTAGCGGGACCCATGTGTATTGCTTTGATTTTGTCCATGTCTGTTCGTCCTTTCGTATAATAATTTCCGTGGAAATTTCAGCCTTTGCCTTTAGTTATGAGTTAAGTATAGCATATTATGAAAACGATTTCAAGAGGGTTTGCAAAAATATTTTCGATATTACAAAATAATGCTGCACGCCTTATATCTGCACCCCGAAATAGCGGAGCGCCTTTTTCATAAGGGCATAATCCGACTTATAATATGGTGTGGTGAGCATGGGTGTGTCGCCCGCGAAGTATTCCACATTGAAATAAACGGTGCTGTAATCCTCATTATAGTAGAAGGTGCACTGCAAAAAAGTATCCTTTGAGGCATAATAGTTGACAGGTTCAAGCTTTAAAAGCTCCTCCTGATTTTCGTCCAGCTTAACTTTAAGCTCTTTTATATCAACGGTGACGTACTGAACCTTCTTGGTTCTGGGCAGAGCCTCCGCCGCCTTCTGCTCCTCGGACTTGAAGATTTTTCTTTTTCTGAAAAACATAGTAAATTCTCCTTATAAAAAACAGCCGTCCGTCCGGGCGGCTGTTGCAGCTGTTTCGAATTATGCACCGAAAGCGTTATAGCTCTTGTAAAGGAATAAAAGATAAAGAATGCTTACGATAATATCAAAGATTCCTAATATAATAGCAGGAACGGCAACGATAATGTTTACCACGGGAATAACAGCGAGGATGCCGATAATAACTCCGACAATTGTAACAATCTTATACCATTTCCATACTTTTTTGCCGCGTTCTGCAACGTCTGCGTTTCCGATGTTTTCGGCAAGCTGAGAGGTTGTAATGCAGATATGCTTTACAACAAGGAAAGTAAGTACAAGGCTTACAGCTTCTAAAAGTCCTGCAATTATCGGTCCGATTATCGGAATAAGTCCTAAAACAGCAGAAGCGATTGAAACGATAATGTTGGCAATGCTGAGGTTGAATGCCTTGTTGTAGCCTTCTGCGTCAGCCCCTGCTGTCTTGATACCTACAAGGACAATAATTGCACATACTACGCTGGCAATAGAACCGATAACGCCTATGAATGGAATCATAGCGAAAACAGCCGCTGCGATTGCTACGATTTCTGCCACGAAGACAAGCTTAAGTCCCTTGGCAACATTTGAATAAGTTCCCATAATGAAATCCCCCTTAAGATTAATAAATTTAAATATGTTGGGTACTTGCTAATTAAATATTATACCATAAATGTCATATATTGTCAATTATTTACATAAAAATCTCCCTTACAACATATTTTACTGTATATTGTGCAAATATGACAATTATTGTCAAAATTTTGTTAAATATTTTTAAAAGGTATTGCAATTTTTTTAAAATATGATAAAATTAGATTAGCGGATAATATCCGTAAGAGATATGAAAACGCAAAAGCGGAAGCTAAGCTTTCGTATTACGGAAAGGAATTGGTTATTATGAAGATTTTATATGCAGCCAGCGAGGCACAGCCCTTTGCAGCTTCCGGCGGACTTGCAGACGTAGCAGGTTCTCTCCCCAAGGCACTTGTCGAAGAAGGTCATGAATGTATGGTAGTTATGCCGTACTACATAAATACTATCAAGCCCGAGGTTCGTGAGACCTTTGAGTATGTTACTAATTTCTACGTTCCTGTGGGCTGGCGTTCACAGTACTGCGGTATTTTCAAGACAGTACTTAACGGCGTAACCTATTACTTTATTGACAACGAATATTACTTCAAGCGTGATTACGGTCTTTATGGCTATTACGATGACGCTGAAAGATATGCTTTCTTCTCCAGAGCTATCCTCGAAATGCTGGAGCATCTTGATATCAAGCCCGATATCATCAACTCCAACGACTGGCAGTGCGCTCTCGTACCTGTTTATTACAACATTTACTATAAGTATCACCACAATATGTGGGGTATCAGAAACGTGTTCACTATCCACAATATCGGCTATCAGGGTCAGTACGGTCTTGAGCTTACCGAGGAGATTTTCTCTATCCCCCGTCATTTAAGCTCTATTATCGAATATGACGGCGACGCAAACCTTATGAAGGGTGCGCTTGAAATGGCTGATAAGATTACTACCGTTTCTCCCACATACGCTACTGAAATTCTCAATCCCTGGTTCTCCCATGGACTTGACCGCTGCCTGAATACCAAGCAGTACAAAACCTGCGGCTTCCTCAACGGTCTTGATACAGAAATGTATAACGCTGCTACCGATAAGGGTATTGCCGCAAACTTCGGCCCCGGCAAGATGGCAGGCAAGAAGAAGTGCCGCGAAGAGCTTCTCAAGGAAGCCGGACTTCCTCAGTGCGACGTACCTGTAATGGGTATTATTTCCCGTCTTGTAGAGCACAAGGGCTTTGACCTTATCAAGTGCGTGCTTGACGATATCGTTCAGGCAGGAATCAAGGTTGTAATTCTCGGTTCGGGTGAACAGCAGTATGAAGATTTCTTTGCTTATATGCAGGGTAAATATCCCGAGGCTGTAAGCTTCAAGTGCGGTTATATTCCTTCTTACGCAAAGAAGATTTATGCAGGTGCGGATATGTTCCTTATGCCCAGTAAGAGCGAGCCCTGCGGCCTTGCTCAGATGATTGCTCTTCGCTACGGTACAGTTCCGATTGTACGTGCAACAGGCGGTCTTAAGGACTCTATCCTTGACTACGGCGATGAAAGCGGTGAGGGTCTCGGCTTTACTTTCCAGTCATACAATGCTCTTGATATGCTCGGTGCCATCAACAGAGCAAAGGATACCTTCTATGACAAGAAGGAGTGGGATAAGCTTGTAGAACGCGGCCTGAAGGCTGATTTCAGCTGGAAGCAGTCCGCTAAGCTCTATATCGGTCTTTACGAAGAGCTTTGCAGCTGGGACAAATAATCTGAATTAAAGGTGCCTGAGCCGTTAATACGGTTCAGGCGCTGTTTATGAAACAGGAGCAGACATGACCTACGAAGAAATCAAGAATAATGAAGCAATAAATACATATATCCGCTGTGCAGATGAATCCCTGAAGGCGCTGGGTTACACGGAGCACAGCTTTGCACATGTTACAGGAGTTGCGGAAACGGCAGGGTATATCCTTGAAACTCTCGGTTACAGTCCGAGAGAGGTTGAGCTGGCTAAGATAGCGGGATATATGCACGACCTGGGAAATCTTGTGAACAGGATTGACCATTCCCAGAGCGGCGCGGTAATGGCGTTCCGTATTCTGGACAAGCTCAATATGCCGCCTGAGGAGATTGCCACAATAGTTACCGCTATCGGAAACCATGACGAGGGTACGGGCGTACCCGTGAATGCGGTTTCTGCGGCGCTTATACTTGCTGATAAATCCGATGTAAGACGCTCGCGTGTGAGAAATGTAAGTGATATGAACATTGATATCCACGACCGCGTTAACTATTCGGTAATAAAATCCAGACTCAAAATCAACGAGGAGCATACGCTTATAAAGCTGAAGCTTTCCGTTGATACCCGCTACGGCTCGGTAATGGATTATTTTGAAATATTCATGGGTCGTATGATTATGTGCAGAAAAGCGGCTGAAAAGCTCGGGCTTGAGTTCAAACTCATTATAAACGAGCAGCAGCTTATATGACCCTGAAAGTGAGGCATAACCCTATGAAAATAACTATTCTCGGCTGCGGCTTCGGTACAGCTCTTTCCGTCCTCTGGGACAAGGGCGGTCATGAGGTTACGGCATGGACAAAATATCAGGAGGAGATTGATGATATTCTCCGCTTCGGTGAGCATAAGCGTCTTCTCCCAGGCGTGGCGGTATCAAACAGAATTTCCTTTACCACTGATATTTCCTGCGTGAAAAATGCGGATATCGTAGTTTTTGCCATTCCTTCAAAATTTGTAAGGGAAGTGGCAGAGAAGGTAAAGGAGCATATCGCTCCCGAAACTCTTGTACTAAATGTAGGCAAGGGCTTTGAAGAGGACAGCAACAAGCGTCTTTCTCAGGTACTGGGTGAAACGCTGCCTGGTAACAGGATTGCCGTAATGGCAGGTCCCTGCCACGCGGAAGAGGTTGCCCGCGGTATTCCTACAACCGTTGTTATAGCCAGCGAGGACAAGGAATGTGCCGAGTTCATACAGGAACAGCTTCAGACTGACACATTCAGAGTTTACATGAACGACGACGTAGCAGGCTGTGAAATTGCGGCGGCGCTTAAGAATCCTCTTGCCCTCAGCTGCGGTATTATCGAAGGCATGAAGCTCGGCGACAACACCATTGCGGCTCTTATGACGAGAGGTCTTGCAGAAATAACCCGTCTCGGCGCAGCTATGGGCGCAAAGTGGGAAACCTTTGCAGGACTTGCAGGTGTGGGCGATACAATGGTTACCTGTACCTCTGTTCATTCCCGTAACCACAGGGCAGGAATCCTTATAGGCGAGGGCATTCCTGCGGCTGAAGCGGTGCAGAGAGTGGGAACCGTTGAGGGCTATGGCTGCTGTAAGATTGCTTACGGAATCGCCAAGGAGCTTGGCGTAAAAACTCCTATTATCGACCAGCTCTACGAGGTTTGCTTTGAGGGTAAGAGTCCTCTTGACAGTGTTCAGACGCTTATGGAAAGACCTCAGACCCATGAAAAGGAATGTTACTGGAATCCGTAACTGTACACAAGAGTTGTTTTTAGGAACGGCTTTTGTTTAAAATTGCCCTATAACAGGGTAAACATATAACTTTTTAGTTAATAATGAAAAAATTTTAAAAACCTATTGACATTTTGTACGATTTTTGTTAAAATATTAGGGTATTCGAGAGGAGCACTGATTAAATCCCGAATACAAGGTGTCGGATTTAATCAGTGTTTCTCAAAGTTTTTGACTATTATTATTAAGGAGGTGCTGACCCATGGCAAAATGCGAAATCTGCGGCAAGGGTGTCACTTTCGGTATTAAGGTTTCTCATTCTCACAGACGTACAAACAGAACCTTTAAGCCCAACGTTCAGAAGGTAAAGGCTATTGTTAACGGAACTCCTTGCAGAGTTCACGCTTGCACAAGATGCTTACGTTCCGGTAAGGTACAGCGTGCGCAGTAAGGCACTATTCTGACTCAAAGACACAAGTTAACCCCTGTATTCAACAGGGGTTAATTTTTTATATGGTGATATTTATGAAAAAGATTTCGATAGGGATACTGGCACATGTTGACGCGGGCAAAACAACGCTTTCTGAAGCAATGCTCTACGCTTCGGGAACAACCAGGAAGCTGGGTCGTGTAGACCATAAGGATGCCTTTCTTGACACACATGCGCTTGAACGGAGTCGCGGCATAACTATTTTTTCAAAGCAGGCGGTAATGCGTGTCGGTGAAGATGAAATCACGCTTCTGGATACTCCCGGGCACGTGGATTTCTCTGCTGAGGCGGAGCGCGTACTGCAGGTACTGGATTATGCGGTGCTTTTGATAAGCGGCACTGACGGCGTTCAGAGCCACACGGAAACTCTGTGGTATCTGCTGAAAAGCTATCATGTGCCTGTGTTCATATTTGTGAACAAGATGGATATTTCACAGTCAGATAAAAATCTGGTCATGGCTGAGCTTCAGCGGCGCCTTGACGCAGGCTGCGTGGATTTCAGTGATACCGATGGCGGCGCAGTTACAGGAGAAAGCGGCGAAGCGGCGGCTCTTTGTGATGAAGCTATAATGCAGGAATATCTGGAAAACGGTGAAATTTCACGGGAAACTGTGATAAAGTCTGTGCGTAAGCGCAGGTTTTTCCCTTGTTTTTTTGGTTCAGCACTGAAAATGAAGGGGATAGACACATTTTTAAAGGGATTATCCGCTTATACCTGCGAAACAGAGTATGGTGCTGATTTTGCGGCTAATGTTTTTAAAATCACCGAGGATGAGCAGGGAAACCGACTTACTCATCTGAAGGTCACAGGCGGAAGCCTTAAAGTCCGCAGCCTTATAAACGGTGAAAAAGTGAACGCTATAAGAATATATTCGGGCAGTAAGTTCAGAACGGTTGATGAAGCGTCTGCAGGAACAGTCTGCGCGGTTACGGGTATTGCAAACGCTTATGCAGGGCAGGGTCTGGGAACTGCGGCGGATTCACCGCTTCCGCTGCTGGAACCCTTGTTTTCCTATAAAATAATACTCCCTGAGGGGATTGACGTTTACACAGGTCTGGCGATGCTCCGCAGGCTTGAAGAGGAGGACCCTCAGCTGAGGATTGTTTGGAATGAGCAGCTCCGTGAAATTCATCTTCAGCTTATGGGCGAAATTCAGCTTGAAATACTGAAAAGCGTGATTTCCGAACGCTTCGGCTTTAATGTTGAGTTCGGAGAGGGCAGCATTTCATACCGTGAAACGATTGCCGCACCCGTTGAAGGAATCGGACATTATGAGCCGCTCAGGCACTACGCAGAAGTTCACTTGCTCATGGAGCCCGGTGAACGGGGAAGTGGTCTCAGATTTGCAACAGAATGCAGAGAGGACAGGCTGGATAAGAACTGGCAGAGGCTCATTCTTACTCACCTGGCGGAAAAAAAGCATATCGGTGTTCTCACAGGCTCGCCGATTACAGATATGAAAATCACGCTTATTGCAGGACGGGCACATCTGAAGCATACAGAGGGCGGCGATTTCCGTCAGGCAACCTACCGTGCGGTAAGGCAGGGTCTTATGAGTGCGGAAAGCGTGCTTCTTGAACCCTGGTACAGATTTTCTCTCAGGATACCTGCGGAATGTACAGGGCGTGCAATGACGGATTTACAGCGCATGGAGGCGGAATTTTCATCCCCTGAGCAGAATATGAACGAAACGATAATCGAGGGCTGCGCACCTGCGGCTTCAATGCGCGGGTATCAGTCCGAGGTTGCCGCTTATACAAAGGGAAAGGGCAGGATGAGCTGTATTCCCGACGGATATCGTCCTTGCCGAAATACCGAAGAGATTATGGCAGAGCGCGGTTACAGCGCTGAAAACGATATGGATAATCCTGCCGATTCGGTTTTCTGTTCACATGGAGCAGGATTTGCGGTTAAATGGCACGATGTGCCTGAATATGCGCATATCAACACAGGGCTTTCGGGCGTTCCCGAGGAGGAAGAACAGGCGCCTCAGAAGGCAGTTAATGAGTTCAAGGCACAGAAGGCAACGGATAAGGAGCTTATGGCGATTTTTGAGCGCACCTACGGAAAAATCAACCGTGATGAGCGTTCGGCAATGCGTACCGAGCATAAGCGCGAACCGAAGCCTTATAAGGGAACAGCACTTCCCACAGGCCCCGAGTATCTGCTGGTTGACGGGTATAATATTATTTTCGCATGGGAAAAGCTCAGTAAAATGGCAGAGGAAAGCCTCGACCTTGCACGTACGGAGCTAATAAATATTCTCTGCAACTATCAGGGCTTCAGAAGATGCGAGCTTATTGTGGTTTTTGACGCTTATAAGGTCAAGGGAAACCGCGGCGAGGTAGAACAGGCGGGCGGTATCAGTGTGGTATATACCAAGGAGGCTGAAACTGCAGATATGTATATTGAAAAGGCCACGCGGAAGCTGGGCGGAAAGCACAGGGTGAGGGTTGCCACTTCGGACAGGCTGGAACAGCTTATAATACTAGG
>JAFUNV010000209.1 GCA_017472865.1 Ruminiclostridium sp. | reverse complement strand
TCTTCTCATCACTTATAGATGATATGATGAAGGCGAAGGGCAGAAGCGTAGGCGCTGACGAGCAGTTCTCCAAGCCTCAGATAAGCGGTCTTATTCAGGCTATGATGACAGTTCTTAAAAAGTAAAGTTTAAGCCGCTCTGAATTATTCGGAGCGGCTTATTTAGTATAGTGGAGAGGTAAAATGTACATAAAGCTTATTCAGCCTAAGATGGAGAAACGTCCTATGGACACGGATATCAAAATCCACATGGCGCCTCCGCTGGGCTTGCTCACAATTGTTAATATCCTGCGTGATAAACATGAGGTGACAATTGAAAACGAGAATATACAGGAAATCTGTTATGACGATACTCCCGATATTGTGGGTATCTCCGTTACGGTTGACGTTCTGCCGCGTGCAATTAAAATTGCGGAACAATTCAGAAAAAGAAATATTCCTGTTGTAGCTGGCGGAATACATATTACTACTGCTTTTGATACAATACCGGAGGACTGCTTTGATGTGCTGTGCATTGGTGCGGCGGAAGGTACATGGCCCGATATCGTCAGTGATTTTCAGGACGGAAGTCTGAAAAAGCTCTATCGCTGCAGAAACACTATCTGCGGCGATGATATAGTTTCTCCCGCCTATGATATTTTAAAGAAAAGTGAATATCTTTACTGCAATGTTGTTCATACAAGCCGCGGCTGTCCGTTCAGATGTGATTTTTGCTATAACAGCGGAAAAGAGCGCTTATATATCAACCGTAGGATTGAAGATGTGATTGCTGATATCAGGGCAGTGAAATCAAAGCATATAATGTTTATCGACGATAATTTTGCTGGTAACCGCAGATGGACAGTTGAGTTTCTGAGGGCTATTTCTCCCATGAAGTTAAAGTGGAATGCAGCAGTTTCGATAAATGCAGCGTTTGATACAGAACTGCTTGACCTAATGGCGGAAAGCGGTTGTCAGAGTCTTTTTATCGGGTTTGAGAGTATCAATTCCGAGTCTGTGGGAAATGTCAATAAGGTTCAGAATAAGACGGAAAAATATGAAGATGCAGTAAAAGCTATCCACGACCGCGGAATTATGATTAACGGCAGCTTTGTTTTCGGTCTTGACGGTGACACTATTGATACATTTGATAAAACGCTCGACTGGATAGTAAAAAACAGAATAGAAACAGTAACCTCTCATATTCTTACACCTTATCCCGGAACAGAGCTCTATAACAGGCTGAAAGAGCAGGGGAGAATAATTACAGACGACCTGTCGCTTTATAACACTTCTCATGTAGTATTCCGTCCTTTGGGAATGAGCGCTGAAGAGCTTTACAAAGGATATATAGATATTTATAAGAAGATTTACAGTTTCAGAAATATTATAAGACGTATTCCGAAAGCAAAAAAACAGGTTGCGCCGTATCTACTGTTCAATTTTATGTACAGAAAATTTGGTAAATTTACCGATTTGCTTTGCAAGCTGATTACCTATAAGAGAATAGGTATATGGGCGGAAAAGCTATCACGATATTTATAAAAAAACTGAGAGAAGGATTTTCTCTCAGTTTTTTTATGTCTGTTTTTCTTTTTTACACTTTGCCTGTGCTTTATAAATCTGCTTATATTTCTCACGCTTTTCCTTTTTTCTGAGGCGGCTGCGATAAAGACGCTCAAATGCCTCGTTGAGAGTATAAACGGAAGTGACAACCGTATTATTTTTATGCTCGTAGCGTATAAAATAACCGCCGTGCTTTTCGCAGAAAGCAGTTGTGACGAAGGCTGCTTTTCCATGTCTGCAAAGACTGTTCAACTTCAGTGAATTTCCGCATTCTGAGCAGCGCAGAGGAATATTACGGCAGAATGAAGCCATACCGTCGAAAGAACCGCCGAATTCCTGCTCAATAAGGAAGAGAGCCTTTGAATTGAGCCATGGCTGTTGAGCATTCTTCTCGTTTCTTGGCAGGCTATACTTTGCATAATCAGCGATACCGGCGGGAATATCCAGTCTTTTTGCAACAAGGAGAGTGAGATAAGCATCATTAAGAGCATCATGCGCTTGTACGTCTGCTTCGATATTGTAGTGCTCAGCGGCGGTTTTAAGACCAATCTGACGAGAAGGTGTATCTGTCTGCGCGCAGAAGAAGCGCTGAAGATTGTAATGCATAGGAAGGGTAATATCAGTTATGTTGTGATATTTCATATTTTCGCGGAGTATTGGCATATCGTCATCACCCCATGTGAAAAGTATTGTATCATCACTGAAAAACTCAGCCATGCGGTGTATAGCTTTGTCAAAAGACGCACCTGTTTCAATTATCTCCTGTGTTATGCCCGTAAGGATAGCCACATATTTATTGATAACAGGGTAGCACACGGGTTTAATGAGAATTTCTTCCTTGTGCAGGATTTCTAAACTGTCACTCAGAACGAAAAAACCAATCTGTATTATTTCGCCGTGTGCAAGTGCGTGCTTTTTTTCTTTCGGAGAGGAGGGTTGATTCCACTCCATGTCAAAAATAATATAATTCATTATTCTCTTTCTTCCAACGGAACATAATCAAGATGCTCCGCAACATATTTATACGCAGGACGTATAATTTTTCCGTTGTTTACAATTTCTTCAAGACGGTGAGCACACCAGCCTGAAATACGGGAAATAGCAAAGATAGGTGTAAATAATTCTTCGGGAATCTGAAGCATATCATATACAAAACCGCTGTAAAAGTCCACGTTAGCACATATCGGCTTGAAAAGATGGCGCTTTGCGGCGATAGCTTCCTTACCGATACGCTCAACACGGTCGTAGAAATTGAATTCGTCCATACGCCCCTTTTCTTCGGCAAGAAGTCTTGCATAATGCTTGAGAATTACCTGACGGGGGTCGGATTTTGTATATACTGCATGGCCGAGACCGTAGATAAGACCTGTCTTGTCAAAGGCCTGCTTGTCAACTATCTTATCAAGATATTCGCGGATAGCAGTTTCGTCCTTCCAGTCGAGAACGTGGGTCTTGATTTCTTCAAACATGTGCTTTACCTTAAGGTTTGCGCCGCCGTGACGGAAGCCCTTGAGGGAGGCGATAGCCGCCGCTACCGCGGAGTATGTATCTGTACCCGAAGAGGTTACAACATGAGTTGTAAAGGTAGAGTTGTTACCACCGCCGTGCTCTGCATGGATGACCAGAGCAATATCAAGAACCTTGGCTTCAAGCTCGGTAAACTCGCCGCTTTCACGGAGCATATAAAGAATATTTTCCGCTGTTGAATATTCATTGACAGGGTTTCTGATAAGAAGGCTCTCGTGCTTTTTGTAGTGCTTGTAAGAGCAGTATGCATAAACGGAAATGAGCGGCATTTTTGCAATAAGCTGTATTGACTGGCGCAGAACATTCTGAGCAGAGATATCCTCGGGGTTGTTGTCGTAGGAATAGAGGGTGAGGATACTCTTCTGAAGCGCATTCATGATATTTGAACTGGGAGCCTTCATGATAACGTCACGGGTAAAGTTCATGGAAAGCACCTGGTTATCGGAAATAAGCTGAACAAAGCGGTCAAGCTGTTCTTTATTCGGAAGAGAGCCGAAAAGAAGGAGGTAGGTTATTTCCTCAAAGGCATTCTTTCTGTCCCCGAGACCGTTTATGAGGTCGTTGACATTATAGTTATGATAGTAAAGTCTGCCCTCGCAGGGAATTTTCTTTCCGTCCTTGATATCGCAGGATACTACGTCGGAAATTTCAGTAAGACCTGTAAGAACGCCATTACCGTTGGCATCTCTCAGCCCTCTTTTAACGTCATATTCAATATAAAGAGAGGGGTCGATTGTACCCTTATTGAGACTTTCGAGAAGTCCGTTGAGTAAATCAAGTTCGTCCTCTTCAAGATTACCTATTTCGCGTTCCTTGTCCTTTTCGAGCTCTGCAAGCATATTTTTCTGTCCTTTCATAGTGAAAAGTACAGGCAGCGGTCATAAAAATGAATAAATCATACTGCCGTACATTCAAAAAATGTAATATATTTTAATTATATACGAAAAAAAGAGATTAATCAATATGAAAAAAGGAAAGTTGTTGGAATTGCACTAAAAGAAATACTGGCAGGTTTTCTTTTAAGCAATTATCACAACAAAGAATATGAATAATTCAGTTTCAAAACCTGCAAATTTGCACTGTTAAAATTTGTTTGCTCCCCTGAACATATAATTCTGTTTTTTTGCATATAAATCGGATAAATCAAAATTTTGGAGGGGCTATGCAATGTCACAGATTAAAAATTCAGCAGCAGATTTCTGCAGCTACGGAACAAAACAGGAAAGATGTGTAAGCCTCGCAGAATACATAATTGAAACAAAGGCAACAGTAAGAGATACAGGAAAGGTATTCGGAATTAGCAAAAGTACGGTTCACCAGGACGTCACCTCTCGGCTTGAAAAAGTAAATCCAAAGCTTTTTAAACAGGTAAGGGAAGTGCTGGAACAGAACAAGCAGGAGCGTCATATCCGCGGCGGAATGGCGACCAAGCGCAAATACAGCAAGGAAAACGGATAAAAAGCTGCCCCCACAGTCTGCTAAACTGCGGGGGCAAAGCTATTTATCAGGATTTATCTGATAGTATTCTTCAGTGCGTTTCTTGCTTTCTTTACATCAATAAGGTCGTTGGAAAGAAGCTCTTCAACCTTTGTAAGCATATTGTCCACATACTTGTTTGTGAGGTCGCGAAGTTCCTTTGTCTGTGCCTGTGCGGTTGCATTAAGCTCGTTTGCTTTTGCATTGGCCTGACGTACAATTTCCTGCTGAGAAACCAGCATAGCCGCTCTCTGTTCAGCTCTGGAAATAATGTTTGCAGCCTCATTCTTGGCGTCATTGAGGATAGTTTTGCGGTCGTTTACAAGGTCGCGCGCCTGCTTGATTTCCTTGGGCATATTGATACGGATTTCATCAATAAGGTCACGCATCTTGTCAACTTCGATGAGGGATTTCTTGTTGGAAAGGGGTACAGCTACCGCCTTATCAAGCATATCATCCATCATTTCGAGAATTTCATCAATACTCATAATAATTTCCTTTCTGTCATGTTGTTCTGCCTAATCGCTTTTTAATGTCATCAATAATAGCGGCAGGTACAAAAGCGCTTATATCGCCGCCGAAAGATACAATCTGCTTTACCATGCTGGAGGAAAGATAGGTGCTTTCGCTGTCAGCACAGAGGAAAACCGTTTCGGCTTTTTCGCACAGATGTTTATTTATGTGAGCCATCTGGAATTCCGATTCGAAATCCGACATGGCGCGCAGTCCTTTCACAATAATATCACAGTCATGCTCTTCAAAATAATCCACTATAAGACCGTCAAAGGTATCAACTTCCACATTCGGGATATCGTAGCAGACCTTTCGCAGCAGGGTTGCTCTTTCTTCCGAGGTGAAGCTTGGATTCTTGGTAGCATTCACCGAAACCAGAACTATAAGCTTATCGAAAAGCTTTGCGGCACGGCGGATAATTTCAAGGTGGCCGTTTGTAACGGGGTCGAAGCTTCCGGGGTAAATTGCTTTACGCATTATTTTGGCGTCATTGTTATTCATCTTCCTGTGCCACCTCGATTCTTCTGTACACAGTAAGACTTATCTGACCGTAGCGGTATGTCTTGCTTATTTCAAAATCTCCTACCTGTTCGGGAAGACGGCAGTCCTTTTCGTGCTCGCAGACGATAATTCCGTTTTCAGACATCTTTTCTGCAAGTGCAGGCAGGGAACGCTGAATAAGTCTTTTTTCATAAGGCGGGTCAAGAAAAGCAATATCGAATTTTACGGGTGTTGTTCTGAGAAACGCCGAGTTGGGCATATTGCAGACAACTGCGTTTTCTTCAAGCTTTGCGTGCTTCAGATTTTCGCGGACAATTCCTATTGAAACAGGGCTGCTGTCCACAAAATAAGCCTTTGAAGCCCCACGGCTGAGTGCTTCAATACCGAGTTGTCCCGAGCCTGCGAATAAATCCAGCACTACTGCGTCCTCCAGGTCGAACTGGACAATGCTGAACATTGCTTCCTTGATTTTCTCTGCCGTCGGTCTTACGTCCATACCCTCAGGGGTTTTAAGGCGCATACCTCTTGCAATTCCTGTGATTACTCTCATTAAAAAATCTCCTGTATATATAAGTGCAGGTTTTCGGCGGTCTCGCGGTTGATTTTTGCAGCTTCCATAAGCTCTTCAACCGTTGCCTCGCGGATAGCCTGTTTTGTTTTGTATTTTTTCAATAAAGCGAGGGCTTTTTTCTCGCCTATGCCTTTAACCTTTGTAAGCTCAAGCTCATACTGGCTCTGCTTGTGTTTTTTGCGCTGGTAATTTATAGAAAAGCGATGAACCTCGTCCTGGATTTCTGTGAGTAATTTGAACAGATTGCGGTTGGAATTAATCTGTATTTCACCACCGCCGTCGGAAATTGCACGGGTGCGGTGCTTGTCGTCCTTGACAAGTCCGAACAGGCTCACATTTATCCCAAGGCAGTCCAGCACTTCTTTTACCGCATTGACATGACCCTTTCCGCCATCCAGCAGAATAAGGTCGGGCAATTCATCAAAGCCCTCGTCGCCGTCAAGGTAATGTCTGAATCTGCGGCGGATTACCTCTTGCATACAAGCGTAGTCGTCTATTCCCGATACTTCCTTGATGCTGAATTTACGGTAGCCCGATTTATATGGTCTGCCGTTACGGTAGGTTATCATTCCCGCAACTCTGGTTTGCTCGCCCATATTTGAAATATCATAGCTTTCAATAAGCACGGGTGTTTTTGAAAGTCCCAGCAGCTTCTGTAAATCCTGCAAGGCGGTGATTTCACGGCTGGTTCTTCCCACGCGGATTGAGAGATATTCGTCCGCGTTGCTTTTTGCAAGTGTGGTAAGCACAAGCCCCTCGCCGCGTTTCGGGACAGTTATTGAAACCTTATGACCGCAGATACCGCGGAAATACTCCTCCAGCAGGGAATTATCCTCGCTGTCTCCGTCAAGGTAGATTATTTTCGGAATTTCTCTGCCATTTGAATAATACTGAAGCAGAAATTCACTTCTTATTGAATGTTCGTCGTATTCGTCACCGATAAAGAAATTTTCCTTGTCAATGAGCTTTCCCGAACGGTATTTGACAACAGCAATGCTTGTCAGCTTCATATTCTGTGAAACTGCAAAAACGTCGCAGCTTATATCGCGCTCTGTCAGAATTGACTGGGCCTTTGCGGAGCGTGTAATAGCGCTGATACGGTCGCGCAGCACTGCCGCACGTTCAAAATCAAGCTCCTCGGCAGCGGCTTCCATCTCTCGTGTGAGATATTCAACGCTTTCCTTGCTTCCGTTTTTTATAAAATCAAGAGCTTCGCGGATTGTTTTCTGATATTCTTCGGCGGAAATCTTACCCTGGCACACACCCATACACCTTTTGATATGGTGATTAAGACAAGGGCGCTCCTTTCTGAAATCACGGGGAAAAACCTTCTTGCAGGTGGGGAGCATAAAAATCCTGTTACATTCCTCAATAGTCTGCTTAACGGTATAGCCGCTTGTGTATGGCCCGATATAGGTTGAACCGGGGTCATCATTTTTAAAGGAGTGCATTATTTTCGGGTAATCGCCGCCTGTAATGCGTATATAGCTGAAGCCTTTATCGTCCTTTAAAAGGATATTGTATTTCGGGGAGTGAAGCTTTATGAGGCTGGCTTCCAGTACAAGAGCGTCAAGCTCGGTTTCGGTAACGATAAATTCAAAGTCATGGATATTTGAAACGAGCTTATAAGTTTTGGCATTATGCGCCTCAACCGCATGAAAATATGTTGTAACGCGGTTTTTGAGAGATTTGGCCTTACCGATATATATGATAGTTCCTGTCTTGTCCTTCATCTGATAAACCCCGGGAAGGGTAGGCAGGTGATTGGCTTTATTTCTCAGATAATCAAGTCGTTCAAACATATAAATCATTCCTTTGAACCATAGCTATACATTTTAAATAATACCACAGAATGAGAATTATGTCAAGTTTTTTCGTTTTTGTGCCGATGCTGATATAAAAATACTGACAGAAGAGAGTACCTCTGTCAGTATGTTTTTATTCTCCCAGCGCCTTCACTGCCTCGGGAAATGGCATAAGGCTTCTTTTAAGTATACCGTTCATGTGTGCGATAGCAGTGCCGTAATTTGTAATCGGTGTTCCGCAGTCCAGTGTCTGCTTCACGCGGTATTTCATTTCGCGTTCATTCAGCATACAGCCACCGCAGTGGATAACGAGAGCATATTCCGCCACACTTTCGGGAAACTGAGTACCTGAAGTGAACTCAAACTCAATATTTTTACCTGTATGCTTACGGATAAGGGCGGGGAGCTTCACTGTGCCGATATCGCCGCATTGTCTGTGATGAGTGCAGCCCTCTGAAATCAGTACCTTGTCGCCGTCCTTGAGCCTGTCGAGCGCCGCCGCACCCTTTACCGCTGAAATCAGGTCGCCTTTATAGCGTGCGAACAGGATTGAAAATGAGGTCAGCAGAATATCCTCGGGAGTATCCTTTGCAACTCTGCCGAACGCCTGCGAATCAGTAACAATCATTTTCGGTTTTCTACCGAGTGATTTTAATGTTTCGGGCAATTCATTGTCCCTTGTGACAACCGCCACAGCTCCTGTGTCGAGAATATCACGAATCGTCTGCTGCTGCGGGAGTATAAGACGTCCTTTCGGTGCAGCCTTATCAATGGGAACTACAAGAACAATCAGGTCGTCTGATTCAATGAGGTCGCCGATAACGCGCTTGCTGTTTTCTTCGGTTCTGGCGAGTGCGCCTATCATTTCTTTGAGCTCTTCAATTCCTGTCTTATCTTTGGCGCTTACATAAATCGTATTCTCGCTCTTCTGCGGAACAGAAGCGCGCAGATCGGACTTATTGTAAGCAATGATATAAGGAATCTTCTTATCCATAAACAGGCTGACAAGCTCGTTTTCAGCTGTTGTCAGTGTATCTGCCGCTTCGGTAACGAGAACGGCAATATCGGTCATGTTCAGCGCCTGCCGTGCTTTTTTTACACGCATTTCGCCGAGCTCGCCCACATCATCAATACCCGGGGTGTCGATAATGACCACAGGTCCCAGCGGGAGCAGCTCCATGGCTTTTTTCACGGGGTCGGTGGTTGTGCCCTTAACATCGGAGACAAGGGATAATTCCTGATTTGTAACTGCATTTACTACGCTGGATTTTCCTGCATTGCGGAGCCCGAAAAAGCCTATATGGATACGTTCAGCGGAAACGGTATCGTTAAGTCCCATAAAACCTCCTTAAAAACGGAAATCTCTTCTGTTGGAGTTCTTGATATCTTCAATATTCTTTTTAGCAATATCTCTTACCTTATCGGTAGGAATTTTCTGAAGCTCCTTTTCGATAAGCTCGAAGCCGATTTTCTTTGTCTCTTCGCTTGCGTAGTCAACAAGGTATTCTGTGAGAGTCATAAGTGCATTGGGGTGGCAGCAGTTAAGAATCTGACCGTTCTTGCAGAGTGCCATGAAGCGGTCGCCTGTTCTGCCTTCGCGGTAGCAGGC
>JAFUNV010000208.1 GCA_017472865.1 Ruminiclostridium sp. | reverse complement strand
CCTTTCTGCTGTGACTTATAGCAGTATTATTTTTAGCATATCACGGCTTATTATTCATAAAATTTACTGTTTAGAGCCTCTCACGGGGGCAATACTTTTCACAGCGAATAATTTATAAAGAGGTATCACCATGGAAGATTTCTTAACAGGAAAAAAGCATATACATTTTATCGGAATAGGCGGCAGCGGAATGTATCCCCTCGCCCAGATTCTTCACGGACAGGGCTTTTACCTTACAGGCTCGGATAACAACGAAACCGAGACCCTTGACCTTGTAAGAAAAATGGGTATTCCCGTTTTCCTCGGTCAGAGGGCGGAAAATATAGAGGGTGCAGACCTTATCGTGCATACCGCCGCGATAATGAACGATAATCCCGAGCTTATGGCGGCAAGAGCAAGCGGCGTACCTGTAATAGAGCGCTCTGTTCTGCTTGGACTTATCACGAGCCGTTACGAAAACGCCGTGTGCGTATGCGGCACCCACGGTAAAACTACCGCAACTTCAATGCTCACCCATATTTTTCTTGCCGATAACGTTGACCTTACCGCAGTTATAGGCGGTAAGCTGAAGGCCATACACGGCAGCGGAATCTGCGGAAAAAGCGAAACAATGGTATGTGAAGCCTGTGAATTTGTGGACACCTTCCTTAAATTATACCCTGACACAGCGGTTATACTGAATATCGACTGCGACCATCTTGATTATTTCAAGACCATGGATAATCTCCGCCTTTCATTTACCAAATTCTGCAATCTTACCACAAAGAAGATAATCTACAACGGTGACGATAAAAATACCCTTATCGCCGTAAACAACAGCGATTTCAAAGGCAGCCGCATTACCTTCGGACTTGACCATAAAAACGACTACTACGCAGATAATATAGAGCAGATTTCCGACTTTCGCACTGATTTTGACCTTTATCATAAGGGTGAAATCGTGGACAGAATTTCGATTTTCGTCCCCGGTGCTCATAACGTTATGAACGCTGTTGCTGCCTGCGCCGCAGCTTTAGAAAACGGCTGCAAAACAGAATCACTGAATAAAGGACTTTCCACTTTCTTCGGTGCTGTCCGCCGTTTTGAACGCCTTGCAGAGATAAAGGGAATCACAATCGTGGACGACTACGCACACCACCCCACTGAAGTCACAACACTGCTCGAAACTGCAAAGAAGATGAATTTCAGACGCGTGTGGGCAGTGCATCAGCCTTTCACCTACTCCCGTACCGCCACCCTGCTTCATGAATTTGCCGAAGCACTGAAAATTGCAGACAGGGTCGTGCTTACCGAAATCATGGGCAGCCGTGAAAAGAACACCTACAATATATATTCCAAGGACTTAGGCGCAGAAATTGACGGCTCGGTATGTGTTGAAACCTGCGATGACGCGGCGGAATATGTTGCCGCAAACGCGGAAGCAGGCGACCTTGTAATTACCTTCGGCTGCGGCGACGTCTATAAGGCAGCCTATAAAATGATTGAGATTCTTGGTGGAACTGTGGAGCATTTTTCATAATTCCGCACAAACGAAAGGAAAAGAACATGCGTATTGCAGTCTGTGATGATGAAATAACCATGCTTAAGCTGGTTTCTGCTCTGGTGCACGCTAAAGCCGAGCAGCTGGGCGAAAACATCACTGTATCCTCCTATCTAAAAGCCGAACAGCTTATAAAAGACTTACCTCAAAAAAACTATAATGCTGTAATGCTGGATATAAGAATGCCCGATATCGACGGCTTTGAAGCGGCAAAAAAGATACGCGCCGCAAACCCCGATATTAAAATAATCTTTATAACAACAGAAGAAGGGTTGGTCTATGACAGCTTTGATTTTCAACCCTTCGCTTTTATCCCCAAAACCCCGCCCGACCTTATGCGTTCGCGTTTATCACACACTATGAATAATCTGCTGTCAGCGCTGAAGGCCTCACGTAAAATCTGCATTGAGCTTCCTTATAATGACAAGCTGTATGTAAAACCCGATGAGCTGGTTTACGTCAACAGCGAAAAGAATAATCTTATATACCACCTTGCCGATGGCGAAACAATTATTGCCCGTGCGAAAATTCAGGAGGCGGCAGATTTGCTGCCCGACGACCTTTTCGTCCGGATACATAACCGTACCATTATAAATATGGCTCATGTTCTGTCTATGGAATATGACCACAGCTCGCTTACCGTAACGGGTGACAAAGTGCTCAGCATAAGCCGTTCCTGTAAAACAGATTTTGAAAGTACCTATAACCGATGGCTGAGAAGACAGAAATAAAGGAGTTAAAAAATGGGTCCGTTATTTTTTATTTTAATTATAGTTCTTGTTGCAGTGTGCTTCTTCTTCATGCGGAAATCTGACTCAACCCGTAACACAAACACCGATAATACTCCCGATAAGCTTAAAATGTACTTCGGTGAGGATTACGGCAAAATAATGGGAACGAGCGGTATGGCTTCCGCGCCTGCCGCAACAAATATGGATAATTTTACCCATCCCGCCGCTTCTTTTTCGTCAGGCAAAGGACCTGTAAATGCTGTTATACAGCAGAAAACAGGAAGCATCGGTCTGCTTGGCATAAGACTTATACTCCCCCACCCTCAAAATGTGCCCACCGAGGGTAATGAAAAATTCTGCAGTCTGGTTTCGCTGATGATTGCCCGCGGCATCGCCTGCTGTACAAAGGCCGGGAGAAATGCTTTCAGCCTCGATTTTATAAACGATGAGGAAAAAATCACCGTGCGCTGTGTACATCCCGCGTCAGATATGAACGACGGAAATATCAGAGCCGCTGCCGAGGAGCTTGCAGGTTCACTTTCGCACGAAGAAACAGAAGAAGGAACAGCGGATATGGCTGTTATTCCCAAAAATAACATTATCTGACAAAACTTCACAAAATTCTGCAAAACTTCACAATAAATTTGACTTTTAAAATTTCCGTGTTATACTAAGCTCAAGAGGAACAAAAAGAACAAGGTTTCAACAGAGGTTTCTCCAAAAATGAAATGAGATTAGAATGAAACGGGAAAAAAGCAGTTCTGCAAACGCAGAGCTGCTTTTGTGTTGTATAACAAAAAATATGCTTTCTTTTTGTACAAATATACAGAGTTTGGAAAGATTGTTGATTTTTTCACAAAAAACTGATATAATATATAAGTTAATTTTTTGAAAGGACTTATTATATGAGCGGTTTTCTCAACACTCTGACAGATATAAATTCAGCAATCAACGATTTCGTATGGGTGAAGTCAGGACTTTTTCTTTTAATCGGCACAGGCATTATCATGACTATTCTCACGAAATTCTTTCAGATAGTTCACATAAAGGAATGGGTAAAATCAACTATCGGAAGCCTTTTCAACAGCAAAACCCATAAAAAAGAAGGTCACGGCTCAGTTTCACAGTTTCAGGCGCTCTGCACTGCCCTTGCGGGAACTATCGGCACGGGAAATATCGCCGGCGTTTCTGCCGCAATCGCAATCGGCGGACCCGGTGCGGTTTTCTGGATGTGGGTTGCCGCATTCTTCGGCATGATGACAAACTTCGCTGAAAATGTTCTCGGTATCTATTACCGCAGAAAAAATGAAAAAGGCGAATGGTCGGGCGGTGCTATGTATTATCTTCGCGACGGTCTCGGAAAATACAAGGGCTGTAAGACCATCGGCAGAATTCTCGCAGTCGCTTTTTCAATCTGCACCATTCTCGCTTCATTCGGTATCGGTAATATAGGTCAGATAAATAAAATCACCATTAACCTTGAGTCCGCTTTCTTAGGCGGCGGTGAGCAGTTCGGCTATGTTTTCGGTGATGTAAAATGGACCTCTCTTATAATCGGTGTGGTTCTTATGATAATTGCCGCACTTGTAATCTTCGGAGGACTTCAGAGAATTGCCGCAACAACCGAAAAGGTTGTTCCTTTTATGGCTATTCTCTACATATTAGGCTGCCTCGTAACCGTGTGCTTTAATATCGGACAGATAGGTGCAATTTTTGCTTCTATTTTCAGATTCGCTTTCGGCGTTCCCGCTGTTACAGGCGGTATCGCAGGTATCGTTATCAGCAAGGTAGTTACCGAGGGCTGTAAAAGAGGCGTTTTCTCCAACGAGGCGGGTCTCGGTTCTTCAGTCATGGTAAACTCTGCGTCCAGCACAAAAGAGCCTGTGGTTCAGGGTATGTGGGGTATCTTCCAGGTTTTCGCGGATACTATCGTTGTCTGCACAATGACCGCGCTTGTGGTTCTCTCCTCAGGTGCCATAAACCTTGAAACAGGTATGCGTACAGACCCAAAAGCTGACGGTTCAACCTTCGTAGCCGAAGCCTTCGGAAATACTTTCGGCATTGCAGGCGAAATGTTCGTAGCTGTCTGCGTACTACTCTTCGCTTTCACCACCGTTCTCGGCTGGTCACATTACGGCACAAAGGCGGTGGAATATCTCTTCGGTGTAAAGGCGGGCAGAATTTATAAGGTTATCTTTGTCCCGATGATAATAGCAGGCGCAATCATGACCTCCAGCATTGCATGGGATATCTCCGACACCTTTAACGGCATGATGATGATTCCGAATCTTATCGGCGTGCTTGCTCTCTCGCCTTTGGTAATAAGAATTACGAAAAACTATGTTGACAGAAAAATAAAGGGCAGAAAGGACGTTGTGCCCATGCTCTCCGCTATACCCGAAATTCAGAACGAACACGCGGCGGCTGTTCTTATGGAAGAAACGGACAATGAATAATATTTGAAGATGACGACCTCACGGAAAAGTGGGGTCGTTTTTTACAGATTTTATAGAAAGCTGTGACATTTTACCTTTCTGATTCGTTACCTTTATAGAAGGCGCTTTCATATTAAACGGGACGGGAGTGATAATTTGGATAATGATACCATAAGCGGATATGTACGACAGTTCCACAGCCCGCTGTTCCGCCTTGCATACAGCTACGTCAGAAACCGCGAGGACGCCGAGGATATCACGCAGGAAGCATTCATGCGTCTTTTGCGCTCTGAAAAATCTTTTCCCTCTGATGAAGACGCAAAGGCATGGCTCATGCGCGTTACGATAAATCTATCCAAGGATATCCTGAAATCTCGCTGGCGGACAGGGCGCGACGAGCTGAGCGAGGAGATACCCTGTGCGACAAAGGAAGAATATGCCGTTCAGGAATGTATTTCAAGGCTTGAACCTATGTACAGGGGAATTCTCCACCTTTTCTATTACGAAGGCTATTCGGTAAAGGAGATTGCCTCAATCTGCCGCATTTCACGCACCGCTGTCACAACCCGTCTGTCCCGTGCAAGAAAACAGCTTAAAGCAATGCTCACCGACGAAGAAAGGAAGAATTGACATGAAACAGGAATACAACAGTTTTTTTGATAAGGTTACTCCCTTGCTGAGCGATGATGAGCTGACACAGAATTTGCTCAGAAAGGAAAGAGCTATGGAAAACAAAAAGAAATTTACCTTCAGAAAGCCTGCCGCCGCAGTATGTGCAGTATTTGCCGCGCTTTCTCTCTCAATAGCAGGAGCGGCGGCTATTTATACAGGCATAGCATATCTCAGCAAAACCGAGCTTGCCGCAAACGAGGCAGTAGTAGAAAAAATCGACACTTTTATCTACGAGGACAGCCGCAAGAATATGCGCATGACCGTAGAGGAATTTCTCACCGACGGACGTGCAGCGTGGATGCTCATACATTACGAGGCACTTACCGAGGAGGGCATGGAATGGTTTGAAAAGGGCATGAATATCTACGGAAAGCTGTCTATGTCAGGCGGACATAATGAGCGCCTTATTAACGGCGGGGCAGGCATGGACGTGGATTTAAAAAAATACCGCACCGAAAAGGACAGATATTTTCTTCTCAGCCGTTATGACTCCGACAGTACCTGCAACGGAAAACAGGATCTCTTTGATGAGATAACATTGGTATATCCTATGATGACCGACAGGGACGCAACAATGAATTACACGACGTATATTCCTGTCGACGATGAATATGCGGTTGAAATCAAAAAATACAAGCTTATCGGCGACTCGGGAAGCGAATATTATCAGCTGAAATATATGACGGTTTCAGACTTGTCGCTGGCTATTTACGGCAACGGATACGGTCTTACAACAAAGCATGAATTTCTCAACGGATATTGGCTCAACGACAATTTCCACAAGGTAGAAGATGAAATCAGCAAGACCATTTATATTATAATGGCAGACGGCAGCAGGATTGATACACATTACGCAGGTATGGGAATAAATGAAAACGGAATCTCCGAAGAGTTCGACTGCAATCTCTCCATTGGCGACGGTATGTTCATGCACTACAACGACGAAAATCAATGGGTGCCCTATTCCATAAAATCCGAAAATATTTCCGCACTTGAAATAAACGGCATTGTATACGAGCTGGAAGAAATTGAATAATCCACCATTCCGCAGGAAAAGCTCCTGCGGAAATTTTTTTGAAAAATTTTCATAAACCTATTGACAATGTATATGTAATATGATATATTGTATATATCAGATATACACATTAGCAACAAAATGTATATCCGTTCCCAAAAATCATGATTTTGGTTAAGGCTGCACCGCATGATTATTGTCGTGTGATTACGCAGTCGCATCTTTCGTCAGACAATACAAAAAGCGGAGTTAATACTTGATGTATTAACGAGCATTTTTGTGAAGTATGGCGAAAAAGGCGCAAGTAAGCGCACGGCAAAGGCACAGCCGCTAATCATGCGGTGCTGCCTCGTATTGATTGCAACAGCTTAACCCCGAAGGAAAAGAAAAATGAACATTATTATTACAAACTCAGGCGGCGTTCCTATCTACGAGCAGATTGCCACGCAGATAAAGGGACTTATACTCAGCGGAAATCTTAAAGAGGGCGAGCCGCTGCCCTCTATGCGCGCACTTGCGCAGGATTTACGCATAAGCGTTATAACTACAAAGCGTGCCTATGAAATTCTCGAAAGCGAAGGACTTATTGAGTCCTACACGGGAAAGGGCAGCTTTGTTTCAGCGCAGAATCCCGAACTGCTCCGCGAGCAGAACCTCCGCGAGGTTGAAGCTCACCTTCAGAAGGCGGTGGATATTGCCAAGCGAAGCGGAGTTGAATTTGAAGAGCTTACGGAGATTCTCGGTATGCTGTTTGACGCCTGAAATGCTATGAAAGGAAATTTGCATTATGGAAAACGTTATTGAAATCAAGAGTCTTTTCAAGAAGTATGAAAAATTCGCGCTGGAGGACATAAACCTCGTTGTGCCTCAGGGTACGGTTGTAGGCTTTATAGGTGCAAACGGCGCAGGTAAATCCACTACAATAAAGGCTGTACTGGGTCTCTTCAAGCGTGACGGCGGAAGCGTTACCGTTTTCGGCGAGGACTCGGAGAAAATGTCCAACGAGACAAGAGAAAAAATCGGCGTTGTTTTCGACACTATCCCCTACCCCAAAAATCTCACGGTGGTACAGCTTGAAAAGGTGCTTTCGGGTATCTATAAAAGCTGGGAGAGTGAAAAATTCTTCGGTTATATGAATAGGTTCGAGCTTCCGCTGAAAAAGAAAATCAAGGGCTTCTCCCGCGGTATGGAAATGCGCCTGTCTATCGCCGCAGCCCTGTCCCATAACCCTTCCCTGCTGGTACTTGATGAGCCTACGGGCGGTCTTGACCCTGTAATGAGAAGCGATATTCTGGATATCTTCCTTGATTTTATGCAGGACGAAACACATTCTATTTTTATTTCCTCCCATATTACGGGCGACCTTGACCGTATCGCTGATTATATCTGCTTTATCCACAAGGGAAAGATTGTATTTACAGAAGAAAGAAACGAGATGCTGGAAAAATACCGTATTCTTAAATGCACCGACAGCGACCTTGAAAAAATCGACAAGAATGATATTATCGGCATGAGACGCGGCCGTTTCTCCAGCGAAATCCTTACCATGGCGGCTGACAAATACCCCGATATCACCGCCGATAAGCCTACCATTGACGAAATTATGGTTCATTATGTAAAGGAGCAGTCATGAAAGGTTTATTATATAATTCATTTTTGCAGAACAAGACGATTTACCTTGTGGCAACTATTGCCTTTGCGGTTATTACAATCGCAAGCTCTCTTGTGCTGGGGCTTAACGACAATACCGAGTCACTGCTGTATATGTTCATGATGTTTATTCCTGTTCTGGGGCCTCTTACAATAACATGCATACTGGGCGAAGCCAATGGTAAAAAGACAGAAAAAATGCTGAAATGCGGCTTCATTAAATACACTCTCACTTCGGGCGTGTCACGTATGAAATACGCGGCGGCAGAGCTTATTGAAAATCTCGCAACCTTTTTAGGCGGATATGCTTTGTGCGCTGTCATGTATGCGGTTCTGAGCCTTGTCGGCCCCGACACTATACCTCCTGTATATTACCGCAACTGCTTTATGCTGGTTATGCTTACAGCGGCGCTTATGTATCTGGTAACGACCCTTGTTCTTTATATCAGGGACGAACAGAAGGCAAGCCTTATAGTAGGCTTTGTAATCGGCTTCTTATGTCTGCCTTTATTACTCACAGAAAATGAAGAAGGGCTTCAGCTTGAAATCACAGATACGGTTTTCTGGGCAGGCTTAGGCATTGCGGCAGTGATATATACGGTTTGCTATTTTATCATGGTGCGAAGACTTAAACGAGAATGCACATAAGGGGAGGTTTTTATGAAAGGACTTGTATTAAAGGATTTATATGAATCAAGATTTTCCATGATTATGAGCGTGCTTGTGGCTACTTACCCCAATCTTATGTTCTGTATAGGAAACGACGCATTTTTCGGCGAAACGCCAAGTTCTATTGCTTCACTCAGCATGATTTTCTACGGCTTCTTAAGCTATGTTACGGTAGTGCCATTCAGCTCACTGCTGATTAATAATCTGGACAGCGAAAAGGAAAGCGGCTGGCTCAAAATCCAGCGCACTATGCCCGTATCGGGCGAGCAGACGATACTTGCTAAGGTTATCTCCACCGCAATCTGCACGGGTATTTTCGTTTTGCTTTCCCTTATTTTCAATATTATCGGAATTTGTATCAATGAACACACAATACCCGAGGTTATGATAACTCTTCCTATCTGCTTCGGGGTAATGGGAATGCTTATTCTTGTGCCTTTTTATCCCATTTCTATGAAAATCGGCTCAAAAAAGGCAGGGTTCATCTATCTCGGTATGCTTATAGTCGTAAGCGTTCTGATGTTTATGGTACTGAGGCTGTTTTTATTGAATAAAATCAGCGTGATAATCGCAAGAATTGCCGTTTACGGTGTTCTTCCTCTTGCCGCAATAGCTGTAATTATACTGTCCTGCAGAGTATGCAGAAACCTTATAGCAAAGGATATATAATTTTCAGGCGCCGACGCTCGTTTCGTCGGTGCTTTTTTGCCTTTATAACGGGCTTTTTCTGCTTTTCTTATTGACAAAAACAGGTAAAATGGAGTATAATCAATATAGTATTTCATTTTGCGAAAGGTTGCGTCAGATGTCCAGAAAACAAGTAACTCTCGTTGATATTGCCGAGGTATGCGGCACCAGTAAGGTGACGGTTTCAAAGGCTCTTGCAGGCAAAAGCGGAGTCAGTGATGAGCTCCGTAAAAAGATTTTTGAAACCGCTGAGGAGATGGGCTATGTGCCTGTAAAATCCGCCGCTGTCACAGAAACTATCGGCGTGCTTATCCCCGAGAAATTCATAAACCCCAACGGCTCATTCTACTGGGCGCTCTATAACAGTCTTGTCCAGCGCTTAAAGGAAGAAAATATCTCCTGTATTCAGGAAAACCTCACAACAGAGGAGGAAGAGAATCTTATTCTCCCCAACTTCCTTGCAGGTAAAAAAGCGGGCGCAGTTATCTCTCTGGGACAGCTCAGCCGCGAATATATAGGTAAGCTCTCCGACGCCGCTGACCAGCTGCTCCTTCTCGACTATTATTCTCCTGATATCGACGCAGACTGCATAATCACCAACGGCTTTATGGGCGGATATAAGCTGACCTCCTACCTTATCTCAAAGGGTCACAGAAAAATCGGTTTTGTGGGCACACGCCTTGCCACAACCAGTATCTTCGACCGCTACATGGGCTATATGAAGGCTATGCTGGAAAATAACCTTCCCATGAATGATGAATGGATTATCGACGACCGCAGCACAACAAATGAGCTTTTCGATAAAATCACTTTCCCTGAAATTCTCCCCACCGCCTTTGTCTGCAACTGTGATGAAACAGCCTTCAAGGCTATCCGCGACCTTAAAGCCGCAGGATATTCCGTCCCTGAGGATATCTCAATCGTCGGCTATGACAATTATCTTATCTCGGAAATCTCCGACCCGCCTATAACCACCATAAACGTTGATTCAAAAGAAATGGCTGAGCTTGCGGTTACTACTCTCCTTGAGCGCATCAGAAACCCGAGGCTCCCCGCACGTACTCAGGTTTTAAGCGGGCGGCTTGTAATCAAGAATTCAGTAAAACAATTGTAACGCGAAAACCCACCGCTTAAAATCAAGCGGTGGGTTTTCACATGGTGTGGAGGAGTATGTTTATGAAAGAGTAAATTATTCCTTTACTGAGCCTGTTACGAGGTTGCTGTAAATTGATTTCTGAAGCGCAATGAAGATTATAAGCGAGGGAATAATACAGATAATAATACCTGCAAAGATTACCTCCCACTGAGCGCCGTAAGGTCCGATAAAACGATAAAGCGCCGTGGATACTACCGCAAGGTCCTTGCTGGGCATATAAAGGTTAGCGGTGTAGAAATCATTATAGATACCTACGAACTTTATAACCAGAACAGTTGCTATTGCAGGACGGAGCATAGGGAGAATAATGCTCCAGTATACTCTGAAATATGAAGCGCCGTCAAGGATTGCGCTTTCGTCAAGAGAAATCGAGATATTATCAAGGAACTGGATGAAAATATAGATGGAGATAATATCCGTACCGATATAAAGAATACAGGGAGCTGCAAGGCTGTCATAAAGACCGAGCTTGCTCACTATCTGGAATACGGTAACCTGCATTGAGATATTCGGGAGAAGTGCCGCAACAAGGAACACGTTCTTTACAAGTCTTGTGAAAACCATGTTGAAACGCTGGAGTACAAAGGCGGTCATGGTGCCTGTAACGATTGTACCGAAACAAGAAACCAGCAGGATAATGCCGGTATTCAAAAGACCCTGTAAAACCTTACCGTTTATGAATGCAGTCTTGAAGTTTTCAAACTGCGGTACTGCGGGGAGGCTGAAAACATTGGTGCTTATATATTCCTCATGGGTTTTGAACGCACCGATAAGTACGACCAGCAAAGGAACGATTACCATAAGGCAGCCCAGGATAAGGAAGGCGTACTTGAAAATCTGAACCAGAAGCGATACCCATTTCGGAGTTTCCTTAAAGCTGTAATTTTTCAGATTGAATTCAGCTGTATTTTCTTTTTTCAAGCAGCTCACTTCCTTTCTTTAAAGAATATTTTCTGAATAGCCGTAATAATCAGAATTATCGCCAGCAGCACGATAGCCATAGCCGACGCCAGACCGATTTTCTGATACTGGAAGGCTGTTTCAATAGTCTTGATAACGAAGGTGCTTGTGCCGTTTCGTCCGCCTGTGATAATATAGGGGATTTCGAAAACCGACGCCGAACCCTTGATTGCAAGAATAAGCTGTAACGCAACAATAGGACGGATACTGGGGAAAATAATATAGCGGAAGCGCTGCCATGCATTTGCGCCGTCAAGGTCAGCCGCCTCGTAAATGTCGGGAGAAATAGACTGGATTGCGCCGATAAACATGATAATATCAAAGCCTATGTAACGCCATATCGAAGCAAAAACCAGACAGAAATTAACGATATTGCCGTCGGAAAGCCACTTTACGGCTTCACCGCCGAACATTTCAATAATACTGTTGAGGGTACCCTCTGTATTGGTGATGCCGTCACCCTTCTGGAAAAAGCGGCGGAAAATAAGAGAAACCGCAACGCCGTTCATCATATAAGGGAAGAACAGCACACCCTTGAAAATATTTGCAAACTTTATCTTAGAACAAAGAAGCGTTGCCACGAAAAGCGCCAGGGCAAGCTGTATAAAAGAACCGAAAAAGTAATAGATACTGTTTGCAAAGGTTTTCAGATAGCTGTCATCTGTAAAAAGGCGGATATAGTTTTCAAAACCGACCCATTCGGGATTTACACCCAGCTGGTCACGCTCCTGAAAACTGTAAACACCCATATTGAAAGCAGGTATAACAGTAAAAAGAATAAGTAATACAAGCGGAATCAGAAGAAACAGGATAGTTGTTGTGTATTTCTGTCCAGTATAGCTTCTGAGCCAGTTGATAAGCGAACGCTTAGGCTTGGTTTCAGCTGCCATTGCGACCCTTCCTTTCAAAAAAAATCAGCCGAATCGGAAAGCTGTCGGCTTTCCGATTCAGCCCCAGGGAGAAAGATATGAAAAAATGAAATTGGTGAATTTATGACTTCACAACGGGGTTATTATACCCCGTGTGAAGGGAGTCGGCTCAATCAGTTAGCCTTGTAAGCCTTGAAAGCTTCGTTGGCGTCTCTTTCAGCGTTCCACTTGCTGTTAGCATCTGCAAGGATTTCAGCGAGCTTATCTTCGCCT
>JAFUNV010000207.1 GCA_017472865.1 Ruminiclostridium sp. | reverse complement strand
TTATATTTCCTGCTTAGTAACAGCAAAATTTTACAAGGAGGAAAATTCATGGCAAGCGAGAAGATTTTACAGGCTAAACAGCAGTACGTTGACGAGCTGGCAGCAAAGCTTGAAAAGGCAGCAGGCGGCGTTATCGTTGACTACCGTGGAATCACAGTTGCTGATGATACCGTACTTCGTAAGGAGCTCAGAGAAGCAGGTGTTGAATACTTTGTAGTAAAGAACACCCTTTTAAAGAGAGCTGCTGAAAAGGCAGGCATCACAGGCATTGCAGAACACCTTGAAGGTACAACTGCTATCGCTATTCACGAGGAAGATATCATTGCAGGACCCAAGATTCTTTTCAAGCAGGTTGAAAAGTCCAAGGGTGCATTCTCTGTAAAGGTAGGCTTCATCGGCAAGGAAGCAATCACAGCTTCTGTTGTTGAAGAATATGCAAAGCTCCCCAGCAAGGAAACTCTTGTTTCCAAGCTTCTCTTCATGCTTCAGTCTCCTATGCAGAGACTTGCAATCGCAGCAAGCGAAATTGCAAAGAAGCAGGAAAACGGCGAAGTTGCTTAATTTATGCAACGAGGCAGCATAAGGCTGCTTAAACAATCAACAAATTTTGAATATGGAGGAACATTAAAATGGCTTCAGAAAAGGTTTTAGCTTTAGTAGAAAGCGTTAAGGAATTAACAGTATTAGAACTCAACGATTTAGTAAAGGCATTAGAAGAAGAATTCGGCGTATCCGCTGCTGCTATGGTAGCTGCTGGTCCTGCTGCTGGCGGTGCTGCTGCAGCTGCTGAAGAAAAGACAGAATTCGACGTAATTCTTGCTTCCTTCGGCGAAAAGAAGATGGACGTTATCAAGGCAGTTAAGGATATCTGCGGTCTTGGTCTTAAGGAATCCAAGGAACTCGTTGAAGCAGCTCCTAAGGCTCTTAAGGAAGGCGTTGCTAAGGCAGAAGCTGAAGAAATCAAGGCTAAGCTCGAAGCAGCTGGCGCTACTGTTGAACTCAAGTAATTTTACTTATTCGACAATTTACAGAAAGGACAGGTTCGCCTGTCCTTTTTTATTTTGCCGTTTTCTATCCTTTAATTGTGAGAAATTGCGAAAATTTTAACAAGTAATTGTACAAATTTCCCGAAATTTCACATAAAAGCTGAAATTATATTGACATATTTTGTGTGATGCTGTATAATTTAACTGTATACATATAACTATTTTTGTTATACTGAATAAATTGTTAAAAATCCGACATTGAGGGGTTTGTTATGTTTGTATCTATTGACCAGAATAAGTGTATAGGATGTAACGCTTGTATAAGAGTATGTCCTGTACTTGAAGCCAATGAGGCTGTACTTTCCGAGGACGGAACTCATTCAATCGTACATATCAATCAGGATAAGTGTATAAGCTGCGGCGAGTGCGTAAAGAGCTGTGTTCACGGCGCACGTACATACACTGACGATACTGAGCGTTTCTTTGCGGCAGTAAGAGGCAGAGCTGATATCACTGTTATCGTGGCACCTGCTTTCCGTATTACCGAGCCTGACGCCGATGCTATGCTGGCTTATCTCCGCGAGCTTGGCGTAAAGCTTATTTATGACGTATCACTTGGTGCGGATATCTGTACATATATGCATATAAAAGCGCTGAAGGAAAAGAAGGTAAGAAAGCTGATTTCTCAGCCCTGTGCTGCTCTGACCGAGTATGTCTTGAAGCACAGACACGACCTTATCCCTTCACTTTCTCCTATTCATTCGCCTATTTCCTGCACTGCTGTTTATCTCAGAAAGTATATGGGCATAAAGGGTGATATCGCTTGTATTTCTCCCTGTATTGCCAAGAGATTTGAATTTGAAGAAACAGGTCTTGTACAGTATAATGTAACATACAAGCGTTTTGTCGAGCACATGAATAAGAACTACAACTTCGACAGAAACGCACATTTCAAGTTTGACAACCCCGACGCATTCTGTGGTAAGATTTACCCCAAGCCCGGCGGACTCAAGGAATGTCTCCTTCACGCTGTTCCCGGTCTTGATGTTAGAAACTGCGAAGGCGTGGGACATGTATATAAGGAGCTTGACCATTATTATAATGCCAAGGAAGGCGAGCGTCCCGTTGTATACGACGTTTTAAGCTGCGCTAACGGCTGTATCTCAGGTCCCGGTACAAACTTTGACGAAAAAGACATTTTCCGCTATTTCTCCAAGGCAGGCAGAATCGGCACTGAGGCCTTTACCGAGCGTGAAAAGCAGACTACGGGCTGGCCCAAGAATGATAAGCAGTTCCAGATGTTTGAGAAGAAGCTCCGCCTTGAGGACTTCATCAGAAAATACGAGCCCAAGGATGTAAAGCCGAAGATGGTTACCGAGCAGGATATCAAGGGCGCTTATGCACTGCTCATGAAGCAGACCTATACCGAGCAGCACTTTGACTGCCGCGCTTGTGGTTATGATTCCTGTGCAATTATGGCTGAAGCTATCGCAAAGGGCATAAATGTTCCTCAGAACTGCCACCAGTATTCTGTAAAGCAGATGGAAATGGAGCACCAGCACGCAATTGCTGCTAATCAGGAAATCCTTAACCGTAACAGCCTTATCGTTGATACAGTCGGAAATATCACTGAAGATATTGAAAAAATCTGCGAAAATACCGAGCTTATCGGCAAGAAGAGCAATGACAATGCCGCAGGTATGGCAGGTGTAAGAGAAGAACTTAATCTCCTCAGCGGCAAGTGCGCTGAAATCAATCAGGCTGTATCCGGTATCATCAAGGTTAACGACGCATATCATAAGATGGCTGAATCTATCAGAACTATCACCGAGCAGACTCATATTCTTTCAATCAACGCTTCCGTTGAAGCTTCCAGAGCAGGTGAAGCGGGTAAGACCTTCGCGGTTGTTGCAGGTGAAATCAGAAGTCTTGCAGCTAATACAAAGGCGACCACTGCTGTTGTTGAAGAGAATGATGTTCTTGTAAAGGCTGAAACTGACAGAGTTCTGACGATTGCTTCTGAAATCGAGCAGACCGTTAAGGACCTTGCAAATGTTATGGAAAGCGTTGAAACAAATGTTGCCGATACCACTGCTACAGGCAATCATATCAATGATGTGGCACAGGATATCCGTGCTTCAACTGAAGAGCTTTATACAATAGCAAATCAGGCTTAAATCACACATATAAGATTAAACCCTGCTTTTGGCAGGGTTTAATTGCAATATAGAAAGCGGCGTATTAAAGTGAGAAAGAGAAGATGTATACTTGCAGCATGCTTATTGCTGAATCTGTGTTCCTGCGGTCGGCTTGACGGAGATAAAATCTCAGGGACATGGACTCTTACCCGTGTGAACGGGGTAGAAACTGTTCAGTTCGCGGCGGTAATGGGGCTTGAAATAAGCGAAGCTGCTGTAAACTATACCTTTTTTGAGGACAGCGCGGTTATGGAGAACATAGACGGGGAAAGTGACAGCCTTTTGGTTCAGTGGCAGAAGGGCGGAGTTCTGGTAAATAGCAGGGATTTCTTTTTCTATGATGAGGAGAGAGAAACGCTTACTATCGAATACGAGGAGTATACCTGCATCTTTACCCGCGGTGAGTTTTGCTTCGGGAGCGAGTAAGTTTTTTATGAAAAATGCTTGTTTTCAGAGCAATTATATGATATAATTAAAGAAAAGTTGTCAGCTTTTAACAAGGGAGTGGAAAAACTGAAGCAGAAAAGTATCGCAAATCAGATTTTATTTATAATATTATTCGCCATTGCACTGGTTTCGGTTCTGATTACCTTTGTGGGCGCAAGCCTTATATATAACGATACCAAGAGGGGCATTGAAAAGGAAATATCCGCCGCCGCAGGAACCCTGCAGAACCTTTTTGAAAACGAACACCCGGGAGATTTAAACAGCTCGGCATATTTTATTTACCGTTTCGGCGAAAAGGTCGTTGTGGCTGAAGATTTCTATGAGATTGTAGAACGCATAAGCTGTTCCGAGGATATGGAATTTACGGTTTTCTACGGTGATATGCGTATTTTTACAACTATTATAAATCCAAGCGGAAGCACGCCTGTCGGCACTACTGCCATGGATTTTGTGTCTGAAGATGTAATAGGCAGCGGTGAAACTCATGTTTACGACAATATCGACATAAACGGTGCGGTTTATATGGGCTGTTACATACCGATTTTCAATTCTGACGGCACAGTTTCGGGAATGTATTTCGCAGGAAAGCCTATTGAAATGGCAATTGAGAATGCCAGAACGCTGGTTATAAGATTTATTATTGTAGCAATTATAGCCTTTCTTTTATCTACATTTATGTGCATTTTCTTCACAGAGAAAATTATCAGAAATCTCGGTGATATAAAGCAGTACATAAATAAGATTGCCAGAGGCGATTTCAGTGCGGGCATGGAGGAAAAGACACTCAGCCGTAATGATGAAATAGGAGAAATCGGGCGCGACGCTCTGAAGCTCTGCACAAATCTCCGTGATATGGTAGAGCGCGACCCCCTCACCATGCTTTTCAATCGCCGAAGCTGTCTTATGAAAATAAGGGAGCTTATGGATAACAGAATGCTTTATACGGTTGCGCTGGGCGATATTGACTTTTTCAAGAAGATAAACGATACCTACGGTCATGCCTGCGGTGACTATATCCTGAAAGAAATCTCCGCAGTTATGAAGAAATATGCGGATTTGAACGACTCTTTCGTTTCCCGCTGGGGCGGTGAAGAATTTCTCATGGTTCTGCGCTCCAAGGATACAGGCGAAGCATACAGTGTTATTTCCGCAATGCTGGACGAAATCCGTAGTACGGAATATGAGTTCGAGGGTCAGAAAATCAAGGTAACGATGACCTTCGGTGTATCAAAGGTTGAAACGGGCGATAATGCCGAAAGTGCTGTAAACCGCGCCGACACACTTCTTTACAGCGGCAAGCAGGCAGGAAGAAACAGGATAGTTATTTAAGAAAATCCATGTGCATTAACGTGTGTGCTATATGGAATTTTTGATCCCGCAGTTTTCAACTGCGGGGTCAGCTGTTTCTTGTAAAAGTCAGGAATTGCCCGAGGCGGTTCGCCTTGTGCGTGGATTTTTGCGTTGCCTGCAACCTTTTCTGTCGTAGTAGAGTGTTAAATACAAATAACAGAAACAGGAGGGCATATTATGAAAAAATTACTGACAATTCTGCTGCAGCATGCCTTTTATCTTCGTGTACAAGCAATAATGAAGCAGAAGCAACAACCGCTGTTACAACTGCTTCGCCTGAATATGAGGTGTCTGAACAGGAAGGAAGCAGAATACTTCAGATAACTGAAATACGTGAGGACGCTTTTATCTGCTGCAAAACTTCCGATGAAACCGTGATATATACGGTGCAGTGCGACACATCACTGTACGGCGATTACTGCGTGGGCGATATTGTTGATATTTCCTATGCGCCGCTTTATAAGGTCAGTGATACGGAATATATTGCGGTGCTTCAGGCAATAAAGGCCCCCGAAACCTATGCTGCTATGAAGCCTGTGATTTATCTCTACCCTGAAGAGAAAACAGAGGTTTCGGTTGAGTTGGACTATAATGGTGAGCTTACGGTGACTTACCCCGAATATGATAATGGCTGGAAGGTAACCGCAGAACCTGACGGCACTCTTTTTGACAGCGATGGGCTGGAATACACCTACCTCTTCTGGGAGGGCGAAAGTGACACCACTTATGATTTCAGCCAGGGTTTCTGTGTAAAGGGAGAGGATACGGCGGAATTTCTCCGCAGCTCCTTATCTGCGCTGGGTCTTACTCCCCGTGAGTATAATGAGTTTATCGTGTTCTGGCTGCCTCTTATGAAGGAAAATGAGTATAATGTTATTTCCTTCCAGGGCAGTTGCTACACTGATAATGCGGAGCTTACGGTAACTCCCGCGCCTGATACGGTTCTGCGCGTATTCATGGCATATTATCCCAGTGAGAGCTATGTTGATATCCCTCCACAGGAGCTGAATTTTACTGAAAGAAAAGGATTTACACTGGTTGAATGGGGCGGAAGTATCCAAAACTGATAAAACAACAAAAGGACGGCATATACCGTCCTTTTTATATATTCAGCTTTGTCAGATTGCCGCAAGGCCCTTTTCAATATCTGCAATAATATCATCAACATTTTCAAGACCTACGGAAAGACGGATAAGACCGCCGTCAATGCCGGCTGCTGCAAGCTGTTCGTCGGTAAGCTGACGGTGAGTAGCAGAAGCGGGATGGAGTACGCAGGTTCTGATATCCGCAACGTGTACCTCGTTGGAAGCAAGCTCAAGAGCGTCCATGAACTTAACCGCGTTGTCTCTGCCGCCCTTGATGGAAATTGCGATTACACCGCTTGTACCGTCGGGGAGGTATTTCTGAGCACGTTCATAGTATTTGTCGCCCTCTAAGCCGGGGTAAGCCACAGAAGCAACCTTGTCGGACTTGGCAATGAACTGAGCAACCTTGATTGCATTCTTGCAGTACTGAGGCATACGCACGGCCAGAGTTTCAAGACCGAGATTAAGCAGGAAAGAGCTGTGAGCAGCGGGGAAGCAACCGAAATCTCTCATAAGCTGCATTCTTGCCTTTGTGAGGAAGGGAGCAGCGGGATAATCTCTTGTATAAACCGTGCCGTGATAGCTCTCGTCAGGCTCGGTAAGGCAGGGGAACTTGCCGTTTTCCCAGTTGAACTTGCCGCTTTCAACCACAACGCCGCCGACCTGAACAGCGTGACCGTCCATGTACTTGCTGGTGGAGTGAACCACGATATCTGCGCCCCATTCCATAGGACGGCAGAGCACGGGCGTAGCAAAAGTATTGTCAACGATAAGAGGGAGACCGTTTTCATGAGCAGCCTTAGCCCAGGTTTCAATATCAAGGACGGTAAGGGCGGGATTAGCAATAGTTTCGCCGAAATAACACTTTGTGTTGGGCTTCGCAGCCTTTACGAGAGTTTCATAATCAGCGTCGCAGTCAACAAAAATGCACTCGATTCCCAGTTTTTTGAGGGTAACGGCAAAAAGATTTACTGTGCCGCCGTAGATAGAGGAGGAAGCAACAAAGCTGTCGCCTGCCTGACAGATATTAAGGATAGAGCAGAGGGAAGCAGCCTGACCGCTGGAGGTACACATAGCTGCAACACCGCCTTCAAGGTCGGCAATCTTCTTTTCAACTGCGTCAGTGGTGGGGTTAGCAAAACGAGAGTAGATAAGACCGGCTGTGGGGTCGTCGAAAACGTGGGCAACCGCGTCAGTAGAGTCATAAACATAGGTGGTGCTCTGGTAAATCGGCACTACTCTGGGCTCGCCGTTCTTTGGGGTATAGCCTGAATGAAGGCATTTTGTTTCATTTTTCATGGTTTTATCGTCCTTTCTTTTATTTATAAAGGTTTAATTAATTAAATCACAAGTAGGGCATTTTGTCAATAGTTTTCGGGAAAATTAACGCGAACGGATTTATGATGCAAGGATTACAATTTTTACCGTCATAAAAATCCCGATGTTACTGATAATGCTATAATTATATCACAAAAAAATGAATATTTCAATATTTTATTGTTGCAATTTTCGTTTTAATGTGTTATACTGATGATACAAATTATTTTTGGGAGGTTTTTTCTATGGAAAGACGTACACAGGAGCTTGTTTCCGCAAAGAACAGCAGCATTAAAATCGGAATAATCCCCGGTCACTTTGCAACCAACCATTCACATATCAACTACTACGTTGACCTGAACAGCATCAAAAGAAGCTTCAAGATGGCAAAGGAAACTGCTAAAGAGCTTGCTGCAGAATATAACAACACACATATTGATACAATTATCTGCATGGAAGGCACTTCCATGCTGGGTACACTTCTGGCTCAGGAGCTCTGCGAAAGCAATCATCACTCCATTAACAGTGGTAATGACATCTATCTTATTAATCCCGAGACAAATTCCAACAACCAGATTATCTTCCGTGACGACAGCCAGGGCAAAATCTGGAATAAGCGTATACTGCTTCTTATCTCTTCCGCTTCCACAGGAAAGACCATCAACCGCTGTATCGAGTGCCTCAAGTACTACAATGGCGTTCTTGTGGGCGTTTCTGCGGTATTCAGCGCAATCAAGGAGCTTGACGGCATAAAGGTAAACGCTGTGTTTACATCTGATGATATTCCTGACTACAAGTCCTGTGCTATCGGTGAATGCACCGCTTGCAAGGAAAAGCAGAAGGTTGACGCTCTTGTAAACGCACACGGTTATTCAAAATTATAATTTCAGGCACAGGCGGAAACGCCTGTGTTTTTGTTTATAACAATTTTCTTTCGGTTTTGAATTATGTCAAGTAATTGACATTACAGGCAAAATATTATATAATAATTATGTATAGTTAATCGCAAACCATGAGTGCGAAAGGAAAGAATGAATGAAAAACAGATTGATATGCGGTCTTATAGCTGCTGTAATTTTGGCGGCATTTCTTCCGTTTGCGGAAAATCCCGTTTCTGCGGAGGAAGCACCGTATGTTGTAAAAGTCTATAACGAACAGAACGGATTGCCCACAGGAGAAGCCAATGCCGTCCTGCAGACCTCTGACGGGTATATATGGATAGGAAGCTATGGCGGACTTATACGCTATGACGGAACTAATTTCCGCAATTACAGCGTTGAGGGCGCAATAACTTCAAGTTCGGTACGTTCTCTTTTTGAGGACTCGGCGGGCAGGCTCTGGATAGGTACAAACGATTCTGGCGTTATAATTATGGAAAATGATATCTTCACAGAAATTGAAAGCCCTGATAATACTTTTCTGTGTATACGTGATTTTGCCGAGGGTAAGGACGGAACAATCTATGCTTCTTCAAACTCGGGTATTGCTGAAATAAGCGGAAAAGAGCTTGTACCCTACGAGGCTGAGGAAATGGCGGGCGTTACGGTCTACACACTTGCAATCGATTCAAGAGACCGCCTCTGGGGTTCTACCAACAACGGCGAATGTGTGGTCTTCAGGGACGGCGAGCTTATAGATGTCTTCACTGCCGACAGAGTTTTCGGTGAAACGGATATTTACAGCGTTGAAGCGGATAATGAAGGAAATATAATTATCGGCACGGGCGAGACAAGAATGGCTGTTCTGAACTTCGACTCGGATAGTCTGGAAAGAAGCGGCTTTACCGCAAAATATTTTGATACGGGCAGCGTAAACACTCACAACAGAATTTCTTCTTTTGAAACAGGTCATATTTTTGTCAGCGGCATTAATGGACTGGCTGTAATTTTTCCGGATGGCAGAGTCAGGGAATTCGGGGAAGAGCAAAAGGCGATGTCAGTAAATTCTGCAATTGCCGATTATGAAAACAATATCTGGCTGGCGTCGTCGGCCTATGGAATTATAAAGTATTCCCAGGGTTGCTTTACAACCCCCAATAAGGCGGCGCAGCTTGAAGGAATCGCTGTAAATGCGAACGTAAAAAGCGGCGGGTTTCACTATTTCGGTCACGATACAGGTCTTATAATCTGTGACAGCGATTATAACAGAATAGAAAATCAGCTTACAGCTATGTTTGAAGGCGAGCGCATCCGTTGTATCACAGCCGACAGCACAGGAAACGTGTGGATTGCAGGTTATTCTGAAAACACCGTGGTCTGCTACAATCATGAAACAGGAAAAATAACTGTTTTCAACGAAGAAAACGGTCTTATGGGAAGTAAGGCACGTGTTGTTGCTGTGCTTTCGGACGGAAGAGTTGCCGCGGGAACCCAGACAGGTGTTTCAATTATCGAAAACGGCGTAGTTACCGAGACTTACAGCTACGAGGACGGCATGGATAATCCGTCAGTGCTTTGTATTATCGAAGGCTCTGAGGGTGAAATTCTCGTGGGCAGCGACGGTGACGGAATTTATGAAATAAGAGACGGAAAAATTACAAACCATGGCTTTGATGAAGGGCTTGAGGAGGGCGTTGTTCTGCGTATGATAAGAACCGATAAGGAGCTTTTCATAAGCGCGGGCAGCAATCTTTACTGTCATAGAGAGGGTGGATTCAAAAGGCTTACCAACTTCACAAAGGGTGCGGGCAGTATTTTCGACCTGTACTGTACAGATGACGGACAGCTCTGGCTTCTACAGAACAATGGTATAATATCCCTTGATGCGGAGAAGCTCCTGAGCGGCGCTGAAACTGACACAGTTACCTACGGGCTTAACCACGGAATGAGCGGTTCAATCAATGCCAATACGTGGCATTTCATTGATGAAAACGGAAATCTGAACATTTCCACACGAAGCGGAATAAGCGTTTTCGGCTTCAGCGGAGTTGAAAACGACCTTCCGAAAGTTACAATAAGCAGTGTGAGCGTTGATGATAAGCTTTACGAGCACCCCGATGCGATAAATATCACAAACAGCGCTCAGCGTGTTACAATCAATTATTCTGCCCTGTCCTTTGCGGATGCGTCCGACCTGAGAGTTGCATATCAGCTTAAAGGATTTGACCGCAAAGCAATACATACTTCGGAGAAAAGCGGCAGTGTGAGCTATACCAACCTGCGCGGCGGAAAATATAATTTTTTAATCAGCGTGTATAATTCGGATAGCCCAGAGGAGTGCAGAACATATACGCTTACAATCAATAAAGAAAAGGCGTTTGTTGAAAAACCGCTGTTCTGGTTTTTGATTGCAGTTCTTCTTATACTTCTGAGCTGCGGTGTTATGATGATTGTCACCAGAATCAAGTTCAGCACAATGCGCCGCCGCCATAATGAGTACAGGAGCATAATTGAGCAGTCACTCAGGACTTTTGCAAAGACTATTGATGCCAAAGACCCTTATACAAACGGACATTCTATCCGCGTGGCGATGTATTCCCGCGAGCTTGCGAAGCGTGTGGGGCTTTCCGATGAAGAGCAGGAGAATATCTATTATATTGCCTTGCTTCATGATATAGGAAAAATCGGTGTGCCTGACCATATTCTTAACAAGCCCGGCAAGCTTACAGAGGAAGAAAGGGAGATAATCCAGCACCATGTGGACACAGGCGGAGAAATTCTCAAGGACTTTACCGCCCTTGATGGTATAACCAACGGTGCAAGATATCACCACGAGCGTTACGACGGCAAGGGTTACAGCAAGGGGCTCAGCGGAACGGATATCCCGAAGGTTGCGCGGATTATTGCTGTTGCGGATACCTATGACGCTATGTCCAGCGACCGCTGCTACCGTAAGGCTCTATCGACTGAAGTTATTATCAGCGAGTTCAATAATAATATCGGTACACAGTTTGACCCTGAAATTGTACCTCATATCCTGGATATGATTGACGAGGGCATTGTGCCGATGGAGATCGAATAAAATATTTAATCCCGCAGTTATGAAGCTGCGGGATTAATCATTCTTATGAATAAGCGGTTCGTCTTATATTATAACTGTGTTTCTGCCGCTGTTCTTACCCGTATAAAGCTTATCATCAGCTTTATGTATAAGCTCGGTGACCATCAGCTCGGACTTGTATTCCTCTACGCCAAAGGTCATGGTGACATGAATAGTTTCACCGCCGTAGGTTATAGGCGTACTTTCGATATGCTGTCTCAGCTCAAGCACATATTCGTATGCAGTGTCGGCGTTGCAAGAAGGAAAGAGGAAGAGAAATTCTTCTCCGCCCCAGCGGCAGACAAAGCCCTTGTCAGACATATAGGCCAGAAAATATTCTGAAATATTTTTCAGCACCTCGTCGCCGAAATTATGTCCTTTAGAGTCGTTTATCTTCTTGAAAAAGTCGATATCTCCGATTGCCACAGTGAAATTTGTATCCTTGACATTCATGTTTTCTTCAAGAACCCTGTACATACTGCGGCGGTTGATAAGTCCTGTAAGAGCGTCAGTTTCTGCCTCTTTTTTAAGACGGCGGTTGTAGCTGTTCAACTTTTCCAGTGCGGTCTGGTTGGTGTTGCTGAAGATGAAGCAGATTGCAAACATACAAACGAAAAGCGTTACTGTATACATGATATTTATAATATCACCCTGCTTATCTGTGATTAAAATGACAGGCTCGTGAACCTTTCCGAAATAGTACACACCGATATTCAGTGCGAGAAGGAAGGCCATATACGCAACCTTTCCGTAGAAATTCTTATAGGTTGCAAAAAATGAGATTACCATAAGCGGATATATGAAATAGTGGGCTCCGTAATCTTCACCCATGAGGTATACAGAATAAATCAGCCAGGTAAGTATTCCGCCGGAAAAAATGTGGAATACAACCCGCCTGCCGCAACGATAAGTGGTAAAATAGCAGGCAATATGCAGGGGAAGCCATACGGCGATTATCGCCATTTCCTTAAAAATTCCCGTAACGGCGGCAAAAATATAAAATGCTACAATATAAACAGCAGTGATGATGTAATACATACGCATCATCAGCATAAACTGGCTTTCTTCGCTGTCGAAATTAATGTTTTTCAACAGAAAATCCTTTGGTGAAAATTTTGCTTTTTTCATTAAGGTGCCTCCGTCCGTTAAAGAAATAACCCTTTTATTAATTATAACATAGCATTTACTGCAAGCCAAGTAAAGTTTTAATATGGTAAATTGTACATAATATACGAAAAGCCCGACGCTTATCGGGCTTTTCAAATTGTTTAATTATGTCTTTTAAGAATATCAGGGTTCTTTTTCTTCTTATCCTCGTAAAGTGATGAGTCAGCCTTATCCATGAAGTTTCTGATATCACCTTCTATGTCACATTCAAGCTCATAAATACCGATACTCATGGTGATATTATATTTTTTGTCACTTCTGGCGTTGTGTTCGGCAGCGATACCCTTGATGCGCGCGGCAATTGAATGGACAATCTTTTCATTTTCGCAAACGGCAAAGGCTGCGAACTCATCGCCGCCTATTCTTGCAACGATATCTGTATTGCGAAGTCCTCGTTTCAGGAAGGAGGCGGCAGCCTTTATAGAAAAGTCGCCTTCCTCGTGACCGAAGGTGTCGTTTATTTTTTTGAGGTTATCCAGGTCTGCGAATAGAATAACGCATTTTTTGCCTGCATTTTCGGGTGCGGTAAAAATATGATTTGCAAACTCGTAAAAACCTCTGCGGTTGTATACACCTGTAAGCTCGTCATGCATAGAGATGCGATTCAGCTGGTTATTTCTGGAGGTTGCGGCGTCAAGAGAGGTTTCGAGCTGCTTAACCAGCTCAGTGAGCTTGATAGCGGTGCATATCTGGGGCGCGATAGAATAAATATATGGATAATAATCGAACTCCAGCTCAGATAAAATAATACCATAGTTTTCGCTGTTTACAAAAAGCGGAAACAGTATAAGTGTACGGCGGCGGTCGGGGGAAAAACCTCTGCCGATAAAGGAAGCGGTAGGGATTTTCTTTCCGCCTGCGGAGTTGGTGCCTATTTCTCCTTCGTCATGATAAGCTCTCAGGTACATAAAATCAGGCTTTTTCCAATCCGCCTTTCCGTCGTGCATAACGGGTTCCTCAAAGGTGTATATATAGCTGCATTTCATGTGCATACGGGAGAGATTTTCAACGATAGAATGATATCTTTGCTCTTCATTATGTGCAGCGGCCAGCATATCCTTTGAAATATTGTTTATAAGGAAGTGCGTAAAGGTAAGGTCATTTTTATCAGTTACATTGCGATAGAGCAGATAATCGGAAACTGCGTCAAAGCCGTACTCGATTATGTTGTGCACTGCCAGTATCTTTTCGTGGTTATTACCGCATAAAACGGTGGCAATATAACGGACAGATTTAAGCAGGTCAATGAATGTGCCCGCAGACAGCGCTTCAATAAGACCTTCTGACAGAATTGAGTCGAAAATTCCGCGCTGGTCTGAGGGATCGTTCTCATCCATATTTATAGTGAAGTTGAAAAATCTGGAAATTATAGCTTCAAGCTCTTTTATCAATTCTGCCTGTTCAGGAACTGCACCTGAAATATACTCGTTAATGACGATAGAGGCAAGCTTTTCGGCAGAACAGCCGCGTATAAAGTCCGCACGGTCGCTGTTCATATTGTCCCAGAAGGAGTCACAGCCGCAGGATTGGCGGGTAACGAGAGCTGCGCCGAGATTTATAAGTTCTTTGGAATCCTCACCGCTGGCAAGTCTGACAGCCTCCCTGAGGGCGCGGCTGCCGAGAACCGAAGCATCGGCGCGGATAGTGGAAAGCTGAGGGGTGAGGGCGGTTGCTATTTCAGAGTCGTCATAGCCTGTAACACAGATATCCTTTCCGATTACAAGCCCGCGCTGTTCAATTGCGGTATATCCGCCCTTGCACATCATATCGTTGGCAAAGCAGATTGCGTCTATTTTACCCTTATTGCGGTCGAGAAGGTCGCCTACAAGCTCAACGCAGTATTCGGAAAATCTTCCGTAAGCCACAAGGTCGGGGTTGTATTCAATTCCGTTTTCTTCAAGTGCCTCGCGGTAGTAGCTGAGGCGTTCCTCTGCGTCAGTGTTGCCCTTTGGTCCTGAGACAAAAGCAACGTTTTTTCTGCCATGGACGGTTATAAGGTGATTTACCATGTCCTTTATTCCGCTGCCCGACAAGCGTATGCAGGGATATCCGCTTACAACGCTTTCAAGGGTGATTATGGGCAGACCGTTAAATCCGTCGAGGAACTTCTTGAACTCCTCACGGGTGACAAACTGACCTACGGTACCTGCGGAAACAATGAGCGCGTCAAGATTCTGGGCGGTGGCATAGCTGTATATTGTATTGTACTGATATTCGTATGTAGTATATTTCTGGTCGTGAAGCTGGCTGTTGAGGGAACGGCCGGGCATAATCACAAGATTTACGTCCAGCTCTTCAGCCGCAGAAGTTATGCCTTTTAATAGTATCTTGGAATAGTCGTTGTCGAGATAATGAATCATGACGCCGACAGTGGGTCGTTTATTGTTTTTCATTAATCCGCCATTGCTCCTCTCGCATACCGTTAATTGAGGTTATTACTTTCATTATACACAATTAAAGCCGATTATGCAAGGGTTTTTTAGTTAAAATTTTCAGAAAAAAATCAGAATCCGCAACAGGAGGTGAATAGGAGTAAAATAAAAAGCCCGGTATGAAACCGAGCTTTTATGTTTGTCGGGGGTACGAGCGGAATAGATTATTATCACTTGACTTTTTACTGATATTATCGTATGATGGTAGATGAAATAAAGGGTAAAGCCAGATAATTCTTACTCAACCACCGGTTGGAACAGCGGATTTAATCGGCTTTACGGCATATCAACCGTTGGTGTGTGGTAAAAACAGCAATAATTCTGTATAATCGGTAATGAAAGGAGGGTTCCCGGAATGAATCAGGAAAAAATCGGGAAATTCATAGCTGCATGCAGAAAAGAAAACGGGTATACTCAGGCTTCTCTTGCTGAGAAACTTGGTATAACAGACCGAGCGGTATCTAAATGGGAAACAGGTAAAAGTATGCCTGACGCTTCTATTATGCTTGAGCTTTGTGAATTATTAAAAATTAATGCAAATGAACTCCTGACAGGGGAACATATCATTATGGATAATTACAAAGAAATTGCTGAACAGAATCTCGTTGAAATGAGAAATCAGGAAGAAAAGGCAAACAAGAAACTGATGAAGGCGGAAAGTTTTTTAACAATCCTGACTATTGTTGCATCGCTGGCTCTTATTATTTCAGGGGGATTGATTGCGGAATTGAATCCGACGATAGGCATTGTTCTATGCTCTCTTGGCTCTTTGATAGTGTTTCTTGGCGTTGCGCACGGTGTTAAAATGGAACACGATGTGGGATACTATGAATGTCCTGAATGCAAGACCAGATACGTGCCTTCGATGAGAGCTGTTGTTCTGGCAATTCATTATGGTTCGACACGAAAAATGCGTTGTCCGCACTGCAATAAAAAAGGCTATCATAAGAAGGTAATGACAAAGTAAAATTTAAAAGCACTATCCTGATTTTGGATAGTGCTTTTCTTTTGC
>JAFUNV010000206.1 GCA_017472865.1 Ruminiclostridium sp. | reverse complement strand
TCCCGACCAGATTGAGGCAGGTACATTCATGATAGCTGTTGCGGCTACCAAGGGCGACGCTCTTATAAAGAATGTAATACCCAAGCACCTTGAGCCTATCACTTCCAAGCTCCGCAAAATCGGTGTGGTTGTTATGGAATATGATGACAGCGTGCGTGTTATCGGTCAGGATTCCTACGAGCGTATTACTGTAAAGACTATGCCTCACCCGGGCTTCCCTACGGATATGCAGCCACAGCTTGCGGCTCTGCTTACTCTTGCAAAGGGCACCAGTATCATAAATGAGGGTATTTTTGACAACCGCTTCCGTTACGTGAACGAGCTCCGCCGTATGGGTGCAGATATTTCCGTTGATGGTAATGTGGCAATGATTGAGGGTGTAAGCCACCTTACAGGCGCACCTGTAAAGGCTTCTGACCTTCGTGCGGGCGCTGCACTTATTATAGCAGGTCTCAGCACTCAGGGCACTACCGAAATTGAGGATATTTACCATGTTGAGCGCGGATATGAAAATATGGATGAAAAGCTCCGTAAAATGGGCGCAGATATCGTGAAGCGCGATATCCCCACAAATATAAGAAAAGCACTTTAAAATGCAGGCGGCAAGGGTTGAACCCCTGCCGCCTTTGTAAATTGAGGTAGAATATGAGAATTGTTTCACTCTGCAGCTCCAGTAAAGCAAACTGCACTTACATTGAAAACGACGGAGAGGGTATACTGGTTGACGTCGGCTGCAGCTTCAAGGCACTGCGCGATGGGCTTGCCATGATAGACCGCAGTATTGATAATATAAAGGCAATTTTTATCACTCACGAGCATAGCGACCATATAGCGGGGCTTATGCAGGTGACCAAGAATACGAAAATTCCCGTTTTTGCCTCTGAGGGAACGCTCAGCAGGATTATTGACGAGAAAAAAGCCTTTACATACGAAAATCTTTATACAATCGGCGAGCTGGACAGAGCTCCGCTGAAGCTGATTCCCGCCGCTTTCCACACTCCCCACGACAGTGCTGAAAGTATGGGATACACCTTCACTGCGGGTGATACAAAGATTGCTGTTTGTACGGATGTGGGGCATATTACACCTGAGGTCCGTGAAAATCTTCTCGGGTGCAGGTTTGTTCTTCTCGAATCCAATTACGACCCCAATATGCTTATCCGCAATATCAAATATCCGCCTGTTTTAAAGCAAAGAATACGCTCCGACCGCGGTCATCTGTCCAATCCTGACAGCGGTGTTTTTGCAAGGGAGCTTATAAAATCGGGAACTACTTCAATTCTCTTGGGTCATCTGAGTCAGGAAAACAACACTCCTGAGATAGCCTACAATAATATGATAAATTCACTGTCATACATAGGGGCGCAGGTGGGACGCGATTTTCGTCTTGATGTTGCGGCGGTTCACGGCACGGGAAAGTCGGTAATTGTATGAATCCTTTTAAATTTTCAGACGACAACAAGCGTTATCATACTCTTAATTACTACAATAAAACTCACTTTGGTCGGAAAATATACAAGGCGGTAGTTGACGCAGGCTTTACCTGCCCTAACATTGATGGTTCAAAGGGAAGAGGTGGCTGTATTTTCTGCGACGGCGGCAGCGGGTATTTCACCACAGGCTGTATAAGTGTTACCGAGCAGTTGAAGCGCGAGAGGGAGCGCATTACTGCTAAAAACCCCGACGCTGAAATTGTCGCCTATTTTCAGGCGCATACCAACACCTACGCTGATATTGACACACTCCGCAGAGCGTACAAGGAGGCTGAAGCCTTCGGTGTAAGCGGTATTTCAATCGCAACCCGCGGCGACTGCATAACACCTGAGATTATAGCCCTTTTCAGCGAATTATCCGTTCCCGTTACCGCTGAACTGGGGCTTCAGAGCGTTCATGACAGCACAGCGGAGGTTATCAACCGCGGTCACACTTATGCAGAATTTTTGCAGGGTTATGAGCTGCTGAGGCAGGCCGGCATACGTACATGTGTTCATATTATAAACGGACTTCCCGGGGAAACGGCGGAAATGATGCTGGAAACGGCGGAAAAGCTGGGCAGACTTCGTCCCGATGGTGTAAAAATCCATCTTCTTCATGTTATAAAAGGTACTAAGCTTGCGGAAATGTACGAAAATGGTATTTATACTCCCCTTACAAAGGAAGAGTACATTGATATAACCGTAAGACAGCTTGAATTATTGCCGCCTGAGACGGTAATTGAGCGAATTACAGGCGACGGTGATAAGTCAAAGCTTCTGGCGCCGCTATGGAGCATGGACAAGATTTCAGTGCTGGGTGGAATTGATAAAGCGCAGGCTGAAAGAGACAGCTGGCAGGGAAAAAGATTTGAATAAAACAATTCGGGCGGAGCATTTGTAGCTCCGCCCGTTTACTATTTTATATATGTTTCTTTATCAGCTTCCAGCTCCAGTATAGTCCATACCTCGCCTTGAAATGTAAAGGTCTGCTTTTCGCCGGTCACAGCGTCATGGAAGCCTGCGGCTTTATAGCAGTGATATGCTGACGGATTATTATCAAAAACGCCGATAGTAACTTTTTCGGCTCTGATAATCTCAAAAGCATATTTAAGCGCCAGCTTTATCATTTCCTTTCCATAGCCCATGCCCCTTCTGCTGTCGTCCACAATCACAAAGCCGAGACGCAGTGTTGCTTTTTCGGTGTCGGTAAATCTCATGATAAGATGACCCACAGCGCCATTTTCGTCGAAGGCTGTCATGGGATAAAAATTATCAGGCTCGGTACAGTCGCCGTTAAGGTCAATATATTTTCGGTTCATGTCTTCAGCGGTTATGGGATAGCTGTCGTATCTGTCTGAAGTCCATTTTCTGAAGCTCAGTTCGTCCTTGCACCAACTGATTATAGTTTTCGCGTCACAGGGCTTATATGGTCGTAATCTCAGCATATTTCCTCATGTACCAGTTTTCTGAAATGCTCGCCGCGCTCCTCAAAATTTTTATAAAATCCATAGCTTGCCGCCGCGGGAGATAAGAGACAGCGCACTTTTGTTACTTTTTTTGCATATTTTACCGCGTCACTGAGGTCAGCCGCCTTGTATATATTTCTTTTTGAGCCGTCAAGCTCATCGTAAATACGATAACCGCTGTCGGGCAGAAGAATGATATTTTCGATGCAGCAACCGTTGATAAAATCCACAAGCTCGGTGTAGTCAATACCTCTGTCCATACCGCCGACAATAATTGTATCAACCTTGTCAAAGGATTTTACCGCCGCAATGGCTGTGCTTGGGCAGGTGCTGATACTGTCGTTGATATACTGAACTCCGTTGTATGTGCCGATATTTTCAAGGCGGTGGGGGAGTCCGTTGAAAGAGGGAATCGCTTTAAGAATTTCATCGGTCTTACAACCCTGCGACATGGCAATACACGCGGCAATACCTATATTGTAGTAATTATGATGTCCGATGAGCCTTGTGTCGATATCGCTGAGAGGAATTACAATGCCGTTTATATTAAGCTCAGAAGCGGTCACGTATATATCAGCCTTATCTGTAAGACTTGCAGTGAGGATTTCTGCCTTCGCACTGTCAGCCTTAAGCTCAGAGTTTAAAATAAGCAGGTCGCTTTCGTCCTGATAGCGGTAAATATTTTCCTTGGCGCTCTTGTACGCATTGAAATCAACGTAATGGTCAAGATGCTCCTCGAAAACATTAAGCAGAACGGAAATATCAGGCGACGCCTGGACATATTCCAGCTGGTGGCAGGACATTTCGCAGACGATAACAGTATCCTCTGCAAATTCGCTTATCCGTTCAAGGGGTGGTATACCTATATTTCCGATAAGTATGGCATTTTTGCCGCATTTCTGCAAAATATGACGGGTAAGTGAAGAGGTAGTGGACTTGCCCTTTGTACCTGTGATACCGATAATTGTATTGTCGCAGAAGCGCAGGAGAAGGTCGGTCTGGCTTGTGATTTTTGCCTTGATTTCGCCGGAAACTGTGTCGAAGAGAGCAATACCGGGAGATTTCATGATTATATCGAATTTATCGAGACAGTCAAGATAATCCTCACCGAGATAAAGCTCATAATTCTTTAAATCATCGGTGGGGGTAAGACACTTGTCGGCAATGCCTATGGTGCAGTCGATATTTTTAAGTATATCGAGAGTTGAACGTCCCTCGCGTCCCAGCCCAAGAATAAGTACGCGCTTGTTTCTGAAAAAATTTTCTAACTTTTTAATCATATTCAGCCTTTCAGCAGAGGCAGAAGCTCTGTCGGTACAAAATTGTCGTTGTCAAAAAAGTCCGTAAGGTCAGGTATATCAAATCCGCCGATTTCACGATAACCCGCATAAGCTCGCAGCAGAGCAGGGGGATTGGCGCCTCGCTTTTTCAGCGCCATTTCCAGTGAAAGCCGTATTTCGTCCTTGGTGCCCACACATTCAAAGGGTTTATCAACCCCGTCAAGCACAAGACCGTCGAACATTTCCATAAACTTCGGATTATCCAGCATATTACAGCCGAAAATTTTCGTCAGAATATTGTCGTCAAGGAACGCTGAAAGCAGAATGTATACATAAAGACATTTCGCGCAGTCAGCACACCAGATATCGGTTTTACTGCCCAGATTACAGCTCTGAAAAACAGGGAAATACTTTGGATATTTTACAAACTCGCGGGCAATCTGCCATTCGCTCCAGGGTCGGAGCAGGCTGAAGTACTCGGGAGTTTTAAGAAAATAGCGTGAGGTATATTCACGGAAATCGCGCTCGAATTCAGTACTTTTGCTGTACTGGTGGTTGACCTCCATACCCTCCACATAAGTTTCGTTGGCGCTGCTTTCGTTGGAAAGGGCAATGTACTTTCTGCCCGTAAGCACAGCGCAGAGATAAGAAGAGAAGGCCACGATTGCCGAAAAAGGTGTATGACCGTTGAGCCAGCCTGCCTTGTTTCTTTCAAGCAGTTCCTTGTCAATTGTACGGCTGAGACCGATAATTCTATCATCGCCATAGTCTGCGGTATGAGCACAGTTTAATGTTGCACCGCGGGGGTTTATGATATAGCAGAGATTATCGTTTTTCATTCCGCTGAGCAGCTCCAGTGTAACAACACTGTCTTTTCCGCCGCCAACGGGGATAAGCGCGCCCTTGCGTTCATTTTCGTTTTCGAAAAAAACGGGCGGTTTGGTGCAGTCAGGAATAATTTCCATGAAGCTGTCGAAATCCGTATCAATTCTGTTGCGGTAGAAGAACTCACCCAGACCGTTGAAATAAAGCTTTTTCCACCATTTTATCTGAAAATCGTCCAGCGCACCGCACTTCACAAGTACAGTGGGCGGGCAGGCGCATTTCCAGTAGCTTACAAGCTCCGCCATACCCAGAGAGAAAATGATAGCTTCTGTCAGCTTCATGTCGGTTTTGTCATTAATATAGCTGCCGTTCCACTTCCATGAAGGGTGAAAATGATACTCGCCTATTGAAAAATGATAGGAAAATCCGATTTCGTCAATTTTGTAGTTGTGATAGATAAATACGGGGTTTTCCTGTCTGAGCTGTAAGAATTTTTCCAAGCTGTTACCGTACCTTTCTTGTTAATAAAATCCGCCGTCCACGCCGAGAATCTGCCCCGTAGCAAAGCGGTTCTGCTCGAAAAAGCGCGCCGCATGGGCAATTTCGTCGGGTGTTCCCATTCGTCCGAGGGGGGTGGAATCCGTAAGCTCCAGCAGTTCCTCGGCGCTGAGGTGGCTGTTCATTCTGCTGTCGATTACTCCTGGGGCAATGCAGTTCACACGTATATTGGAGGGCCCGAGCTCCTTGGAGAGAGCCTTTGTAAGCCCTATTACGCCTGCCTTTACAGCAGAGTAATGCACCTCGCAGGAGGCACCGTGAACGCCCCACACGGAGGAAATATTTATAATTGAACCGTTCTTGTGATGAACCATAGCGGGTACGACCTCACGGGTGAGATAGAATACCCCCGAAAGGTTCACCCCTACCATTCTATTCCAGTCTTCATCGGTTATATCCGTAAAAAGCTTAATCTGTGAAATTCCCGCATTATTAATGAGAAGTCCGCAGTCGCTTACGTAAGGTGTGAGCTTTTTTACCTCCTCAGGCTTTGATAAATCGCAGCATACGGCGGTAGCGCTGTATTTGTCGGAAAGGGAAATAGCGTCCTCCTCGTTATTGCAGTAAGTGAAGACGACCTTATAATCCCTTGAAAATTCAGCGACGAGAGCTTTTCCGATAGCTCCCGTGCCTCCTGTGATTATTGCAGTTTTCATTTTATTACCAGTTCGTTAGCCTTATTGACCTTGATATTGATTTTCTTCGGCGGAACTTCGCTGCCGATAATGAGGTTTGCAACCTTATCTTCTATTTCCTTGCGGATAGTCTTGCGGATATCACGGCCGCCGTATTTTCCGCCGTGGGATTTTTCGGCAATCCATGTGTAGGCGCCGTCAGCTATTACAAGGGTGATGCCGTTTTCCGCGAGAGCTTCAACCATTTCTGCCATCATAAGCTTTGCGATATCGGCATAATTTTCAACTGTAAGAGGTGAGAAAACAACTACCTCGTCAACTCTGCCGAGAAATTCGGGGCGGAGGAAGTCACGTAACGCCTTCATTGCCTTTTCCCTGGAAATATCACCTGTGGTCTTGCCGAAGCCGAGTCCTGTGGTGCTGTCGGAAGAGCCTGCGTTTGAAGTCATGCAGATAATGGTATTTTCAAAGTTTACAGCTCTGCCGTGGGAATCATTCACCTTACCTTCATCAAGAATCTGAAGAAGGATATTCATAACATCTGGGTGAGCCTTTTCGATTTCGTCAAAGAGAATTACGGAATAAGGACGTCTGCGTACCTTTTCGGTAAGCTGTCCTGCGTCGTCAAAGCCCACATATCCGGGAGGAGAGCCGATAATTTTGGAAACGCTGTGCTTTTCCATATACTCCGACATATCAAGGCGGATAAGAGGTTCAACACCGCTGAATAGCTCCTCGGAAAGCACCTTTACAAGCTGCGTTTTACCAACACCCGTAGGTCCTACGAAAATAAAGGAAGCGGGGCGGCGCTTTGTGGAAAGCTGTACCCTTGTGCGCTTTATAGCAGCTGCAACAGTTTCACAGGCTTCGTCCTGACCGATAATCTTTTCTTTAAGCACATTTTCAAGCTTTGCAATCTTCTTGAACTCAGTTTCCATAATCTTCTTTGCGGGAATACCTGTCCACATTTCGATAACGGTTGATAAATCAGACGCGGTAAGCTCCACATTTTCAACCAGAGGCGCAAGCTCTTTAAGTTTTTCTTCATTCTTAGCCTTGGCGGTTTTTATTTCAGCCAGCTTTTCATAATCAATGTTTTCCGAATCGCTCATAAGGTCGGATTCTTTTATTTCAAGCGCCTTGTTTTCCTTTGTGATACGCTCAAATTCCGTAAGCTCTGCACTTCTTATGCTTGCGCAGGCAGCCGCTTCATCAAGCAGGTCAATGGCCTTGTCGGGGAGGAAACGGTCTGTGATATAACGCTCGGAAAGAGTTACGCAGGGGCGTATAAGAGCTTCGGAAACCTTTATTTTATGATGCTCCTCATAGTAGGATTTTATTCCCTTAAGCAGCTCAACAGTTTCATCAACGGTAGGCTCAAGCACAGTAACAGGCTGGAAGCGGCGTTCAAGGGCGCTGTCTTTTTCAATATGCTTGCGGTATTCGTTGAAGGTAGTTGCACCGATAACCTGTAATTCGCCGCGGGAAAGGGCGGGCTTGAACATATTTGCAGCATTCATTGTGCCTTCGCTGTCGCCGCCTGAGCCGACAAGATTGTGAACCTCGTCGATAAAGAGGATAATATTTCCCGCTGTCTTGATTTCGTCAATAAGCGACTTTACGCGGCTTTCAAACTGACCGCGGAACTGAGTTCCCGCTACAAGGGCAGTAAGGTCAAGAAGATAAAGCTCCTTGTCCTGAAGGCGGAAGGGAACATCACCTGCTACGATTTTCTGAGCAATTCCCTCGGCAATAGCCGTCTTACCTACGCCGGGTTCGCCTATCAGACAGGGGTTATTCTTGGTACGGCGTGAAAGAATCTGTATCACGCGTTCGATTTCCTTGTCTCTGCCGATAATTTTATCCATTTTTCCTGCCTTTGCCTTACCTGTGAGGTTAGTGCAGAAGGTTTCAAGGAATTTACGCTTTTTGGAATCCTTTTTCTTCTTTTCTTTATCCTTTTTTTCGGAGCCTGAATTCTTTTTCTCGCTGTTTGAAGAACCGCCGCCGAAAATCTGTTCCATAAAGGCGGGGAGAGTTCCCGCACCGCCTTTTTTGAAGCCATCTACCGCATCATCATCGTCTTCATCGGAAAAATCTGCGTCTGTGAAGTCTTCTTCGTCTTCGCCGCCACCGAACAGCATATTGAAGCCGCTTTCCAGGTCTTCGTCGGTAATTCCCATCTGCTTGAGATAATCATTGACCTGCGGTACGCCAAGCTCCTTGGCGCAAGCGAGGCAATATCCCTTTTCAAATTTTTCAGTGCCGTTAAGCCCTGTCATAAAAACCACAGCAGGGCGCTTCTGGCACCTTGAACACATCATCATAGTAATTTCCTGCCTTTCTTTATGTTCTTACATATATGTTTTCAAGAAATTTATCGGATCAAAATTGTATAAATGCTTGAAGAACAGTGTTTTGTCAATAGTATAGGTGTTTATAAATACCAGTGAATCATTGGTAAGGGAGATAAGGAGCTGAACCGCGATACAGATTATAAAGAGTATTATAACCGATTTCACAAGTCCCATGATACCGCCGATTGCCTCATTTGCGGTTGAAATTACGGGGATATGGTTTATAATCTTTGTAGCGGTTGCTATTGCTTCAAGAATAAAAGCGACAACTCCGAAAATTACGAGAAAAAGAACGATACGCAGAGGTGTTATTACAATAGGGTCGATTATATTTGAAATAACAGCCTCGCCGCGGTTGTCATAGCCCAAATCTGTTACGCTAAGCGCAAGCTCATAGAGAACGTCGGTATCTCCGCCTGAAACTTCCGCGGAGTAATCGCCGAAAGCTAAGGGGAGGGCTTCTGAAATCTTTCCGCTTACAGCTTTAAAGGCTGTGAATGCTTCTCCTGATTCAAGATTAGCCGCAAATATATGAGCAAGTACGATAGTTTCAAGGCTGTATTGCTCCAGTTCGCGCTCGGTGATTTCGATATTGCCTACTTTTACAAGGGAATAATCAAAATCTTCGCCTATTCCGAACATTGAAAAATCAGCTTCTTCAATTCCCGTTTCGGTAAGGTCGATATCCGAAAGGTCGAGAATGATTTTTCCTGCGGAATTGGGCTTCAGTTCTATGGTATCCAGAAACTTTCCGCCTACAACCGCCTTTGACATATCAATTTTTTCAAAGTCAGAATAAATATAGTCACCGACAGCACCGTCAATCTGCTGGTCGATATAGTCTGTAAGAGGTTCCTTGATATAATTTGTATAAAGCGTTTCCGACACGGCGTTGCTGCCGATATGAGCGGCTAAAAAGGCAATAAGTATCGAAACGGTACTGATAATCATAGCTACTCCGCCCTTTTTTATGCTGCGGAAGGTAACACCTGCAACAACAGCAAGCAGAACGATATCATAGAACCAGAAAAAGCTTGTTCCCATTGTTTAACCTATCCTTTCGGTATTTACTGTGTCATAGCCAAGCAGATAAACGCTGTCGGCTATTTTGATGAAATCTGTATAGTCCTCGGTAAGTGTGGTGGTTTCGCCGCTTTCAAGAAGAGATGTACGGAAAACTCTGATATTCATACCGTCAAGGACATATAAGGTATCGTTATCCAGAAGAATTTTATGTGCGTTGGAGCCTGCACTTGCCGTTGCAACAGGCTGTGCGGAGTGATCCAGTGTAATAATGGTATTTCTGTTTGTAGAAACGTCATTATAGTATATTGCCATAAAGCTTTGAGTAATGCCAAAATCCATAAGCTCACCGCTGAAGGTATATTCACCGTTAAGCTCGCCGCTGCCGCAGTCGAGAGAAACGACCTTGTTATCGCAGATTGTGATAACATTGTTTTCGTCAGCGTAAAGTCCGCAGGGCAGGCTGTTGCTTCTGAAGGAATATTTCCATTCATAGCTTTCACTGCTTCTCACAGAGTATTTATAGACAGTTGTGACAATTTCGCCGCTGTCGACGCTTACAGTGGTAGCTGTGAGATGCTGCCCGTCACCTGTAAAGGCAACATTCATTATATTCTCGTCGGCAAATTTCTTTGTGTATTTCCAGTTTCCGCCGCTGTCGTATACATACAGGATATTTGAATATCTTGAAGAAGCGGTAACTATTGCAACCATATCGTCACTGCCCAGCGCACCGAAAAGAATTTTATCATCAACGGTTTTTTCATAGATGAGGCTGGTCTTATTGTAGAGCGCAAAATTATAGGAAGCCTTGTCATAGAGCAGAATACGTCTGTCACTGGTAATCTGGGAGGGATTGCTGTAACCATGGCGCAGAGCGTAAATCTGCTCGCCTGTGGTCATATAAGTGTACAGGTAGGTATCTGTCAGGAGAGAGAAATTCTCGCCGAATTTTTCAAAGGAGTAGCCTGCACTTCCGGGGAGAGTAACAGGGAAGCCTATGGAGGTGGAGGTTCTTGTTTCGATTTTTGAAGCAATACCGCGGAGTGGCTCAAAAAGCCTGTCTGCGTTGAACCATACCCACGCAAATAACGCGATACAGATTATTATGAGTATAAGCTTTGCTATATTCTGCTTGAATTTTTTACTTTTACGGTATTTTGTAAGGTTTATATTCTTGGCAGTGGTTTCCTTTTTAGGCTGAGGTTCCTTTTTTGCAGCCTGCTGTTTTACTTGCTCGGGTACCTTCATTCCGCTGCTCCTTTCGTAGAATTATCAATAAAAGACCTTGTTCAGGTAAAGCCCCTCGGGAGGGATAGTCTTGCCTGCGGTTTCACGGTCGCCTGTTTCCAGTGAGCGGAGAATATCCGCTTCGCTTCGCTTGCCTTCGTTCACGTAAATAAGTGTACCCACCATTATCCTCACCATGTTGTGAAGAAAACCGTTTCCGCTTACGGTAAAGATGACGCTGTCGTCCTTTCGCTGAACGCTGAAATCATAGACAGTGCGTACGGTGGATTTAAGGTGCTCCTTGGCTTCTGCCTTGCAGAAGGCAGCAAAATCATGCTCGCCTATGAAAAGCTTTGAAGCCTTGTCCATTATTTTTTCATCAAGCCTCTGAGGATAGTGCAGTACAAGTCCCTGAGAAAAAACGTCGCGCTGAGGGGTGTTGCTTACAATATAGATATATTCCTTTCCCTTGGCGCAGTACCGTGCATGAAAATCCTCCTCCGCGTCCTCACAGGAAAGCACGGCTATATCGTCAGGAAGAAGGGAATTCATTCCCTTTATAAAACCCTCACAGGGGATAGCATTGTCAATTTTTGAATTGAAGAAAAACTGTTTTGCGTGTACACCCGTATCGGTTCTGGAACAGCCGTTTATTGTCACATTCTGACCTAAGAGCTTTGACATTTTTTCTTCCACCGTCTGCTGGATTGTAACGGCATTATTCTGCCGTTGAAAACCATGATAGGCGGCGCCGTTATAGGCAATACACACCTTGAGATTACGCATCTGAAACCTCGCTTATCCGAAAACTATATTATTTACAATTACAAAGCCGAAAACGCAGAGGGTTATACCTGTCATGAAGAAATCCAGCTTTGTTGCTTTGAGTGTACGCAGTCTTGTGCGTCCGTCTCCGCCTCTGTAACAGCGGCACTCCATAGCCGTAGCAAGCTCGTTTGCGCGCTTGAAGGCGCTGACGAAAAGGGGGATAAGGATAGGCACAAGGGATTTTGCGCGCTTTAAAAGTCCGCCGCTGTCCAGATTTGCACCTCTGGCTTTCTGCGCCATCATAATCTTGTCCGTTTCTTCAATAAGAGTAGGGATAAAGCGCAGAGCAATAGTCATCATCATCGCCAGCTCATGAACAGGGAATTTAATTTTTTTCAACGGTGACATAAGGCTTTCTATTGCGTCTGTCAGAACAATAGGGGAGGTGGTGTAGGTGAGAAGTGACATTCCCACAATAAGCAGGATAATTCTCACTATCATAAAGGCGGAAATCTCAATGCCCTCATAGTAGATTTCGATAATCCAGAAGCTGGCAAGGGGTTCGCCTTCGCCCTTTACGAAAAGAATATTCAGTACGGCGGTAAAAAGAATAATCGGCAGAATAGGCTTTATGCTTTTTATCATCATTTTAAAGCTGATACCCGAAACCGCAAAGGCGGTGAAGATAAATACCGCCGAAATTCCCAGTCCGTAGAAATTTGACGCCGCAAAGAGCATCACAACATATATAATTTCAAGAACAATTTTAAAACGGCTGTCCATCCGGTGGATTACCGAATGTCCCGGAAAAAACTGTCCGATTGTAATATCTTTAAGCATTTGGTATACTCCTGAGTACCGTTTTGCGGTACATTACTTTTGTTCAATTAATGTCAGTATTCTTTCCTTCGCACGTTCTGTTGTATATACATCATCGCCAAGATCAACACCCTTTTCGGCGAGAAGGTGCGAAAGCTTTGTAATCTGCGGAATATCAAGACCAACCTGTCTTATTTCCCGTGCGCGGCTGAAAACCGTGTCGGTATCTTCATAGCAGAACAGTCTGCCGCGGTTCATTACAAGAACCTTGTCCGCATATTTTACTATATCCTCCATGGAGTGAGAAACCAGCAGTATTGTTGTACCCGATTCCTTGTGGTAATTATAGATTTCGTCGAGAACCTTGTCCCGTCCCATAGGGTCAAGACCTGCCGCAGGCTCATCAAGAATAAGGATTTCAGGCTCCATGGCTATTACGCCCGCAAGTGCAACGCGCCTTTTCTGTCCGCCTGACAAATCAAAAGGAGAGCGTTCCAGAAGGTCATCGGAAAGTCCCATGCTTTTAGCGGCGCTTCTTACGCGCTTATCAATTTCTTCATCGGAAAGCCCCATGTTTTTCGGGCCGTAGGCTATATCCTTATAAACTGTTTCCTCGAAAAGCTGATATTCGGAATACTGGAATACAAGCCCCGCCATAAATCTCACGGCGCGGATATCGGAATCCTTATCCCATATATTCTTACCGTTTATAAGAATTTCGCCGTCCGTGGGCTTCAGCAGACCGTTAAGGTGCTGGATAAGGGTGGATTTTCCGCTTCCTGTATGACCGATTACACCGATGAAATCTCCCTTTCTTACCTGAAGGCTTACATTATCGACAGCAGTGGATTCAAAAGGTGTTCCGACGCTGTACTTATATGTGAGATTTTTCACCTCTGCGACAGTTTCGCCATTGTTTTTCTTATCAGTCGTCTCTGAAGCTGTTATTTCCGCTTTACCTTTTATGCCAAGCTTCAAAAGCTCATCGAGAGCTTCATTTTCATTGAGGATTTCAAGGGAAACCCGGACATTGCTTTTTTTCAGCTCATACATAAGCTCTGTAACCTGAGGAACGTCAAGAGCATGAGCTTTAAGCTCCTCAACGCGGGAGAAAATCTTTTTCGGCTCATCATCCATTATGATTTTGCCGTCGTCCATTACTATAACGCGCTGTGCCTGTGCGGCTTCCTCCATATAGTGGGTAATCAGCACGATTGTAACGCCCTGAGAATTAAGCAGCTTTATGGTTTTCATGACCTCATGTCTGCCCTTGGGGTCAAGCATTGCGGTAGGCTCGTCAAGCACGATACAGTCGGGCTGCATGGCTAGAACGCCTGCGATTGCCACACGCTGCTTCTGACCGCCCGAAAGCTGGTGAGGAGAATGTTCACGGTAGTCATACATGCTTACGGTTTTCAGCGCTTCGTCAACCCTTCTGCGGATTTCGTCCTGAGGGATACCGAGATTTTCGGGAGCGAAGGCAACGTCCTCTTCCACGAGGGTAGCCACAAGCTGGTTATCAGGGTTCTGAAAAACCATACCCACGTGCTGGCGGATATCGAAAATCTTATCGTCATCTGCGGTATCCATGCCGTTTATCAGCACCTTGCCCGAGTTTCCTGTAAGGATACCGTTGAAATGCTTGGCGAGGGTGGATTTTCCGCAGCCGTTATGACCCAGAACGGCTACGAACTGTCCTTTGGGAATTGAAAGATTGATTCCTTTCAGCACCTTGCTGCTTTCGGTTTCGTTACCGTCGTCGTCATAGTTTTTGTATTCAAATTCAAGGTCTTTGACTTCAATAATGTTCATTAGTTGCCTTTCAATCAGCCGAAGGAAACGATAGCGGTATTTCCGCAGGGGATAGCAAGTCCTGTTTTCTTTACAGGGAGC
>JAFUNV010000205.1 GCA_017472865.1 Ruminiclostridium sp. | reverse complement strand
GTCCTTACCGAGACCGTTAAGGATAACGCGGAGGGGCTTTTTACGTACCTTGTTAGCCTTTTCAGCGATACCGATAGCGCCTTCAGCAGCTGCGAAAGATTCGTGACCTGCTAAGAAAGCGAAACATTCTGTTTCGTCTTCGAGGAGCATCTTGCCGAGGTTACCGTGGCCGAGACCTACCTTACGCTGGTCAGCAACAGAGCCGGGGATGCAGAAAGCCTGAAGGCCTTCACCGATAGCTGCAGCAGCGTCAGCAGCTCTTGTGCAGCCCTTCTTGATTGCGATTGCACAGCCTACAGTGTAAGCCCACTTTGCGTTTTCAAAGCAGATAGGCTGAATGCTTTCAACTAACTTGTAGATATCAAGACCCTTTTCCTTGCAGATTTCAGCACATTCTTCGATAGAATTGATGCCGTATTCCTTGATTGCTGCGAGAATCTGGGGTTCTCTTCTGTCGTATGATTCAAATAAAGCCATTATATTCTACCTCCTCTTACTGCTTTCTGGGGTCGATAACCTTAACAGCGTCAGCTACACGGCCGTACTGACCCTGTGCCTTTTCAAATGCTGTATTAGCGTCATCGCCAGCCTTGATGAAGTCCATCATCTTGCCGAAGTTTACAAACTTGTAGCCGATGATTTCATCGTCCTCGTTGAGAGCGATACCTGTAACGTAACCGTCTGTCATTTCGAGGTAACGGGGACCCTTAGCGAGTGTACCGTACATTGTACCAACCTGGGAACGAAGGCCCTTACCGAGGTCTTCAAGACCTGCGCCGATTACGAGACCGTCCTCAGAGAAAGCAGACTGGCTTCTGCCGTATACGATCTGGAGGAAGAGCTCTCTCATAGCTGTGTTGATAGCGTCACATACGAGGTCAGTGTTAAGAGCCTCGAGGATAGTTCTGCCGGGGAGAATTTCAGCAGCCATAGCTGCGGAATGAGTCATACCGGAGCAGCCGATTGTTTCAACAAGCGCCTCCTGAATGATACCTTCCTTAACGTTGAGGGTGAGCTTGCAGGTACCCTGCTGAGGAGCGCACCAGCCAATACCGTGTGTGAAACCGGAAATGTCCTTTACGTCCTTTGCCTTTACCCACTTAGCTTCTTCGGGAATAGGCGCAGCACCGTGAGCAACGCCCTGCTTTACGGGGCACATTGTTTCAACTTCGTGTGAATAAGTCATAGTAGTTACTAACTCCTTTCAGAATTTTGTATCGGGGCTTGTCCTTTATCCTTCCGACCCCGAACACACATATATATTATATATCAAAAGCGTGATTTTTGCAATAGGTTTTGTAAATTTTTTAACATTCCGCTAAAAGCAGAACCTGAGCAGGATTTTTTTCGTACAGCGGGTTTCCTGAAATTCTCCGAAATTACTTGACAATCGGGCGTTATTATAGTATTATTTAATATATATGTGACTGTAATTGTCAAGAAAATTTCACGGGGGTAAAGATTTGTATTTCGGCAGTGTTAAATTTTTCAAACACCTTATAATAGGAATAATCATACTGGCAATATTAATCCCCACAAGCCTATGTGTAGTCTCAGGACTTGAGAACAAAAAGAAAGACAAGGAAATAACCGACCTCAAAGCCCAGATAAGCGAACTGAAGCTCAGCTCCGACCCGTCCTTTGATACGGCGGAGGGACTTTTTGAGCTTTACAAGAATATTGAGGATAAAGAGGGCTTTTTAAAGCTCCTCAGCGAGTACGACAGCGACCTTTACGAATCCTTCGTGAAGAATATCCCCGCTTCAGGCGATAACGTCATCCCCGCTGTGACTTCCACTCCCGAAACCGATGTTCCCGAAGAGTTTATAACCACCTCTTCTGAGCCTGAACCTTCGGACAGCCCCTATGCGGCGCTTTATCCCGAGCTTTACTGTGATACTACCGCCGATGTGGTCTACAACCAGGATATGGATCATGTCTATCTCACCTTCGACGACGGCCCTTCACAGTACACGGAAAGTATCCTTCACTATTTGGACAAGTATAATCTTAAGGCTACCTTCTTTGTTGTTCCAAGCGGAAGCGAGGATTGCAACAGGCTTTTAAAGAGGATTGCCGAGGGCGGACATACTATCGGCGTTCACTCCGCAACTCATGTCTATACGGAAATCTACGCAAGCGTAGAGGCTTATCTTAACGATTTCAAGATTGCCTACGACCGCATTTATGAAGCTACGGGCGTTAAGTGCGAACTTTTCCGTTTTCCCGGCGGAAGCATCAACGACTTCAACGAGGAAACAAGAGACGAAATTATCGCAGAAATGACAAGACGCGGCTTCGTATATTTCGACTGGAATGTTGACAGCAACGACGCAGGCGGCGCTACCTGGACGGAAATGTATGTAAATGTACTGGAACAGGTTGCAAACACCAACCGCGCAGTTGTTCTTATGCATGACCACAATAACGGGTACAATACCGTGCTCGTTCTCGAAGATATAATAAAGGCTCTTCTGGAAGACGGAAGAGGCTATAAAATTGATAAGCTTACCCCCACGGTAAAGCCTATTCAGTTTTAGAAAGGACAGGTAAAGAAAAATGGGAACCAAAGAAAATTTCTTACAGGCTATGCGCGAGCTTACGGGCGGCGGTAAGGACGATAAGAAGAACGACGGAAAATCCACCGTTGACGGCATGAGAAATGCAGTTGCGGCAGAGGATACCTCCGAATTTATGGCAGTTACCGAAGCGGCGGCCGAAAATAACAATGTAATTGAAGATTTTGAAGAAATCGAACGCCGTGCAGCTATGGCGGCAGAAAATCTGAACCGCCAGCAGGATTCCTTCGCTCAGAGCAGCTACGCAGGCGACAATAACGCTCCCGCAGAGCCTGTCGAGTCTCCTATCCGCTTCAATGAGCCTCCTCAGTCTCAGTTCGCACAGCAGCCCCAGCAGCCGTTTGTTCCGCCTCAGCCTCCTCTATTTTCTCAGCAGCAGTACGCTCAGCAGAACAATACATATAATCAGGCTCAGCAGAACCCCTATGCTCAGCAGTTCGCAGGCGGTCAGACACCCCCTCCTCCGCCCCAGAATCCCCAGCCCGGCATATATTCCAACCCCGAGCCCAACTCCTTCTCTACTGCTACCTACCGTCAGGTTGACGAAAACGAAATGACGGTTATTTCCAGAAACACGGTTATCGACGGAAACGTGCGCTCCTTTGCAAATATGAGCATCGACGGAAATATCAAGGGCAATGTGGAAACCACCAAGGATATCGACCTCAATGGCAAGATTGTAGGCAATATTGCCTGCAACAATGCAAGTCTGCGCACCTCGCAGATTCAGGGCAATATACAGATGAAGGGCAACGCTTTCATGGAACGCGACACGCTTCTTATCGGCGACCTTTCCTCAACTTACGCAAATGTCAACGGCAAAATCAAGGGCAATATGTCCATCACAGGTAAGGCTGAACTCAAGAGCGACGCAGTTGTGTTCGGCGACATAAGCGCTTCTACCATCACCGTAAACGACGGCGCAATTATTCAGGGCTATGTAAGCACAACCTTCCTCAATAAGGAAGAAAGCAAGAATATCTTCCCTGAAGCTATCACAATCGGCGACTAAGATGCGAACCGCGTCGGGCAATCCCGCCTTTTAAAATGTTGGTTTTGTAATGAATGCCGCGTGACGGCGGGTTATTTGCAAGATTTAATCTATTCTAAACCTGTACTATAAATTATATTTAAATCCGCGCCCAACGGGCGCACCATAATCATTCATCATTAATTATTAATCAATTCCATATATACGCCTCAGGCTTATATAACCAAAGCAGCTTTTCAAGCTCGTTTTTCTCAAAATTGTAACGGAAGTGACCGTGACGTTTCTAGGACCGTTGGCCATGGTTTAACAAAACGTCGGATCGGCGGTGTCCAGGGCTTTCTTTCGGGCGGCAAACCCTTTCTCGATGAAGGTGCGGTTCTGCTGAGATTGTAAAGATGGAGATCGGATTTTATATACGGACATTACCCCTTACGAACGTTAAGAACGGGTAAAAAAGAGAGGCAGCAGACTCCCGGATTATTCAGAACCCGGGGGTCTGTCTTTTTTATTTTCAAAACAGTTGTAAAATACGCTGTTTTATGGTATAATAAAAATGTTATGCGGAAAAAGAGCTGTCAATTCTGCGGAATTTTACTGTTTTAACATATTTTACAAAATTAATTTTAAAAATTCGGTTAATTTTTCCCGCAACTTTTTCTTGTTAAATGAAACTTTTTTGTAAAAAACGGCTACTACTAAGTGTAGGTCGGAAAAAGCGAGGTGAACCTTTTTGGGCAGCAATACGCTTGACGCCTATTTTAATAACGTTTACAACGAAACCTTCCGCTCGGTTTCACGTTTTGTCGTAAGCAAATGCGGCAGCGTTCAGGAATCCGAGGATATTCTTCAGAATATCTACGCCCGTTTCTATCAGCGTATCGCCAAAAAAGGTTACGATGATATCGAAAACGCTGAAGCTTTCGTTATAAATATTGCAAAGTTCGAGTGCAAAAACTATTTCAGCTTCATCAAAAAGCACAGTAGCTCCACCTCCTTCGCGGATTTCACCGAGGAACAGATGGTCGCCGTAGAAGCAGAAATGTCCCGCGAACAGAAAAGTCTTGAAGATGTCCTCTGCAACAGCCTTATTGCCAAGCAGATTTTTGACGATATCGCAAAGGACGACCCTGTGACGGGAAAAATCTTCTATCTCCACTTTGTATGCGATATGAAGCTGGACGAGGTTGCAAAAACACTCGACCTTAATCTCTCGACAGTCAAGAACAAGCTCTACCGTACCATAGAACGCCAGAAGAAGAAATTCAACATCTGACGGGAGGGTACATACTATAATAATACGGAAAGGAGGATATACGTTTGAATAAAAATGATTTTTACAAAGAGCTTATGACGCAGTACGCTCTCGACCCCGAAAAAATCAGAATGAACGCCCTTAAACAGGCTAAACAGCCTGCATGGCAGCGCGTTGTCGGCGATTACTGGAAGCCGGCTATGGGCGCAGCAGCAGCAGTTGCCGTGGCTTTCGCAGGTGTTTCTTACGCAAACCGCTCCTCCGCTCCCGATATAACCGTCGAGCCTGAGCAGGTGCTCTCAGCTTCTCAGCGTCTTATTGAAGCTGAGCAGAACTATTATAACACCACCGACGAGGAAACCTTCTCCAATGTCTACCTGACATTCCTTGAGCCTGTAAGCTACAACGAGCTTCTCATGGCGCTTTCTACCGTCGCTGATTCGGGCGAAATCGAACTGTGCGCACTCTATCTTCAAAACGAAACCGTGTGGGGTGACGGCCTTGCGGAATACGCTGCCGCTTCCTCCGAAAACACTGCGGTTATCGGCGCAAAAATCTCTCTCCCTGTATCCTATTACAGAGATATTCAGGACCTTTCAATTGTATATCTGGCTGAACTGGGTTCAGCAGAAATAAATGACGACACCTTTACTCCTATCACGGTTGAGGACGACGACCCTCTTGAGGGCGACCTTATGGGTATCACAACCTCCGTTACAGAAAAGGCTCCCGTCGTTACAACCACCCCCTTCTCCTTTGATGTTTCCGAAACCGAAAAAGAACCTGTTCCCGTTATCGGCGACAGCGGTGCTGACAGTGTTACCACACTGCCTCCCGCATCTGAAAGCGAAACCGAAGAGGAAGAAGACCCTATTGACGTTGAAGCTCCCGAGATTACAACTACTGTTACCACAGCAGTGCCTGTAACCACAACTCCCGCAGAAACCACCACCACTTATTACAGAGGTGATGTGGGACTTCTCACCGAGATTTACGAGCTTAACGTTCAGAACTCACTTGAAACTATCATTTCGGGCAATAACGTTGTTGTTCTTGCAAAGAATGAGGCTTATTTCTACACTATCGGCGGCTTTTCCGGCACTCCCGTCGGCGAGGTTATCGGTATTGTGAATCCCAAGCTTGCCTGTGAAAACGACAGTCATATTATTCTTACAGGCTGCCGCGAGGATGGTGCAAGAACATTGATTTCTGTTATCAACCTCGAAAATGACACTGTTTACACCTATGACGCAAGCGCGAATATAGGAGACTGCGAGTTGGGCAGCTTCCGTTACAGCGAAGATTTAGGAAAGTATTTCATGAAGGCGGTAAATGCCGATAGCACTCTTATCTACGAGCTTACTGTCAATAACGAGCTTTCCTTCAGACCTCTTGCGGAAATCGAAGCTCCCGTTACACTTGCAGGCTACGGAAACGATATTCTTTATTTCACCTTCCTTGACGGTGATTATACACGCCTTTACAACTTCAACTGTGTTGACGGAACAATTTCCGAAATTTCCGCCTTCAGCGGCGTGGTAAAAATAAAGAGAGGCTCTGATTTCAACAGCTTTGCTCTGTATTCTACTGCTGACGAAACTTCCTTCATACTTGATGTAAACACAGGTATGCTGGTTCCTGCAGTGTTTGATGAAACTATTGCTATTATTACCGATGGTGGCGAAACCTTCTTCCGTACAGGCGGCACGGTTTATAAGATTGACAGCCTGGGCATGGTTATCCCCGCTGACAGGACTGTAACCTTTGAAAAGACTGAAAACGAAGAATTTATCGTTAACGAGATAACTTCCGAAAAGATTGTTATTATCCGCAACGACGGAAATATCTGGTAAAATATTTAATCCCGCAGTTCAAAACTGCGGGATTTTGTTTTGTATATTCACCTCATTCATCATTATGGATAAGGCTTGACGGCGGAACTGCCAAAGGCGGCTCACCTTATCTGTCGGAAAGCTTTACATAAGGGGTTCTGGGCTGAACATTCATATATGCGGGACGGATAATCTTCTTACCGTTTATAAGCTCTTCAATTCTGTGAGCAGACCAGCCTGCAATTCTCGCGGTAGCGAAAAGAGGCGTGTAAAGCTCGGAAGGAAGTCCCAGCATTGTGTAGCAGAAGCCGCTGTAAAAGTCTATATTTGCGCTTACGCCCTTATAAATTCTGCGCTTTTTGGAAATTACCTCCGCCGCAAGACGTTCAACTGAAGCGTAAAGGTTGAATTCCTTCTCCATTCCCTTTTCAACCGCCAGTTTTTCAACATAGCCCTTGAATGCGCCCGAACGAGGGTCAGAAACGGAATAAACCGCATGACCCATACCGTAGATAAGACCGCTTCTGTCAAAAGCCTCCTTGTTGAGAAGCTTTTCAAGATAGGCTCTGATTTCGTCCTCATCCTCCCAGTTTTTAACAGTTGCTTTAAGCTCATTGAACATTTCCACAACCTTTAAATTAGCACCGCCATGTTTGGGACCCTTGAGGGAGCTTAAGGACGCCGCAACCGCCGAGTAGGTGTCAGTACCCGAGGAGGTTACAACGTGCATTGTGAATGTAGAGTTGTTACCGCCGCCGTGCTCGGCATGAAGCACCAGCGCAAGGTCAAGAACCCTTGCTTCAAGCTCGGTGTAACTGCTGTCCTCGCGGAGAAGGTGGAGTATATTTTCCGCAACAGAAAGATTTTTTCTGGGGCGGTGGATTATAAGTCCCTTATTGTCGATATAGTAGCGCTTAGCCTGATAGGAATAAACCGCAAGCATAGGGAAAAGAGCGATAAGCTCCAAGGATTGACGAAGAACGTTAGGTATGCTAAGGTCGTTGGGCTTGTCGTCGTAGGCATAAAGAGTAAGTACACTGCGCGCCATGGTGTTCATGATATCCTCGCTGGGAGATTTCATAACAATATCCCTGACAAACGAAGACGGAAGCTGTCTGTAATCGGCAATGAGCTTTTCAAAGGCTTCCAGTTCGTTCTTGTCGGGAAGATTTCCGAAAAGAAGCAGGTAAACCGTTTCCTCAAAGCCGAAGCGCTTTTCGCCCATGAATCCGCCGATAATATCGTTTATATTGATTCCTCGGTAGTAAAGCTCACCCTCACAGGGTACAAGCTCGCCATCTACCGTCTTTTTCGATACAATTTCCGAAACGTCGGTGAGTCCCGTAAGGACGCCCTTTCCGTTCAGGTCTCTGAGTCCGCAGTATACATTATGTTCCGTATACAGTTCGGGAACGATATTGTTGTTGCTAACGCAAAGGGACGCTAACTGCTCTATCTGTGGTGTAACTTGTGAAAAGGCGTAATGTGAAGCCATATCGTACCTCCTGTAAAAAGAATATATACATTTAGTATAACACAAAAAGCGGAAAATAGCAAGTTTTTTGTGTAAAAAATTCATTTTTCTGCTCATTTTTTAACACAAAACCTGTTTTTGCGTTATTTCGATTACATAATCTGTAATTTCAAACTTAAAAGTATGCAAAAAAATGTAGGGGCGGATAGTATCCGCCCGCTTTGTTTCGCTGTTACAAATTTTTACGCTGCCTCCGTCAATTCCGGAGGTACAGGTATTTCGCCGTCCTGAGGAAACTCAGGCATTTCACCCATCTCGGGCATCTGCTCTCCCTGAGGCGGCTCGGGTGCTTCTCCCATGTCGGGCATTTCCCCGTTCTGAGGAAACTCGGGTCTTTCGCCCATGCCGGGCTTTTTGCCGCCGTCCTGTCTGCCGCCGAAGCCCATTCCGCCGCCAAAGCCTGTAGTGTCAGCAGTGATTTCAGTACCGCCCGAAAGTGTTCCGCCTGAAATTATATCATTCTCCACGACCTCATTCTGCACAGTTCCGCCCAGCCAGATTTTATAACCCTCTGCCGCTGTGCCGTCGCTGAACAGAAGTCCCTGTGCGGTTTTCGGGGTCTGTATGGAAATAATAATATTGCCGTTTCCGTCGGTGACGGTTACTCTTTCGTTTTCAGCGGCGTTAAGCCTGCGTACTGCCTTGTAGTTGCTCTCAGGCACCATCATCATGCCCGAGCTGCCCAGAGCGAAAAGCTTTCCGCCCGTTACGTTTATTTTAAAGCCGAAATCGCCGCAGTCAACGGCAGTGTTGGCGTCATTTACAGGTCCGAACACAACAACTGTACCGCCTGAAATATTTATATCTCCGTTGGAGTCCAGCCCGTCGCCTCCAGAGGTTACAACAAGCTTTCCGCCCTTTATATTCATGCTGTGGTCGGCAGAATTATCATCTCCGCCTGTGTTTATACCGTCCTCCTCAGCTTTAACGTCAATGCTGCCGCTTTCTACGGTGAGAGTCGCCTTGCTTTCAATTCCCTCGCTCGCCGCCGAAATATTGATTTCCGAACCGCTGAAAGTCATATTGCCCTCAGAAGTAAAGCCTTTGCCTGCCGAGGAGGAAACCGAAAATGTTCCGCCGCTTATATCCAGCGTACCGTTTGCCTTCAGCGCATGGTCGGTCACCTCTGCGGAAACTATACAATCAGTAAAAGCCATGTCCGCAGCCTTAAAGCCCTTACTGCTGAGCTCGGTATCTGCCGTTATATCGCCGTAGGTGCATACTGTCAGCACGGAGTTTACCGCAGTAAATTCCTTTTCCGCCTGCACTGCGTCATTGCCCGCCTTAATGTCCATTTCGCAATCGGACATTGTTACACCGCCGTCGGTTTTTATGCCGTCCTTTTCGCAGACAATCGTTATTTCCGTGCCTTCTGCGGTTATATTACCGCCGCTTTTAATGCCGTTGTCCTCTGCGTTGATACCGAAGGAAACGCCGCCTGTAAAAAGGCTGCCGCCGCAGGTTACAGCTTCAGACATATTTCCCGTAACGCTTATGGAGCCGCCGCCTGTTATATAAAGGTCGCCCTCGGTATAAATGGTGGATTCGTGCTTGTCTTTATCCTCAAAATTACGGGAATAGCTGTATTCCTTGCTGTCAGCAAGAGTGTTTACAGTGCCGCTTGCACACTCGAGAATAAGCTTATCGCTCTGTGAAATAATCGCCGCACCGCTTTTGTTGGTAATTTCCGCATCTTTCAGGACTATCTTCACTGTATCGGTACATTCCACAAAAATCATGCCGTCAGAGGTCGCACCCTCAACGGTGTAAACTCCGCTTTCAGAAATTTTCACGCAATTATTGTCTATCCATGCGCCCTCGCCGCTGATTTTCACATCACTTCCGAGAGTAATGCTGCACTCGTTGTCAAAAGCGTCGGTTTCTTCAAGAATATTGCGGTCGTCCGAAGTGACCGAATCAGTATCAGGTGTTTCGGGGAGCTTACTTACACCCTCCTGGGCTGTTACACAGCCGCAGAGTGAACAAAGCGTCAGAAACACTGATATCGTTTTTTTCATATATAATCATTCCTTTGTAAAGAGGATATTTATTTCTGTGAGTAATATTCTACCCCTTTTATGTGAAAGCAGAGTGACGGTTTTTAAAGAAACCGATAAGAAAAGGCGGTGTATAACCGCCTCGTCATATCATATAAAAAACACAATGAGCATTGCCCCGATACCTAACAGCACAAAAGGCACCGTCGCAAAATCAACAAGCGAATGGGGCTCTGGAATATACGGGTTGTGGTTGTTCAGGCTGACCTTTTTACGGCAGTAAAACACACCTGCAATTCCGCCCGCCATCATCAGCGCCGCTACGATTGAACTGCCCTCGGAAAGCGCTGTGCAGATTGCCTTTGTCCCTTCGTCTGCGTTTTCAACAGCAAAGGGCAGATAACTGGCAACAGTTACGATTATATTATTGGCCGAATGCAGCAGGATTGTGGGGATTATGGAATTGAACCTTATGGCAATAACCGAGTAGAAGAAGCCCAGCAGCGAAGCATAGGCAAACTGGTCGAAATTGCCGTGATAAAGCCCGAAGATAAGTCCCGTAATAATTGCCGCCGTAGTGTCGCCGTAAGCCCTCAGCGGCTTTAGCAGAAAATCACGGAATATTATTTCTTCCGCCACGGGAGCTATAACGCAGATACAGAAGGCAAAAATCATGAACTGGCTCATGTTTTTCGGCTCCATGCCTGTAAAAACGTCTTCGATTTCACCTGTGCCGAAAAGTCGGTCTATTAACGAGTTTACAGCGTTTGTTATAAGCGTACCCAGAGCACCCGCAGCCATACCCGTCATGAACATAAACACCGCTTCTATGGGAGCAGGTTTATAGCTATGGTCAGGAGTGAAGTTCCGCCGTTCCTCTCTGAACAGATAAAAAAGTACAAAAACAGGAACAACGTAGGCGGAAAGCTCGTTTAAAATCATCATGGAATAGTATTCCATATCTGTGCCGTCGGCGAAGAAATCAATTCCCGAAATCCCGCCGATAACAGACATCAGAAAGACAAAAATAAACGGCGTAATTAAATTATTCAGTACCAGCATTATCATTGCCAGCCCGTATTTTTTCGCCAGCTTTTTGTAAAGCAGAAGCTCTTCCTTCCACCTTACAATGTCAAAGGCGGTCTGGTTTTCATTATTCATCAAATTTCTCCGTTTATGTCAGCAGCTTGGTGATAAGCGTATCCGAAAAGCCTGCAAAGGTGTCGATAATAAGCAGGACTGCAATCACCGATGGAATTGTAAGAACAAGCATTGCGGTCTTTCTGCCGTTTGAAACCTCTCCCCACACCTTCGGAACCTTGTAACGTTTTATCTGCTTTATTTTAAGCACTGCACAGACTACGCCCACAAGGATAAGCACAAGGGCTGTCACCATAAACAATCCGAACGCCAGTATCATTATCATGTCGCCGTCAGGTATCGCCTCCGTACTGCCGTTCATTACGTAATTCTGTACGCTGGGCGTTGTCATAAGCAGAAGAAGTATGCCCGACACCGCATTGAACATGGCATGGATAATGGTTGTGGGGAACACCGAGCCTGTTACGTTGGCAATATAGCCGAGAGCTATACCTATTGTTGCAGTATAGAAAAGCTGGTTGAAATTGCCGTGATATATACCGAAAAGTATACCCGTCACAAAAATGGCAAAGCCGTTTCCGTAGGGCTTCAGAGCGTCCATAAGCACTCCGCGGAAGATAAATTCCTCAAAAACGGGCGCAATTACTGTAAGGGTAAAGAGCAGGAACCACGCGGAAGCCATATCGGGGGGCTGCAACGACGTTGCCGTATTAAAGGAGTCGTTGAGGTCGTTTCCGCCCGTTATAAGTAGCATTACAAGCATGGTGAGTATGTTCGCTATCTGTCCCATGCCGTAAACTGCGGCAAAATTGCTCACCGCCTTTAAACAGCGGTTCGGAATTTTATAAATTTCCTTCAGCTTCTCGCTCTTGTTACTGAACAATCCGAACATTGCCGCACCTATTACCGACGGTGCAATCTGAAGGCAGAGCGCCGACAATACAAGATGAATAATATAAAGAGCTGTTTCGGACAGAATGCCCTCAAACGCCGCATAAAATCCGTTTATTAAAAAGGTGGCGGCTATTCTCAGTAGAAAGCTTATTGTTACGAAAAGTCCCGTTTTAAAGGCAATTTTCTTAAAATCCCCCAAGCGGTTATCTGCAGGGGTTTCTTCTGTGATTATCTCTGTGTTTTCGTCCATTTTATTTCCTTTCCCTTCGGGAGTCATGCCTTTCTGATTCGCTTGCTGTTATGCTCCCAGTTTTCAATTATTTTCGCCTGACCACGCTCGATTACAAGGCTATTTGCAGGCACTTCCCTTGTGATTGTGGAGCCTGCGGCGGTGGTTGCATTCTCACCGATTTCTACAGGAGCGATGAGGTTTGTATTACAGCCGATAAAGGCGTGGTCGCCGATAACCGTGCGGAATTTGTTGACGCCGTCATAGTTCGCGGTCACACAGCCGCAGCCGAAATTAACGTCCTTGCCTACGTCGCTGTCGCCTATGTAAGTAAGATGAGAAATTGAAGTCTTTATACCGATTTCGGAATTCTTGACCTCTACGAAATCGCCGATTTTAACACCGTCGTGAAGAATTGTATCGGGACGGAGATGCACAAAGGGACCTGCTGAAACATTGTCAGAAATTCTCGAACGGTACGCCTGAACATTATTGAGAACCACATTATTGCCGACCTTACAGTTTTCAATGACAGAATTGGGACCAACCACACAGCCCTCGCCTATTACTGTCTTTCCTCTTAAAATCGTGTTGGGGAGGATTTTTGTATCCTGACCGATTTCTACGTCCTTGCCGATAATTATTCCGTCCGTTGCCACAAATTCAACGCCGTTGTCAAGGTGCTTTCCGATGACGCGGTTTCTTGCAATGGTGTTGAGATTGAGCAAATCCCTGCGGCTGTTTGCGCCCAGGACGATATCGCTGTTTTCCGCACAGAATGCGCTTGCCTTTCCGCCTGCTTCGCGGATAATTCCTACCGCGTCGGTGAGGTAATATTCTCCTGCGGCGTTGGCTGTCTGAAGCTTTGGGAGTGCATTTTTGAGTGCGCCCGAGTTGAACCAGTAAACGCCCGAGTTAATTTCCCTTATAAGCTTTTCTGCATCATTGCAGTCCTTCTGCTCGGTGATTTTAAGGAGACTGCCGTCCTTATCACGGATAATTCTTCCGTAGCCTGTTGGGTTTTCAACCTCGGCGGTGACCACGGTAACAAGACTACCGCTTTCAGTATGGGCATCAAGGGATTTTTTGATAGTTTCTGCGTCCATAAAGGGGGCGTCGCCGCAGAGAATAAGCACATTTTCGCATAAATCCAGCATATCTGCCGCCTGCATTACCGCATGACCTGTGCCCTTGCGCTCTGTCTGCATAAAGGTTTTTGTGATTTCACGGGAATTCAGATATTTTTCAACAATTTCTGCCCCGTTGCCTACAACAACGCCTGTATTTTCCGCTGTGAAGCCTGCTTCAAAGAGACTGTCCAGCACCCAGCCTATCATGGGCTGCTCCAGCACCTCGCACATTACCTTGGGGCGTGCGGATTTCATACGCTTTCCGTCGCCTGCCGCTAAAACAATAACTCCTGTCTTCATATATAAACTGTCCTTTCGTATTTTCGTTATTATTATGGATATTCCTGTATATACCTTTTTATTATTGCACATTTTTGTAAAATAATCAAGTACTTTTATATGATAAACTATGTTGATTTACGGTACTTTTTATGGTATAATTGATTTTGTATAATCAAAATCACGGAAGGTCAGAAAAATGATTAAGGAAATTGAAAAAAACAAGGCTAAATTCTTAGAAAGCATTAAAATAAAAGCAGAAGGCGGTGATATTGCCGCTTTAGACAAGGAAGCGAGAGATACCCTCTCCCCTGTTACTGCCTTTGCGGCGGTATACTGTGCGGCACAGAAGGGGCTGGGGCTTACCCCATACGATACCCAGCTTACAGCAGGCGCATACCTTGATGACGACGCGGTCGTTGAGCTTGCCACAGGCGAGGGAAAGACTCTGGCGGCAGTATTTGCCGCGTATTACAGCGTAATCAAGGGCGAGCATGTTAATATATTCACCTTCAATGATTATCTTGCAAAGCGTGACCGCAGCTGGATGAAGCCCGTCTATGACCTACTGGGCGTAAACACCGCATACATCACAGAAAATACACCCCGTGAGGAGCGAAAGGCGCTCTACAACGCTGACGTTGTGTACTCAACCGCCAAGGAATGCGGCTTTGACTATCTCAAGGACTTTGCGGTTTTCGATGAAAAGGACGCTGTTTCAGGCAAGCTGGACCGCGTTATTGTGGACGAGGCCGACTCCCTCCTTATAGACGAAGCACGTATCCCTCTTGTTGCAGCTGGCAGCTATGCGGTTAAGATGGACGCAGAATTTCCGAAAATCTTTGAATATGTAAAGACTCTTACCGCGGAGGATTATGAGGTAAGTCCCGAAACAGACAGCGCATACCTCACCCCCAGAGGTCAGAAAAGGACTGAGGAGCATTACGGGCTTTCCAATATCTACGACGAAGAAAACAACGGCCTCCTTGCGGCAATAGGCGATTGCCTTGAAGCTCTTTATGTGCTGAAAGAGGATATAAACTATATTATAAAGGACAATCAGGTGCGGATAATAGACCGCTTTACGGGCAGAGTTTCTGAAGAAAGACATTTTCCGAGCCTTACCCACGCGGCGGTTGAACTGAAGCACGGGCTTAAAGTTACCGAGAGAGGCGTTACCATAGGAAATATCGCTATCCAGTATTTTATACGGCTTTTCAACCGCGTTTCGGGTATGACAGGCACTGCGGCTTCCGCAAAGGCTGAGTTTGAGAGCCTTTACGGGCTTGTGGTAAAGACCGTTGAGCCTAACACCCCTTCCCGCCGCGAGGATTTACCCATGGCTGTTTATTTTAACCATAAATCAAAGCTCAGTGCCGCCGCAGATGAAACTGCCGAAGCTTATAAGCGCGGACAGCCTGTGCTTGTGGGTACGGAGAATATCGACATGAGCGAGGAATTTTCACTGCTCCTTGACGAAAGGGATGTGCCGCATACGGTTTTAAACGCCAAGAATGATGAAGCTGAAGCGGAAATCGTGCGAAACGCAGGTTTGCCCTCAGCAGTTACGGTTTCAACCACCATGACAGGCAGAGGCGTTGATATAAAGCTGGGCGGCGAGGACGAAAAATACCACGATGAGGTTGCGGAAAAGGGCGGACTTTATGTTATCTGCACATTTATGGCAGAAAGCGCCCGCATCAACAATCAGCTCTACGGACGCTCGGGCAGACAGGGCGACCCCGGTCAGAGCAGGCTTTTTACCTCTGTTGATGAAACGGTTATGGATATCTTCGGGCTCAGAAAGAATGTACCCGCCCGCCACTATCCCGAAGCCACGGAAGAAGAGCTTACGGATAAGGTACTCTGCCGCGAGGTGAAACGCATACAGCGTATTGCCCAGGGCAAGCGCCTTGACGAGCGCAAGCGTCTTATGGAATTCAACATGATTAACGAAAAGCACAGACAGGCTGTTTTCGAGTACAGAGCAAAGCTTTTAAGCGGCGATAGCGTCTGCAATATATGGGAGGAAGCCTTCCCTGAAGAATATAACGAGGCTGTCAGACGCTTCGGCGAAAAGGAAACAGCGGGTTTTCAGCTTGAAACCGCCCTTGCCGTTACCAACGAGCGCTGGAGCGAATATCTGGAATACACCGCTTCTCTCCGTGAAGGTATCCACCTCCGCGCTATCGGCGGCAAAAATCCAGCAGAGGAATATAATATCGAATGTGAGAATTACTACCTTGCCATGAACGAGGAAATGACAGAGGCAATGGGCGAAATCCTTGCAGAAGCACTGGAAAAGGGCATTGACAAAACCATACTCCCAAAGCCTGCAAGAACATGGACATATCTGCTGGCGGATATTGCCGACGAGCTGAAGAAAAAGTCGCTGGCTGAAATTCTTCTTGGCGACCCCGAGGATTATACCGATGAATATTCGGACGAGTATGACGAGGTTTACGGCGAAGATGAAAGCGGATATGAAACTGAGGAAGAAGCACCCGCCGAAGAGCCGAAAAAGGGCTTCTTTGCACGGCTTTTCGGAAAGAAATAAATTTAACCTGCGGTTAATTACGACGGGCGGTCAAAGACCACCCCCTACAAAATACCGCCTTGCTATGCAAAAAATGTAGGGGCGAACTGTGTTCGCCCGCTTATGCTCCCCAGTCAGGAGCTTTTGTTAAGAGAAAACAGATTTTTGTGCAGACCGAAAGGATTATAACTTATGAAAACAATAGCAGCTATTGCTACACCTCTCGCCGAGGGCGGAATTTCCGTTATACGTATTTCAGGCGAAAACGCAATCGGAATTGCGGAAAAGGTATTCCGCCCTGTAAGCGGAAAAAAGGTTTCGGAAATGAAAGGCTACACCGCCGCCTACGGCGAAATTGCCGACGGAGATAAAAAGCTGGACGACGGCGTTCTGCTGATTTACCATGCACCAAACAGCTACACAGGCGAGGACGTTGCGGAAATCTCCTGTCACGGCGGTCTTTATATAACAAAACGCGTGCTTTCCGCCTGCTTTTCCGCAGGCGCTGAGGCGGCGCAGGCCGGTGAATTTACAAAACGAGCACTGCTGAACGGTAAAATGTCTCTCACTCAGGCTGAAGCGGTGGCAGATATCATAAGCGCCCAGAACGAGCAGTATCTCCTGTGCAGTAAGGCACAGAGAGAGGGTGCATTGTACCGCCGTGCAAGGGCGGCGTCAGAGAAAATCCTCTCCCTCACCACTCTTATTCAGGCGTGGATAGATTACCCCGACGAAATGGAGGACGACTTTGACGGAAGCCTGGAAACGGAAAAGCTGATTTCCGTCCGTGATGAACTGGACAGGCTTCTTCAGAGCTACGACTGCGGAATGCTTATGCGTGAAGGCGTTCCCTGCGCTATCGTAGGAAGACCGAACGCGGGAAAATCCACACTCATGAACCTGCTTTCGGGCAGTGAACGCAGTATTGTAACCGATATCGAGGGCACGACCCGTGATATAGTAGAGGAAACAGTCATGGTTGGTAATGTCATGCTCCGCCTTGCCGACTGTGCAGGTATACGCGATACGGACGACCTTGTGGAAAGTATCGGCGTTGAAAAAATGTTCGGAAAAATTGACAAGGCAAGCCTTGTTTTCGCAGTATTCGACGGCAGCCGGCCGCTTTCTCCCGATGATGAAAGGCTTATGGAAAAGCTCCGCGATAAAGAATGTATCTGCATCATAAATAAGAGCGATTTGCCCCAGGTTATCGACAAGAACAGACTTTCCGCCTTCGGGAATATCATAGAAATAAGCGCAAAGGACCCTGCCGCGGCT
>JAFUNV010000204.1 GCA_017472865.1 Ruminiclostridium sp. | reverse complement strand
TCCTTTAAGGTAGGAATATCGTTTCTTAAAAGACGCATAGCAACCGCATGGTAACCACGCTGACGATATACGTTTACACGGTGTCTGTGACCTGAAGCGGAAACGTATGAGAAGTCGGCGTCAAGACCTTTCTGAATGGTCTGCTTATGCTTGATAGAAGTAATCTGGTTGATAACGTTGACGATAATCGGCTCAGTACAGTCGGGATAGCCTGAGAGCTTCTTGATATTACCGTGAAGACGTACAATAGGGGGAAGACCTGCGGTAAAGTGAAGGTCCGACGCGCCCATATCTCTGACTTCATCGAGAATTGCATTAATGTCAATAGCGTTGGTCATAGCGTTAAATTTCCTTTCCTTTATACTGAGTACGTTGCCTTAACTAACTCGTCCATTGTGGTTTTACCTTCAAGAACCATGTCTGTAACGTTATCACGAAGGAGTCTTGTACCGTTCTTACGTGCCTGGATACCGATTTCCTCGGCGGTAGCGTTTCTTGCGATAAGCTCCTTGATATCGTTTGTGGAAACGATGATTTCGTGAATAGCGGTTCTGCCCTTGTAGCCTGTGTTATGGCAGGCACGGCAGCCGCCGATATGATGCTGATAGATTTCAACGGGGGAATCCTTGCCAACGAGCTTTAAGTCAGCAGGGTCGGTAAGGAGAATCTTTTCGCGGCATTCGGGGCAGAGCAGCTTAACAAGTCGCTGTGCGATAACGCCTACGAGAGAAGAAGCAACCATGTAGGGAGCTACGCCCATATCTACCAGACGGAGGATTGTGGAAGCAGCGTCGTTTGTATGGAGTGTGGAAAGTACAAGATGTCCTGTGATAGCGGCACGGATAGCGATATCGGCAGTTTCACCGTCACGGATTTCTCCGACCATAACGATATCAGGGTCCTGACGGAGGATAGAACGGAGGGCAGCCGCGAAGGTCATACCAGCCTTTTCGTTCATCTGACACTGGTTTACGCCGTCGATTTTCTTTTCGACAGGGTCTTCGGCGGTAACGATGTTAACATTAGGCTTGGAAAGCTCACCGAGGGTTGCGTAAAGGGTTGTGGACTTACCGGAACCTGTAGGTCCTGTTACCAGCATAACGCCGTTAGGACAACGGATAATCTGCTTGAACATTTCGTAGTTATAATCAGTCATACCGAGGTCGGTAATCTTTCTTGCCTTTTCATCACCTGTGGCAAGAAGACGGATAACGCACTTTTCACCGTAAACGGTAGGGATTGTAGAAATACGAAGGTCCTGGTTTACGCCGTCGATTACAGCAGAAGAACGTCCGTCGAGAGGGATACGCTTTTCAGCGATATTCATACCACCAAGAATCTTGATACGTGTGATGAGGGAGTTGTGAACTGCGGGCTTTACTGCCATCTTCTCCACACACTCGCCATCGATACGGAAACGGATACGTGTTCTGTCCTTGAAAGCCTCGATATGAATATCCGAAGCTCTGTCGCGGTAAGCGGATTCAATAATCGTATTAACCAGCTTTACAACAGGTGCGTTATCGATACGCTCTTCGGAAGCGTCCTCCTCTTCCATAAGAGCAGCATTTGCGTCGTATTCGCTGTCGATATCGTCCATAACCTTGGACACGGTGTTTGCGGAATAAACCTTGCCGATTGCTTCCATGATAGAAGACTTTGTAGCCAGCATGGCGTGGATTTCCATACCTGTCTGGATTTTAAGCTCTTCAAAAATATAGAAGTTTACCGGGTCATTGGTTGCTACGTAAAGTCTGCCGTTATTGATTTTGAAAGCGATAACAGTGTTCTTTTTAGCAACTGCCTCAGGAATCTTCTTTACAGCTTCGCCCTCAATCTTGGTTGTCGTAAGGTCGATAAACGGAACCTTCAGACGCTGGGAAAGAGCCTGTGCAAGCTGTGTTTCGGAAACATAACCCAGGTCGAGAAGCATATCGCCGAGTTTTTTTCCTGATTCCTTCTGCTTTACGAGTGCATCCTCAAGGTGCTGCTTGGTGATGTAGCCGTTTTCCAGAAGGATTTGTCCGATTGGTACATTCTTCATGCGTAAACCTCCACATTTATGAAAATTTTCTTATATTCAAATTTACAACTGAAAACAGTTGATATTGGCTAAAAAATGTGCTAAAATAAAGTAAATTAATTACAAAGGACGGTAATCAAAATGATTGACATTTTTGAACTCCCGACCGCCTTCACCATAACCTTTATAATTATGGCGTTTATCCTCGGGGCGGTTATCGGCAGCTTTTTAAACGTGGTTATTCTCCGTACTCCGCTGAAGCAGTCGATTGTTGTAAACAGAAGCCACTGTATGACCTGCGGAAACCAGCTGAAGAATATCGACCTTATACCGATTTTCAGCTACATATTCCTTGGCGGAAAATGCCGCTTCTGCAAATCGAGGATTTCTCCCCGCTACTGGATAGTCGAGCTGCTCACCGCGCTTATGTATGTGCTTTCGGTCTGCACTCTGGGAATTTCCGTTGAACTGCTGCTCACACTGGTGCTCTTCCCCGTGCTTATCGTAGCAAGCGGAATTGATATCGACCACATGCAGATTCCCTACACCTGCAGCATAATTATTGCGGTGCTTGGCGTTATTTCAATCTTCACCGACAGCGCACCCTGGCACGAGCATCTTCTCGGCGCAGTCTGTGCAGCGGTTCCCTTTGCAATTCTTGCAATGGTGGGAGCTATGGGCGGCGGTGACCTTCACCTTATGACAGCCGCAGGCCTGCTCCTTGGCTGGCGAATCGTTCCTGCCGCAGCTATCGGTATTGTCCTCGGCGCAATAGGCGGTTCAATCGTTCTTCTCGGCACACCCAAGGGTCTTAAAAAGCAGGTGAATGAGGACGTTGAAAGAATCGCTTCTGAATGGTACGAGGAACAGAAGGAAAAAGAAATCTATGTTATCGCCGATAAGAGCGATGTTCTCTTCGGAAATATCTTCAAGGGCAAGTGCGACATTGAAGAAAGCTGCATTGATGAAAAGCTCTGGAACGGAAAACCTGATATAAAGGCACTCTGCGAAAGAATCTCAGCCCTTGAAACAAAGGATTTCGCCGTTTCAATCGTTATTGAGCACGATAAAATCAAGAGCTCGTCATGCAAGAAGCAGATTGTTTTCGGTCCCTATCTCTCAGTGGGAATTGCAGCCGCTTTTCTCTTCGGTCAGCAGATTATTGACTGGTATCTGGGACTCATGTAAAAATAAAACAGGGATCAGCACACAAACGCGTATGTGCTGATCGCTGTCCCCCGAAGCACCGCCGTACATTGTACGGCGGTTTTTTTACGGGGAAAAGTACGATTAATATTTCTTGATGTAGTAGAATATAACAATGTCGGAACCGCCGCCATCGCCGCCCGGGTTGCTGTAGGTAATCTTACTCGGCATTTTAGCCGGGCTTATATTCTTGAACTCAAAAGTTACAGATTCCTGTGCTCCGCTGCGCTGACCTCTGAAACCTTCAACCGTGGGAGAAACCGAAGGATTCGATGCGGGGTCGCTCTCATGCGCTAATTTTTCGGAGTAATAGGACTGAAGCGTTGTGCTTGTGATAAAGTCTGTTGTTTCTTCGGGGTCGAACTTATAAGGTACAATATCAACGGTCATGTAACAGCAGTCCTTAATCACATTGGTCTGCGCTGTTGTAGGGAAAAGGAACAGGTTCTGGCTGTTATCATAGAAGAAATCAGTGAAAACAGCACCTTTAGGGTTTGTTGACGTACCTACTGCACTTGCGAAGCTTCCGCCCGAAGACGGGATATTCACATCGTACATCATATACTTTGACTTAGAAGGCTCTACTGTATCTTCAACAAAACGGAAAATCAGCATTCCCGCAAAATCCGCAGCACTGGTGTCGGGATTTGTGGCAGGGTCAAGCTTCTGCTGATATACCGTATACGCCGCTTCAAGATCTGTGCTGCCGTTCAGACTGTCAGCTGTGTAAAAAAGCTGAACCATATCCGCATAAGCCAGACGGTTTTCAATATAGTCGCCCATAATCTTATTGGCGGAAAGCGCGTCAGCGTCTGCCGCAGTAGCCTTTATCATCTGCTGAACAGGTGTGGAGAAAGCCGCTACGGAAACCATAAGCACCGCGAGAATTGCCATTACTATTACAAGCTCAACCAGCGTAAACGCCTTGCGGTGGCGTAATTTCATAAGATATTTCAACATATTACGCCTCCTCAAGCTGTTTTATTGCCTGTTGCATTGTAGCTGCCTGTTGTTTCATACTCTGCAGTATTGCCAATCGGAATCTGGAACCAGTACTCAGCAAGACCCTGCTTATTGGGGTCATCAGAGCTGTAGATATCTTCAAAAGGCTTACGGGAAGTAGAATCCACAAGCTGGAAAGTAATTTCTGTTGTAGCGCTGCCATTGTATCCGATTTTTATATGACCGGGATTTGTATTAGTACCGTTCTCATAAACAACAGGGTTGGATGTACCGCCGCCCATTGGCACCTTGAAGTCATTGAACATATAGTTCTGAGGGAACAGGAATGTAAGATAACCTGTGCTTCCGTTTAACATTGAAGGCACACTTGTTACCTGTATACGTAAGGTGTAATAGTCGGTAGCCGCATCATAGGAAAGAGTCATTGAAAATGCTCCGCCTGTAACGGATAAACCTGCACCGTTTTCAAAACGTGCTACGTCTGAGGGAGGTGTAGGGATAGGAGCGTAGAGAATAGCATTGGGATAGAAGCCGTTGATAGACATCAATGCATCGTCCACTACTCTCTGCTCGATATTATCACCCTTTACCGCTGTACGGCTGCAGGTAAGGCATAAATATCCGCCTGTTGAAGGTAAATAGCGGAACTTACTTGTATCATTATGCAAACCTGTTGTGAGACAGTCCTGGCATTCAAGAGTCTGATAGAAGATATGCGAGGAATCAGCAGGGCAGGTATAAGCACTGGTCTGATCAAAAGCTTCAGGGAGCACGCCATCCATAAACTCGGTATTGTTTGAAAAATGATTGCAGGTGGGGCAGATTACAAAGTTCTTGTAACCATCAGTGGTTTCATAGGTAATATCAAAGGTCTTACCTGTATCACTGCCCGAAGCGTCCTGAATTTTAAGGCTCAGCTGAGTGTAATCAGTAGCGTCATAGCTCTTGAATACCTCGTCGCTTATAACGTTTTCGATAAGCTGTGATAAATCCTCTTCGGTGTCATTGGCTCTGACAGCCTCATTTCTCGCATTGGTGAGAATCATGAAAACAATCATCGTCATGGCTGCAAAGACCGCAATCGCAACTATACACTCTACAAGCGTAAAGCCTTTACGCCCTTTAAGGCGATTAAAAAAATTCTTCATTGCGTTATCCTTTCTTTGATAATCCGCCCTTTTCAGGGCGGATTACTTAAAATCAGCCTACGTAGTTGCTGCCCTTAATCTCCCATTCTTCAGTGGGAACCTTTGTGGAATCCCATGAACCCGAACCATCGGGAGGAGTGGGAGCTGTTCCGGGCTGTGAGGGTGTGCTGTTACCGGAACCCGCCGAGAGAGCGTCAAGACCGCCGAGCATCTGATTGATAGTGTCGGGGTTAGGCTCTGCATAGAAGATATTCGAGTGGTGCAGATCGTAAGTAGAGATAATCATACCACCGAATACAGGCACCTGCTGCGAGTTGTTGGTTCTCATCATTTCACCGTTAGGTGAATAGATATATCCGCAGAAAGTGTTAAGTTTATTTACTTCATAAGCTACGCCTCTGTTTACATTTGAAACGAGCATGAACTGATCCTTGTATTCGTCCTTAGGAGTAGTTGTACCGGGCTTATACATAACCGTGCAGTCGCTCGCATCCAGATTATCCTGGCTATCGGGGTTTCCGCCCTTTACAAGGTCAAACTGCGCCTGATTTCCTATGAACTGATATTCGTCTGCTACGTATACAACAGATTCAATATTAGCATAGTTATCAGTATCATAGGGGATATAACCTGTTGGCTTACCCGAACCGTCAACGCCTGTATAGTTGCCTGTTTCAAATACTACGTTACCTTCGCCCTGTGCAATTACATTTACCATGTGTGCGTTGGTACCGTCGCCATGCCATGAGAAACCGGGCTTACCGTTAGCTGCAGTGGTATTAGCCGCAAGAACAATAGGAAGTGTTTCGCTGCCATTGTTTTCATTGCCGTCATCAGGAACTGTTGGTACATAGTAGGTTACAGGAGCAGTGGGAGTCTTTTCAGCTGCATTTTCAGGAATTACAAGGGTATATCCGCCATCAATATAGGGAAGAGTTACCTCTACATGGCCATAGTTTGTAGCGGTCTGAGTCTTTACGTAAACGTCGTCGCTATTGTCTGCGGGTGTACCGTTATCGTACCAATATTCATAATACTCAATTGGGGGAATAGTACCGTCTGGGCCTTCAACCTGAGGCGGATAGGGCTCAAGGTTTGGGAGAATGTTTTCAAAATCAACGGTTACCGTGTTCTGTGTAAGAGGCTGCTTGGGGTTGCCGCTTGCATCTGTCTCATAATATGCCGATGAGGGGCTTGTATAGTTGGGGTACTCGATATTTGTACCTGTCTGCTGAGAAATTGCAGTGCTTACGGAGATACCGGGAGCTGTTGAAGGAATACTTACATACTCGTCTGTTATGCCGTTGTTGTTGTAATCATTTTCATCAGGCACGCGGTTTGTAACAATTACAGTTACATTTTCAGAGTTATAAGTGCCCGTACCGGGGTTTGTGCCGTTTGTAACCTGACTGCCCGTACCGTTTACGCTGATATTAGCATTTGTAACAGGCCACTCGCCCTGTGTTGCCCATTCAGGGAAGTTTATTGTTGTGTTTGCAGATGTATCAAGCGTACCGCTTACAGTCCAGCCGTTGCCGAAATGACCCCATGAGTCGGGGATTGAGTAACCGCCGAGCTGTATGTTGGTATAAGCAGTAGAATGGGTCGAGCCGTCAGGCTTTGTTGCAGTTTCGGGAATCTCGTAATAAATATTGCCTGTAACGTGGAGATTTCCGGTAATGGAAGCCTGACCGAGGATATAAAGGTCGCCTTCGACGTAAATGTCGGAAGCTGTAATTCTACCGTTATTGGCAATTACAAAGTCTCTGCCTACGTAGAGGTTATTGTTGCCAAGGTTAAGAGTGTCAGCATTGTGAGCCATTACAAGGTCTTCGCCGATAAACCAGTCGTTGGCAGTAGCGGGGTCGCTGGTGCGGTCAGGGATATTTGTGATCATTTTGAGCAGATATACCGAACCTGTTGACTGGATACCGCCCTTGAATTCGTTGTCAGCTGTATCACCTGTAAAGAAAGTATGTTCATTCTGATAGAAAGCGTCATCGTTAATATCAAAAACGTCAATCTTTACAAGTCTGCCTGTACGGATAACATCAGCTTCACCGTTTTCATCTGCATTAAGAACCTGACCTGTAGCGGTAAGGAAGTTGCTGAAAAGGGTGTTGTCGTTGTTGCCGCCGGGTGTGGGGTCAGAGCCGGGACTGCCGGGGTTGAGCTTATACTTCCATGCCTTATCGGTGGTTACGATATCCTCAACAATAATAGAGTTGTTGCGGTAATAAGCTGTGGTTCTGAAGGTGTACTTATATTCGTACCAGTACCACTTTATATTGCTGTCGCTGGGGTCGGTAATGGGACCTGAAACCAGGTTTTCACTGGGGTCTGTATTGGGGTGTGGAGCGTCGCTGAGGATAATTTCAACAGTGATACCATCAAGAGAGCCGGCGATGAGGGAATCTTCATTTTCAAGCTCGTCGATGATACTATGCTCGCCTGCGTCGGGGTCCGAGATATTTCCGCTGTGTGCGGTAATCTTCGCGCCCTCTGTTTCCAGAGTCAGGATAGCATCGCGTAAATCCTTGTAGTTGTTGGTTGCATTCGCTGCCACGATATTGTCGTTGGTTACAGCCTGCGCAACCATGTCGGAAACTGAGATAGCGGAAAGGTATAACTGGGAGTAGTTGTAATTACTTACAACAGAGTTATATGCGCTTCTTGCTGTGTAGTATGCGGTGGACGCCATAGCAATGAGCAGTGCCATTACAGCTACAACAGTAAAAAGTACAGCACCTTTTTTCTGCCTCATTTTCCAGATGCATTTCATCATCGGAATTTCCTCCTTTCATAAGCTGTCGGTTTTAATCTTTCTTACTGGTTAACAACAATGTCAACACCGGAAGCTTCAATCTTTTCGAGTTCTTCCATCTGTTCAACACCGAAGAAGTAGAGTGTTACAGGAACTTCGATTTCGGTTTCGGGTGTGCATGCAAAAACGAGCTCAGTATCGAGAAGCTCTTCAAGTTCGTTGACAATTTCGCTTTCTTCAGAATCTTCGTCTTCGTCAATCTGATATGTCATAGGAATTTCAACCTCAGGCATATAGGTTGCTCTGTCAAGGCTGAAGATGTAGTCAATAAATTCAAGATACTTGCCGTACTTACCGGTAACGTCAAATGTTACAGCTGTAAGACCTACGGTCTGTACGCTCTCGTTTGCAGCTGCAACGCGCACAAGCGCTTCCTTATGAGCAGCTACCATTGCATCTGTATAATCCTTGATTTCTACAACTTCGCCTGTTTCAGCGTCAGCAATAGAAACTGAGGAAACATCATTTGCTGTGACTGTGTAAACCTTGTTGCCGTCCTTGAACTGACCTTCAAGAAGAGCGTCGGGGTCGTTGCCGCGCGCAGCCTGAGAATATGTCTTGAGGTCATAAAGCACAGGCTTTTCTGTGTAGTATTCAAGCTCAAGCTCGTGTGTTGTGAGAAGTTCAGCACTGATACCAAGAGTCATAAGGTCAAACTTCTTTAAGTGTGCCTGTGTAATTTCAACAGCTTCATAAGTTGTGAGGTCAGGATAGAAGCCGCCTTCCAGCTCTTCAGCAGCCTTCTGTGCATCTTCAATTTCCTTGTCGATGGTTGTTTCACGCTCAAGTTCTGCGTAAAGCTCATCTCTTTCCTTTTCGATAGAAGTGAGTTTGGACTCAGCAGCTTCGATTTCCTTGTTGGCGGGCACGATAAAGAGTGCAATACCAACACCAATAATAATACCTACAATGAGGACAATAATAAATGTTTTTTCGATCTTACTTAAGTTCAACGTTGTTACCTCCCTTAATTCTCATTGTGAGTTTGCAGTTGTAAACATAAACAGGGTCAAGCTCCTCGCCCATTTCATCTTCCTGACCTTCAAGGAGATTATCGCCGTCATAGCCTACAAAGGTGATAGCTTCAAAGTAGTCCTGCTCAATGAGATTTCTTACATACTTTGTAACTAATTCCTCATCGTTTGTCTGGAAGTCAATACTTACTTCGTAGCCGTTAATAACGATAGAGTCGATAAGACCTGTATCTTCGGCACTTCCGAGACTCTTGAGAGCTTCTTCAAGCTTATCCTTGACTTCGGTTGTTCCCTTGGGGAGATATTCAAAAAGAGTATTTGCAGTTTCAAGGTTCGAACGATAGAGATTGATACCTTCGAATACTTCAATCTTAGCCTTGAGGGCATCAGTTCTTGCTGTCATTGTATCGTTGTGGATTTCAGCGTCGATAGCGTCATATTCCTTCACGAGCTTATCCTTCTGCATATTCATGAAGATTGTAACGCCGCCTACTGCAACTGCTGCAAGAACTGCACAGCCGACAACTGTAAGAAGGAACTTGCTGGAGCCCTTCTTTTCCTTAACTGCGGAAGAGTCGAGAAGGTTAACGTGGTCGAGGTCCTTTCTTACCTTGAAGAAAGCACCGATTGCGTTAGCGTATTCGGAGAAGTCGAAGTCGCAGAATGTAACGATATTGTTGGGCATGCTCAGGATGTGAGCAGGAACATTGAAGGAGGATACTGCGTTGGAAAGAGCGATGAAGTCTCTTACCTGACCGTAGAACATGATTTCCTTCAGAGGCTTCATATCCTTACGCTGAGAAATGAACTGTACGGTACGGAATACGTTATCATATACAGCCTGATTTACGTAATCGTCGTCGTTGCCGTAATCATAGGGGTCGATTCTTACGTAGCGGTTCAGTGTAGCCTGACCGTCTTCGTAAAGGTTGATATTAACGAAGTCGTTATCAACCTGTACAAGCATGAGAGGCATAGCGGACTCAAGCTTGGGTGTATTGAGAATTAAACGGGAGATACAGTTGTTGGAAATGTTGATCTGTCTTAAGTTAAGACCGAGCTGTGTGAATAAGCGGATATAACCGTCAACCATTCTCTGGGGGCAGGCGGTAGCAAGGATACGAAGCATAGGAGCATCGTTTTCGTCCTTGGTTTCACCGATAACGGAATACGAAATATTATATTCCTTTGTGATACCCATTGTGTTAAGAATCATAGCTTCGATAGCCGCGGAATTTGAAATCTTCTTGGGCTTCGGAACTACAAGGTCCTTATAAAGGATAGAACCGGAGTTGATACAAACGATAGCGTCCTTTTCCTTGATGTTCTTTGTAGCGATAATATCTGTAATTTCACCCGCAACCATCGGGATATCGGTGATGTAACCGTTGCTTACGCTTCCGATGGTAAGATCTCTTGTTTCAACTTCGAGAACACGGATTTTATTACCGCTTAAAGTTCCTCGTACAAGCTTCACCTGCTTGTCGGTAATATCAATAGATAACATTTATGTAACCATTCCTTTCCTGTTGAGAAGGCGGGGCTTTGCCCCGAGCTGATTCAGCCCTCTCTGAATTTGATTTTGTTTCTGCAGTAATTAACCGCCGATATTTCCCATACCACCGTAGAGAATCGGGAATACGCCGGCGAGTACGAAACCGATCATGATACCCATGAAGATAATCATAAGAGGTTCCATAAGGCCTACAAGCTTACCGATAGCTGTATCAGCTTCGTCTTCATAATAGTCTGCGGACTTGGAGAGGATATCGTCAAGGGCACCTGATTCTTCACCGACCATGATGATGGAAGTAAAGATACCGGGGAAGATACCCGTTTTTGCTACTGCAACGGAGAGAGCCTCACCGTGTTTTACATCTTCAACGACCTGCTCATGGAAAACCTTCTGAATATACCTGTTGTTGAGTGTGTCTACCGACTTTTCGATACAGTCTACCATCTGGAGACCGGAAGCGAAAAGGTTAGCCATAGTTCTTGCAAAACGCGCTGTGTAAATTGTACCGAGCAGCGGTCCTACCTTAGGCATTTTTATTATGAGATGGTCAAACTTGAACGCAACCGACGGATTCTTTAAAAGAACGCGGATTACGAAAACAAGAATAACCGCAGCAATGATAATTACCCACCAGTAAGCCATCATGAAGTCACTCATAGAGAACATGAAAGCCGAAAGCGGCGGTAAATCGTCACCTGCAAGGTCACGGAACATAGGCATGATAAAGATAAACAGACCGAAGAAGATACCTACGAGCAGTACGGCAAGTACCATAGGATAAGTCATAGCGCTCTTTATCTTGTTGTTTGTCTTATTATCACTTGCGTAGTGGTCAGCAACTCTGTTCATGATAGAGTCGAGGTTACCTGAAGCTTCACCTGCGGCAACCATACTTACGAAAAGGTTCGGGAATACGCCGGGCTTAGCCTGGATAGCCTCCGAGAAGGAACGACCCTTCTGAACGTCTTCGTAAATTTCCTGTAAAACTGCCTTGGCCTTCTTATTTTCCTCCTGAGAATAAAGGATATGTAAGCTTTTTACAAGGCTGATACCCGCAGTAAGCATGGAAGCCAGCTGACGGCACAAGAATGCCAGATCTGCGGTTTTGAATTTGTACTTTGCGTCCTGCTGCTTTTCTACTATTTCGGTATACTGAGTACAGAAAAGATTCTTCTCCCTGAGTTTTGAGGTCAGGTCGAGATAGTCTTCCGCATACTCTTTTCCTTTTACCTTAGCACCATTGGCATCAGTCGCAACGTATGAGAAATATGCCATGTACACCCTCCGTTCAATTTAATTGATACACCATGTATGTAAATATATTATATCATACCGAAACTTATATAACAATAGTGCGTTCTCACAAAAATCCACCTTTCATTTTGTGAAAAAAGTATTATTTATGGCAGAAAAGTTACATTTTTGTTACTTGATTTGCCATATTTTTCAATTATTGCCCTGTTAAAGGCAAATACTGGCGGAAAACGATTTCAAATTAATTTACTTAAATTAAGTTAATGGCTTGTGCAGATTTACCTAAAAAGACATTTTTATTTGGTGATTTTAGCGTATTGACATTATGGGATTTATTATATATAATGGAAATTGTAAGGCGGCGGCAGGAATACTGCTCCGCAAAAATACGGAACAGGCTTCTGTTCCCATGAAAGGACGAAAACCCATGAACGTAAAGATTTTTAATCAGCCTTCTCTCCCCAATATTCCCTGGCAGGACAGACCCGAGGGCTGCAAGGACATTATCTGGCGCTATGACGCTAACCCCGTAATCCCCAGAGATTTACTCCCCACAAGCAACTCTATCTTCAACAGCGCTGTTGTTCCCTTTGAAAAGGGCGACTACAAGTTCGCAGGCGTATTCCGCGTTGACGATAAGGAAAGAAATATGGCTATCCACGCAGGCTTCTCCAAGGACGGTATCCACTGGGATATCAACGAAAAGAAGGTTGAATGGATAAACGATGACCCCGAAACTGCAGCAGCTAACCCCTGGCAGTACGGTTATGACCCCAGATGCGTATGGATTGAAGACCGCTTCTGGATTACATGGTGCAACGCTTACGGCTGGAAGCCCACAATCG
>JAFUNV010000203.1 GCA_017472865.1 Ruminiclostridium sp. | reverse complement strand
CTTGATGAGTTAAAAAAATTAAATCTCGCTTCTGAAATGGAAAAAATGCTTGAAGTGTTTTTGAATGATGATTTAAGCGAAATGTGCTACCACAAAGAAAATGGTGAGTGGGTAACGATACTTAAATGATTTTGAAAGGGTGATTTTGTGCCGTTTTTACCGATTTCTAAGAAAGAACTTACTGAAAAGGGTATAGAACAGCTTGATTTTATATGTGTGACGGGTGACGCTTATGTGGACCACCCGTCCTTTGGTATTGCAATAATTTCCCGCATGCTTGAAAGCTTTGGCTGTACTGTGGGTATTATCGCCCAGCCCGTTTCTGATAAGGATTTCACGGAGCTTGGAAAGCCGAAATACGCTTTTATGGTTACAGGCGGAAATATCGACAGTATGGTTTCAAATTATACAGTTGCAGGGAAAAAGCGTTTTGATGATGCATACAGTGCAGGCGGAAAGGGAGGCAGACGTCCCGACCGTGCAGTTACGGTGTATTGCCGTACCCTGAAGCGGCTTTTTCCTGACACAGAAATTGCCATAGGCGGTCTTGAAGCCTCGCTACGCCGTTTTGCTCATTACGATTACTGGTCTGATAAGGTTATGCCATCAATCCTTGTGGACAGCGGTGCAGATTTGCTTATGTACGGTATGGGCGAGGTTACCGTAACTGAAATTTACAATCGCTTCAAGGGCGGCGACAAGCTCTCCGATATGCACGATATTCGTGGTACCTGCTATCTTACTGAGCCTGTGAACACTCCTATGGGCGCTGTTCAGTGCGACAGCTTTGAGGTTGTCAGCGAAAACAAGAAGGCCTACGCAAAGTCCTGCCGCAAGCAGTATGATGAGCAGGATGAGGTTTACGGACGTACTATCGTTCAGCGTCATGGAAATATGATGCTGGTTCAGAATCCGCCCCAGCGCAGTCTTACCCAGTCGGAATTTGACCGTGCGTATGAATTGCCGTATATGAAAGCCTATCATCCTGTATATGAAAGTCAGGGCGGCGTGCCTTCCATTGAAGAAGTTGAATTTTCAATAATCCATAACCGCGGTTGCTTCGGGTACTGTAATTTCTGTTCAATTGCACTGCATCAGGGCAGACGTATTCAGACCAGAAGCGAGCAGTCCGTGCTTGACGAGGCGCGCGAACTTGCTTCAAAACCTAATTTCAAGGGCTATATCCATGATGTGGGTGGTCCTACGGCGAATTTCCGTGCACCCTCATGCCAGAAACAGCTTAAATCGGGACTCTGCAAGGGAAAGAAGTGTCTTGCTCCTGAAGCCTGCCGCAATCTTGATGTTGATCATACGGAATATCTCGCTATGTTGAGAAAAATCCGCAGTATCAAGAATGTAAAAAAGGTGTTCATACGTTCAGGTATACGATATGATTATCTTATTCAGGATAAAAACGATGAATTTATGAAGGAGCTTATTGAGCACCATGTAAGCGGTCAGCTTAAAGTTGCTCCCGAACACGCCAGCAACAGAGTTCTCGACTATATGGGTAAACCTCATATTGAAACCTACGAACGCTTTGAAAAGAAATTCTATACTCTTACAAAAAGTGTTGGCAAGGAGCAGTACCTTGTACCTTATCTTATGTCATCGCACCCGGGCTGTACCCTTAACGATGCGGTGGATTTAGCAGTTTTCTTAAAGGAACATAATATCCGCCCTGAACAGGTGCAGGATTTTTATCCTACTCCGGGCACGATTTCAACCGCTATGTTCTATACAGGGCTTGACCCTTATACAATGGAGCCTGTATATGTTCCGAGAAAACCTGAGGAAAAGCAGCTCCAGCGCGTACTGCTCCAGTATTATAAAAAAGAAAACCGCGACATGGTTATCAAGGCGCTTACCATAGCTAAAAGGCGCGATCTTATAGGTACAGGTCCTAAGTGTCTTGTTCCGCCGTCGGAAAATAACACGAAATCAGACAGAGGTTCTAATAACAAAAACATAAATGGAAAACAAAAATCCTTACAACAAAGTAAAGGCTCGGGAAAGGGAAGAACTGACCGAGGAAAAAATACAGTACGGAGAAACACTGTTCACCAAGGTAAAAAACTCGGAGGCAGGAAAAAGTTTTAGCCGAGAAGTAAAGAAGATAAGCAGCTCCAAAGAACACGTGTCAAAGCGGTTGCAATTATCACCTTTGCCGTTATTTACGGTCTTTTCTCGCTTTTTATAACACTGAACGAAAAATTCTGGCATATAAAAGGTGTTCCCACATGGAATGAGTTGTTCAGCTCCGCAGGACTTTCAGATTCTGCGTATACAGGAATGCTCGGTGATATTGCTGTACATTATATAGATGTTGAGCAAGGTGACAGCGCTCTTATAGTAGCAGGTGATACAACAATTCTTATCGACGGTGGTGAGTACAGCGCTTACCCGAAGGTGACTTCTTATATACGTAGTCTCGGGATAACTGAGCTTGATTATATTGTGGCTTCTCACCCTCATTCCGACCATATCGGCTCTATTGGAAAGATTATCGGGGACTACGGCGCAGGTACTCTTATAATGCCCGATGTAACAGAGGAAATGACCCCGATCACCTCATCCTACGTTAATATGCTTGAAGCGGCTGAAGAAGCAGGCAGTAAGATTGAATTTGCCGAGGTTGGCGAAAGCTACACACTTATGGAAGATTGCACCCTCGAAATTCTTGCTCCTGTGACAGATTATGAGGATTATAATAATTATTCAATCGTATGCCGTTTCAACTACGGCGAAACCTCATTTTTATTCACGGGTGATATTGAGGAACAAGCGGAACGTGATATTCTGGAAATCGGTACAGATGTTTCAGCCGATGTTCTGAAAATTGCCCACCACGGCAGTAATACCTCCAGTGTCAAGGTGTTTTTACAGGCTGTTGACCCCGAATATGCCGTAATAAGCGTAGGCTCTCCCAATGATTACGGTCATCCGCACAAGGAAACGCTGAAGCTTCTGGAATTGCTTGACATTGAAATTCTGCGCACTGACCGTCATGGTGATATTGTGCTGTTCAGCGATGGAAAGGAAATCTCTGTCGTTAAGGAAAAGAGAGGCTAATATGTACGTTCTTGACAGATTTGAAGGGGACAAGGCGATTATCGAATACAGCAGTGAAAACGATGATAAGGTGTCAGTATTTGAAATAGAAAAAAATCGGATATCCTCCGACGTCAGGGAAGGCGACGTTATTTACTGCAAGGAAAACATATTCTACACCGATAAGGTTGCAACCGACGAGAGGAGAAAAGAAATTGCCAGAAAGCTTAAGAAGCTTGCAAAATCTGTAAAAAAAAAGACCCCTACAGAAATTCTGAAGATTTATCTTGTAATTAACTGCGTTTATCTTTTTTCTTTCGTTTTCGTGACTGAAATTTTAGGCTTTTTTCCCGGATACTATCCTGATGGATTTTTAAGATTTTATTCGGTTATCGGTTCTGTGAGCTTGATTTTTTATGTATTTTACGGAATTTGCGCACTCCATATCGCTCTGGCTGCGGGGTTTCTGATATATGCGATATATAACAGAATAAAAAATAAAGCTAAAAAATCATTTGTATTCACCGTAATTGTATCAACAGCGTCAATTATCCTCAATATATACGGAAATCATCTGGCAAATTGGATTTGCCGACAATAAAAACAGGTCTGTACTGCGTAAAAGCGATACAGACCTTTTCATTTGTCTTATTTCTTCTTTTTGTCTCTGAACAGGAATATGTAAAGCATCACCTGACCGACAGCCAACAGGGCTATCAGAACGGTTACAAAAACCGTTGCAGCGTTCCACATACCGTTAGCGGTAAAATAATAGCACAGATACGCAAGCACCGCAGCAAGTATAATCCCGTTAAGAAGCGGGGAATTACCTTTATTGTTCATATCAGCCCTGAAGCTTCTTAGCCATGAGAGTATTCTTCATGAGCATTGCAATTGTCATAGGACCTACGCCGCCGGGACCGGGTGTAATGTAGGAAGCCTTGGGTTCAACCTCGTCATACTTTACGTCGCCGCAGAGCTTGCCTTCGGCATTTCTGTTCATGCCTACATCAATAACAACTGCGCCTTCCTTTACCATGTCAGCGGTAACGAAGTCGGCCTTGCCTACTGCGCTTACGAGAATATCTGCGCGGCGGCATACTTCGGCTAAATCCTTGGTTCTGGAGTGGCAGATAGTAACGGTTGCGTTTTCATGTAAAAGAAGCATAGCCATAGGCTTGCCAACGATATTTGAACGTCCGATTACAACGCATTCTTTGCCGCTGATTTCAGTGCCAGTGCTGTGGATAAGCTCCATAACACCTGCGGGAGTGCAGGGGAGGAAAGCGTAGTTGCCAATCATGATTTTACCTACGTTTGTTGCATGGAAAGCGTCAACGTCCTTTAAAGGAGAAATGCGCTCGATAATCTTTTCTTCATCTATCTGCTTTGGCAGGGGGAGCTGAACGAGAATACCGTTGATATTCTTATCATCGTTGAGTGTGTCAACAAGTTCAAGAAGCTGTTCCTCGGTTGTTTCCTCGGGGAGTGCATACTCGTAGGACTTGATACCGCACACCTCACAAGCCTTTTTCTTGTTGTTAACATAAACACGGCTTGCCTGATTGTTGCCGACAATTACTACCGCAAGACCGATTGAGAGCTTGTCTCTTTCGATTTCGGCGCGGATTTCGTCTTTAACCTGCTGTGATACTGCTTTTCCGTCAATAATTTTTGCCATTTTAAAATACCTTCCTTATTATTTTTCGTCATTATCTTCATCGCCCAGAATGCTCGGAGCGACCTGTTCCGTTTTTTCAAGTT
>JAFUNV010000202.1 GCA_017472865.1 Ruminiclostridium sp. | reverse complement strand
TGAGATTTAAAAAGGCGTCATAAGCCGCTTTTTTAATTATTGGATAATTTTTTTAATAATTTAAGAAATTCTTTATAATTTCATTTTATACTGATATTAAAGTTAAGAATAAAAGGTTGAAAGGACGGTTCGGATATGTCAGAAATACTTATTGACGTAAAAAATCTTGAAAAGCAGTACATGAAGCAGAAGGCGGTAAAGGACGCTACCTTTCAGATAAAGAAAGGCATGATCTGCGGACTTATCGGCCCTAACGGCGCAGGTAAAACAACTATTATGAAAATGCTTGGCGGACTTGCACTTCCCACAGGCGGCTCAATCTCCATCTTTGATGAAACAACCGAAAACGGTCTTGCAAAATCAAGAAGCCGTATGAGCTTTATGATTGAAACACCTTATGCAAAAGAAAAAATGACAGCGAGGGAAAACCTTGAAATCCAGCGTATACAGAAAGGTATCCCCGACAAGAAGCGCATTGACGAGGTGCTTGAAATCGTAAATCTTACAGATACAGGAAAGAAGCCTGTAAAGAATTTCTCTCTCGGTATGCGTCAGCGTCTCGGTATTGCAAACGCTTTATTGACAAAGCCTGAGCTTATGGTGCTTGACGAGCCTGTAAACGGACTTGATCCCGAGGGTATTGTAGAAATACGTGAGCTTTTACTTAAGCTCAACCGCGAGGACAATATCACAATCATCATTTCCTCTCACATTTTAAGCGAATTATCCCTTTTATGTACCGACTATATCTTTATAAACAAGGGTGAAATTTTACAGACAGTTTCCGCACCTGAGCTTAAAAAAATCTGCAAGGAATATTACCGTATCGACACAGATAACAACTCCCTTGCGGCGGCAGTGCTTGAAAACAAGCTTAATTTCACACAGTTCGACGTTGACAAGGACGGCACAATCAAGCTGTACGAGGGACTTGAAAACATGCGTGATATTTCAAAGGCTCTCTTTGAAAACGGAGTTATCCCCACAACCCTCGCAATGAACGAAGCAAATCTTGAACAGTATTATATGAATATGGTAGGTGAAGAAAATGCAGAACATAATAAAGTCGCTACAGTATCAGACAAAAAGAGATAACGTTACATACTATGCTTTTTTAGCGCTTATCCTGTGTTATATAATGGTGTTCAGCGACCTTAACGGCGCGCTTAATCTTACAGGAAGCGAATATTTTATCAATTCTCAGGCTTTGTTCTGCCTGCCTGTGACAGTATTCATTTTAATTATCGCAACCCGTATCTGCGGCTGGGACTATGTTGATAAGACTATGAATTACGAAATCCTTATAGGCCATAACCGTAAGGAGGTTTTCTTCAGTCGTATCTGGGTAAGCTTCCTGTGGACCATGCCTGTGGCTGTGCTCAGCTTTATCCTGCCTCCCCTCGTTCTCAGCCTTATAAACGGCTGGGGAATATACATTGACATGGGAGATATGATTTTGCGCTGTGCCCTTTCCGTGCTGGTAATATTCAGAATGTACTGCGAATGTGTATTGCTTACCTTCCTCACAAAGAACTGTTATTTAGGACTTATTGTAAGCTTCCTGTTTCTTGAAATGGGCTCTACAATACCTATGGCAATTGAAGAAATCGGCGGAATAAAGGTAGGCAATTTTGTAACCGTCTTCTCCATGGCGAATTTCATGAATCTTGTGACTCCCGCAAAATACGGCTGGGAATACATAAACGGCAAGGACGAAATGGTATTTGACATGACCGTTGATCCGTCACTTGCGGCGGCAACAATCATAGTTTCCCTTGCAGCAGGAATCGGCTGTATCCTAATCAGCTACCTGTATTTCAAAAAGAGCGATATGAAGTAAGGAGGCGGACAGATGAAAAACATAATGAAGGCTCAGCTTTTACAGCTGAAAAAGGACAGAATCTGCCGCTTTATCTTTATCGGCATCTTAGTGGTAATGTGTATGTTAGTGTATATGCTGGCTGACATGGCATTGAGCAATAGCGGCAGAAACAGCAATTACCTACCGACCGGCGGCGAACAGGCTATAATAATGATGACGATGACAACAGTTTTATCTCAGTTCTTTATGTACCTGTTCACAGCTCAGGCGTGCGGTGTGGATTTCACCGATAAGACTATGAACTATGAAATAATGGCAGGTCATACAAGACGTGAGGTTTATTTCGGCAGAGTAATTCCCACTATAATTATAGGAACCGTGGGTACAATGCTGCTTATGGTTTTGCCGATTGCCGCAGATGTCATAATAATGGGCGGCTGGGGCGATAAGGTAAATTTCACTGATATACTTTTAAGACACCTTCTTATGATATTCCCCATAGCAAGGGTTATATGTGAATTTATTTTCCTTACATTTATAATAAAGAACCCCTATATCGTTATGGGTATCAGCTATGTAGCCTGCATTTTACTGGGCATGAATGTACCCACAACCACCGACCACTGCTTTGTTCTCGGTATGACTAACATAAACGCAATCACAGTTATCAACGAGTGGCAGAGCTTCGGTCTTGGCGGAGATCTGCACTATATATATGAAACAGCCCTCTCAGCTGACTTTGTAATTCCTACAATTGTAGTATCTGTTATTATCGGCGGTATTGCACTGCTTTTAGGTTATACGTTCTTTAAGAACGACGATATGCACTAAGGAGGATTTGAAATGGAATATCTTGATTTGGTTTTGGCAATCCTCTTGATCGTGTTATCTGTGCTGCTTTTTATACTTTCAAAGGTAGCGGAAAAGAGAATTACTCAGAAATGGCGTATCTGCTATGCGGCACCTGCAATATTTGCACTTCTGATTACAGGGCTTGCAGGCTTTGAAATCTATATGCTCCCCGCATATGTTGCGGCAGTTGTACCCCTTGCTGGCTTCTTTAAGGACAGCGGTAAGCTTCGCAGAATATCGGTAATTGTATCTGCGGTTTTAGCGGCTGTGACAATCCCTGTGTGCTGTTTGTCAAAGGGCTACCGTGCGTACGACTATGTGCGGGATTTTAAGGACGGTATAAAGGTAATGGAAGACCACTATGTTCTT
>JAFUNV010000201.1 GCA_017472865.1 Ruminiclostridium sp. | reverse complement strand
TTATATAGCTGAAACAGATACACTTTTCCACTCCGATAACACGGGGCTTTATATGAGTTCGGAAGATACGACTGTAAGGCTTACAGAAATGGAGGCAATGAGCATAAATGTGCTCAATGGCAGGGTTTATTTCATAAATTCGGCTGTGCGGAAAACAGGCGGACACCCCTCGGGCAAGGCTTATTATATTGACCTAAAAACAGGTGAATGTAAGACGTTTATTGATGAGGAAATAACCCGTCTTGCAGTAAGCGGAAATGACATAATTTACGTTAAGTCGGAAAAGGTAATATACGAGGGCAGAGAGGTTACTGCGAACTATACCTTCCGCTGCGATATTGATGGTAAAGGTTACGAAAAAACACCTTATAAAAATCTGATTTCAGACGAAAATTTCTGTGCAGGAAGTGATACCAAAAAGGGAGTTTGCGTCTATTCGCTTGAAACCGATGAGGAGGTTTTATTTGCGGAGGATAAAGATAACACAAGTCTTATTTCTCTTTACAAAAATCAGCTTTTGTTCTTTGGAAAAGGCGACAAGAAATTCGGCGAATTAAAAAGAATAAATCTATCTGGTAACAGCGTTACAGAATACAGTTTTCCAAATGACTATGTAAAGGATTATGCCTTTTTCGGCGGTAGAATCTGCTACCTTGACCATAGCGGAAATTTCGTTGTTGCGGATGAAAACAGCAGCGAAAGTTATTACTACCCCAACGCAAGCGGAACAAATATTGACGCACTTTACAGCGGCGGAGAGCATATTTACGGTCTGCGTTCAGACGGCAAAATAGTACGATTAAGCTTTGAAAAGAACGCCGTTCAGAACAGGGTGACAGAGGAGATTTTAAGCTATGAAGAAAATTAAAATTCTTATTATAACGTTTGTTTTTGCCTTGTCATCCTGCAAAGCAGCAGATACATCACAGTCTCTTTTTTCGGAAGAATATCCCGATTTTTTTACCTATGAATATTCCGATTTTATGGGAGATTTCGCAGTTGACGAGAACGGAACCGCCTACCTTTACACATTTACTTATACCGAAGAAGGCTGGGTTGATGAATACACGTTGAGTTCGTATGATATGGAGGGAAAACGCACAAAAATCTGCAATCCAAAAAGTGCTCCGAACGGCTTTGATGTGTGTGACGGAATAATCTACGGTGCATTTTCAGAGGGCAAAGCAGGGTATAAGCTGTGTGATTTTGATACGAAAAACGGGACAATAAATGATATCTGTAATATTGACGGTTTTATACAGATAAAGCGTATTGACGTGTGGGAAAATACCGTTTACGTTCTGGGGATTTCCGCTGAAAGAACAGGTGTAACAGCCGAATATACCGACGAATACGGCATCTACAATTACGGCGGAGAAAAGCTGATTTCGGTTGATATAAGTACGGGCGAAATTACAGAAAGCGGTGTGAATTTTCCCATTGCTTTTTCTCTTTACAACGAAAAATGTATGGTTTATGGCGCAGATAAAGACGGCTATTATTTCTCTGATTTTGAAGGTAAAAATAAACAGTATCACGAAATAGAACAGCTCTACAATTTCGATTTATACGAGCCGGATCGCTATGTTTTTTCCTCGGGCTACGGTATCAATATCGGCACTCTATGCGCAGGTGCAACAAACGTGGATGACGGTATATCGCAGGTGCTTGAAGGGTATTTCGTAATGGATAGCTTCCGTACCGTAGGCGGTTATACGTTCTTTAAAGCATACGGCACGGAGCAGGGTGCAGAACAGCTCTGCCGTATCAAAAACAGCGCATACATAAAGAAAAACAACACCATAAAATTCATAGCCTCAGAGTATAGCTTTGACGCTCCCTTCGGCTGCGGCTATACTATCGACTATGAAACCATGGACGCCGACAGCTTTGCTTTATCGGTGCTGTCACAGGACAGTAATTACGATATGTGTGTTGTAAATTCCTTTGAGAATTTTTCCTCAAATATCCGTGATAAAGGAAGTTTTTATCCCTTGAATGATATACCGAATGTGGCTGAATATCTTGATAAATGCTTCCCTTATATCAAGGAATCGGCAACAGACAAAAACGGGGATATATGGATGCTTCCTATTGAGGTGGATATTCCTGTGATAGTCTATAATGAAGAAGCCTGTACCAAAATCGGTATTGATTTCAGCAAAAAGCCCACGGTTGAAGAATATGTAAAAATCTGCGAAAAGGCTTACAATTCAGAGTATAAAGACGGCTTTGCAACCCACACTTATATTTTCACCCAGAATCTGCTTATTCAGTATATGGCGAATCGTGACAGTTTTGATACGGCGGAATTTAAAAGCTTTGCAGAGTTTAGCAAGGAAAAAATCAACGTTTCAGACTACACAAAATTCCCTGTGTATTTTCCGCCTGTTGCAAATGCATGGAATTACCTTTATGAGGATGGCGGGGAGAAGAAATGCCTGTTTTCCTATGAACGAAGCGGCAATGACGCAGTGTGGTACACGAATTTTGACTGCTTTGAATTTGCGGAAACTCCCGGCATTGTTCACAGCGACAAAACCAATGCAACCTGTGTGTTTTTGACAGTCAATCCCTCGTCGCAGAACCTTGATGCTACTCTCGATTATATTTCGTCACATGCA